>JBEKTN010000482.1:0-5033 GCA_049516015.1 Isosphaeraceae bacterium | reverse complement strand
CCAAGCACCATGAGCCCGCACGCCCACCTTGCCCGCAGTCCAGTGGGACTTGCAGACAAGGTCTGGCTGGAAGCCGTGGGCCGCGAGCCAGGCGAGAACAGCCCGTGGTATCGCTCGCACGTCCTGGCGCGGAGGCCCAAACTGGCCAGCGAGAGATTGATCCCGCAAGAGTGGCTGAATCCTGCTCTCAGCGACGCCACCGCGGCCGCTCTGCAGACGCTCCGAGCTGGTGCACCGATTCAAGGTCCGTCTTGGCTGTGACGTGGCCGAAGGCGTGGGCCGTTCCCAGAGCGTGATTGTCGTGAGAGATGACCTGGGTGTACTCGAGATCTTCGCGAACCAGTTTGAGTCGAAGGCAGAGACCGCCCACGCGATCTGCGGACTGGCTCAGGAGTGGCAGATTGGGGATTGGATGGGGCCACCCACTCTCCGGTACCAAGGAAATGTGGATGGCCCCTTTCGTCCCCTTCTCCCGCGGGGAGAAGGTGGCCGGAACGGCCGGATGAGGGCAATTTGCCGGCCAAGGCGCGCATCTCATCCCCTCATCCGCCCCTGCGGGGCACCTTCTCCCGCAGGAGAAGGTATGCGCGCCACGGCCTTTCTTGATCGCTGTATGCAACGCGCGAGCAAACCGCGCTAACTCTTGACGCGGGGTTGTGGCCGGGTTAGTTTCCCACCATGGCTCGGTTGGCACGTGTGATAGCTCCTGGCATGCCCCACCATGTCACCCAGCGGGGAAACCGCGGACAAGAGACATTCTTCGGTGAGGAAGACTACCAGCACTACCTCGAGCTCATGGCGCAATTCTGCCGCGCAGAGCAGGTCGCGATCTGGGCATATTGCTTGATGCCCAATCATGTTCACCTGATGGTTGTCTTGCAGTCCGCCGAGAGCCTGCGTCGCGCCATCGGCGAGGCACATCGCCGGTACATTGTCGCCTTTGACGGTGGCCTTGAGGTCTTTGTACTTGCTCTTGCACCCATCTCGGCTCATGCGGAAGAAGCGGCTCAAAGCGCCGGGCCGGCTTGTGTAGTCCTTGCGAGTTTGAGCCGAAGGCGCTTCCACGGTGGCTTCCATGCCTGTCTCTTCTCGCTGATTGGTGGGGACCACTCTCCCATCGCCCGAGCGCAACAAAACCGATAACATCTCACGAGGCGGTTTGGCCATGTCAAGGCCAACCTTGCAGCGTGCCTGGGCCGCACCGTTGGTTGTTTTCCGCGCTGAGGTTTGGTTGTTTCCTGACGGCGGCGAGCGCGCGTTTCGAGGTTGGCTGCCGCCGATGCCTTTCCAGGCAGTCATCGGCGTGGCTCTCGCTCGTTCGGCTGACTTTGATCCGCCCGGCGGGGACGGTTATTCCCAGGTGCGGACCTCATCAAAACACCCGCGCACCGTCGCCACGATCTGCTTCTTCTCGTTCAGGGCCACGAAGAAGACCAACAGAATGCCCAGACTGAGCATGATCGCCCATTTGGCCAGGGCATGGTCCAGGCTGACTCTGCCCAGCTCGTAGAGCACGTCGGCCAGGAAAGTCACCAGACCAAGCCAGACGAACGTCTGGACGCGCAGGCCAATGCCCGCGAACAGGCCCAGAAGCGAGCCCAGCAAGAGGGCCACCCAGTCTCCGAAACTACGAAACTGCCAGATCGGGGCGGCCAGAGCCAGGTAGGTCGTGATCAGGCCGGCCGATCGAATGGCGTTGACGGTCTCCCGGCCCAAGTCGCGGCGGTTGGACTCGGCGAAGAGAATGGCCGAGAGTCCGACCGGCACAAAGTAGAACTGGGTATGGTCGGCAAGCTGCCACCCCATCGTTCCCCAGAGCACCCACAGTGCAGCGTTGTAGAGAACCCAACGCCAGCCCGAACCACAAAGACAATGTCGGAGCCTTGAGGTCGAGTCCCTTGAGCCAGACGCCGAAAAATGCGACCAGCGCGAGGTAGACCAGCTCACGCCTCGGCATCTCTCCTGGAATCGCGACCAGCGCCAGCCCGGAGAGGGCGAGGGCCATGCCGACATGCAAGCCCGGACGCCAGAGTAAGAAAGCGATGGGAATCACCGCGACGACCAGCGCGACCGAACCGTAGAGCAGAGGTCGGCGGAGATGCGCCAGCCGCAGCCGATTCCAGATTTCGAACAGCAACAGGCATGCCGCGCCCAGAGCGATCAGCACGGTCGGGGCAACGTGCGGTACTTGAGCTCGCACAAGGACTCCGAGCACTCCGCAGAAGTAACTGGCCAGGCCCGTCCAGACCGTCACGTGCGCCAGCGATTCCGAGCGGTAGATCACTGACGAACCGATCGCGAACGCCGTCGAGCTGGCGCCCAGAGCGATCGCCAGGTTGATCAGCCGGATGGCGTTCTCGCCCGCGAGCGGCATGGGCACACACGCGGCGCTGAGCCCGACCGCCATGCCCGCGAGGACCAGCCCCAGATGGCGCAACGGCCAGGCATGGCAGTCGGAGATGCGGTCGGCAGGGTTCTCATCGTGACGGCCAAAACCAGTCCACGCCCCCAGGCAAACCTCGGCCAGTCCGGCCAAGCCCGCGACGATCGCGTACCGGTCGAGGCCAAGGGCCCAATGCCACGAAACGTCCCCCGTGACAAGTGCCAGGCCGGCTGCCACGTTGGCGCAGAGCACGGCCAGGCAGCCGAGTGCCGCTGCTCGCCGGTCGAGGTTCACCGCGGCCGCGGTCAGGCTCACGATCAGGAAGCTCCAGCTACCCAGAAACGAGGTGGCGCCGACCTGAAGCATCGCGATCGTCGTCGCGACGAGCGCCACGCCCGAAAGGGTCAGGGCACCGTGAGTCCACGGCAACCGGAACGATTCAGCCGACCGGCAGCCGCGCAGCAGAAGGACTACCAGGGAGCAGAAGAGCCCGATCGTCGCGGCGCCCAGCGCCTGCTGGCCAAGGGTGATTGCCGGCAGCAGAGTCGAACCGAAGTAGGCCGCTCCGGCCAGCGATGCAATCGCCAGGTACTGCACGCGAGGCGATGCGAAGACCCGGGTTGCCAGCAGATAGAGAACCGTGTAGCCCGACAGGCAGATCATCGCCGCTCTCGGCTCGAACCCGCTGTAGGCACAGGCCGCGACGGAAAACGGGACGCCAAGGCAGTGGCAATGGAGGGCCAATCGCTCATCCTTCCAGCGGCGCGAGACGATGAGGGCCAGAATGCCCAGGAGCAGGTTGAACATGAGGCCGTTGATCGCCCGGTACGGGCCTGGAAGCCGACCGGCCCACATGAGCACCTGCCGCGCCGGACCCTCGATCGGCAAGAGCAGGTCGCGGACGAAATGATAGGCTCCGAAACAACTCAGGAAGAAAGCCGCGAAACCCAGGTAAAGATACGCGGGCTGGCGCTCCGCACGAAGCGACCCGCCAAACAAGAGCAGACCAAGCACCGCGACCGCCAGGGTATTGCCGCTGAACAGGGCCGACGTTTCCGGCGGATGTGCCAGGGCCAGCGCGAAGGCGAGTCCCGCCAGAATATGGCCTCCCAGACGCATGAGAGCCACTTGCCGGACGTCCGGCTCGTAAGCCGAAATCCAGCGTGCGCCATGAACGCAGCCCAGGGCGATGAACATCACCGGCACCGCGTGCAGAGACGGAGGGATCTCGAGCGCGTAAACGCCCGTGCGGACAAGGCTCGTCACCAGAGCGAAGCCCAAGAGGCCCAGCAACAGGTTGCCGAACCAGCGGTTTGCCAGGTCGGAGGGCTCCCAGTTGCGGAGCCTCAATCCCAGGACGGCACACAGAAACACCAGCTCTGGTGCCTGAAATGCGGCGAACTGCCACTCCCAGGGCCCCGCGACGTGACGGGCCATCGTGGCGTTGATGACGCTCATGAGTATCAAGGGCACGGTCAGGTACCAGGCATCCTTGCCCGGCACCAGCATGCCGCCGACAGTGCGCGAGAGGGCGAGTAATGCCATAACTTGAATGGCAAACCCACAAAGTCTCCACGCGGAGGGCTCGAGCACCAGCCGCAGCTCGCCGGCCAGCATGAAATGGATCGGCACGACGATCAGCGTGGTGACCAGCATCATCTGCCCGGCGCGTTCCGCCCCCCAGCGAACGAGCACCATGCCCAGGGCCGCGAACATGAGCGTTGCCACCATCGCCAGCGAGCACTTTCCCAAAGGCGACCAGAGCTTCTCGCCCAGCAGCAAGTGAGCCCCCACCGTCGAGCTCACCACGATCAGCAGGACAGCCAGGCAGAGGATCAGCTTCTGCCAGTGCACCTGCAAGAACTCGCCAGCCACGCTCGACCACGAAAGGGCAGGTGGCGGCGGCTCGTGCTCGGCGGACAAGACCTCGGGTGAGATGGTTCCAGCGCCGGAGACGTCCGGTGCGATGGCTTCAACGCCGGAGAGGACCGGTTCGGGCTCTTTCCGGATAGGTCTCTGCTCCTGCCGCGGAACCCGCCGCTCGCGGTCCCGGGCCAACTCCGCCCGGCGCTTCTGCTCTTCATCACGGCGAAGCTGTTCGACGCCCAGTTGCAAGAGAGTGCTGGCCATGTCCGGAAAACGCTTGACCGCCTCTCTGCAGAGGGCAATGGCATCGTCGTAGCGCTCGAGTGTTCCGCAAACGCTGACCTCGAGTTCCCACGCCTCGCGCTGATCGGGCTCCGTCAGCCGGGCACGCTCGGCCCATTCCTTCGCCCCGGCAAGGTTCTTGTTCGCCACGAGCTTTCGGGCCCGACCGAACTGGACCCGGTAGACTCCGTGCCGATCAATGGCTTCCCGCCGGAGCCGAATTTCGCTACTGATCGTCTCGAACGAATCTCCCGCGATCAGTCCCCGGTTGCGGAGTTCTTCGATCTTGCGGTGGAAGTAGTCGAGGTGCGAGAGTTCCTGCCGTTCCGCCCCCTTGAGTTCGGGCTCGATCGTTTCGGAGATCATCGTCATGGTGAAGACCTAATTCTACAGCGCCGGGTCCACCACAAAGAACGCCGTAAAGCATTAAATCTGAGTACGTTAGAACGCATCGATCATTTTGAATAACGAGCCGTCGAAATCCAGAGAAACGCCCAGTTAC
>JBEKTN010000481.1:0-5042 GCA_049516015.1 Isosphaeraceae bacterium | reverse complement strand
GCCAACCTGTTCCACCTGGCTCCCCTCATCTGTCTCAAGTTCCGGGGCAGGAAGCTGCTGGGTCGAGAGGCGAATCGAGTCACGGAAACGGCGCTGGCGAACTACGTCGTCAACTCCGGTCCCGAGGGGGTGGACCACGGTCTTGAATCGAAGCCGTTGTTGGCGTTTGCTGTCTGTTACGTGACCGCCCATCTCGCCCTCGATCTCGTGGACGAGAAACGAGCCGAAGCCATTCTCAACTACTGCAAGGAGCATCTGGAGGAGGGATCATGAAGCTTTGCGAAATCTGGAAGGATCAGTGCGAAGCGACCCGGCAGATCGAGGCTGAATTCGGCACTCAGAATGCCCTCGACTACCTCATCGGGGAGAAGTTCCTGAACTACCTCCAAGCCGCTGAAACCGACGCCGAGTTCCGGGCGGAAATCCCTGCCTTCGTTGCCGAGATCAAGACGATCTTCGAGCCAGCCCTTTCAACACGTCGCCCCTTGCATTATCATGAGCCAAGGTAACGGATTACGTCCCTCCAAATTGCCGAGGCGAGGATGCATCCCCCGTCATGTACTCGTGCCGCTGCCCGCGCTCGGGCCAATGCCCGTGCCCACGCTCGTCGTTCCAGGGAGTTCCACCGTCTTGAGAAACTCCTCGCTCAGTCACGTTTCCTGGTGATTCCGATTGAGATTCTCCCACATTGTCAGGCAGCACCGCTCGGCGTCATGGTCCGTGGCATCATGGAATCTCTCCTGGACGCGGAGGCTCTGGAAGAGCTTCTCCAGGTACATGCTCCCGAACAATTTACCCTTGAGTTGA
This sequence comes from Isosphaeraceae bacterium, assembly GCA_049516015.1. Classification (GTDB taxonomy): domain Bacteria; phylum Planctomycetota; class Planctomycetia; order Isosphaerales; family Isosphaeraceae; genus Aquisphaera. Next base: position 4,235 of record JBEKTN010000481.1, on the reverse strand, counting down.
CGATCGACGCACTGGTCAACTTGCTCATCCAGGTTTCCGCAGGCCAGCGTGCCTCCGTGTTCGCGGCCTACACTGCCGACCAAGCCGCGCCGGAACCAACGATCTCCACCAGTTATCAAGCACTTTACGGCAAACTGGGACGGATGAATCCCAATCTCAGTGAGGCCATTGTCCGCTTCTGCGCCGAGAAGCTGAGGCCGATCCTGAAAAAGTTGCCGCGGGTCGGCGAACCGATTCTTCCGGGCTACCGCACCCGGATCCTCGATGGCAATGTTCTGACGGGAACCGATCATCGGCTCGGGGCGTTGCGTCAATGGCTCAACGCCTGCTTGCCGGGGAAGTCGCTGGTGATCTTGGAGCCGGACTTGGGCCTGATCAGCGATCTGGTGCTCTGCGAGGATGCCTACACCCAAGAACGCGCCCTGCTCGAATACGTCCTGGATCGTGTACAGCCCAACGACTTGCTGGTCTTCGACCGCAATTTTACGACGAGGGGGTTCGCTTTCGGCATCGCGCAGCGCGGCGCTTTCTTCATTGGCCGACAACATAAGATCAATCTGCCCGTCACGCCTCTCAGCAAATTGGTCAAGTGCGGCAAGACCGAGACGGGAACGATTTATGAGCAGAGCGTTCAAGCCACTGATCCCGAAACCGGCGCGACCTTGCTCCTGCGACGCATCGAGATCCGCCTCTTCGAGAAGACGCGCGACGGCGAGCGGGTAATCGGGCTGTTGACCAACTTGCCGGACACGGTCTCGGCGATGGTCATCGCGGAGATTTATCGCCAGCGGTGGACCATCGAGACGCAATTTCAGTTCCTAACCGTCTCGCTGCACTGCGAAGTGCCAGGGCTGGGAAAGCCGAAGGCGGCTTTGTTTGCGTTCGCGATGTCGTTGGTGGCCAGCAACGCACTCGCGGTGGTGCGAGGGTCGCTTCGAGCGGCCCACGGGAAGGAAGCCGAGGCAGAAGTGTCAGGGTACTATCTCGCGGACGAAATCTCGGCCGAGTATCGGACGTTGGCGAAGTACATTCGAGCAGACATGTGGGTAGGATGGCGGAAGTTGGGAGCGGAGGAAATGGTCAGCTTGCTCACTGAGATTGCTCGGCAGGTGAACATGGCAGAACTGCTCCGCAATCAGCGCGGGCCGAAGAAGCCTCCGGACAAGAAGCCGGTTTACAACAGAAAACACAAACACTTCTCGACTTACCGCCTTATAGAAGAGGCCGAGAATCCGTGTTGAAAGGGCTGGCTGTCAAGGCCAACTTCGCATCAGCCTAGCCGAAGGCCGGGTGAGGGGCGGTACTGGCCGAGGCGCTGACCCCCCTCATCCGCCGCTCCGCGGCACCTCCTCCCGGCGGGAGAAGGGATTTTGTCCCTCTCCCGCCGGCAGCGATTTTTGGGGCTGCATTGATTTTCAACGTTCTCGATGCACGCGGCGGGGCGCTGATCACCGGGGCCGTTCGATCGGAGTTGGTGCTCTGCGCTGGGAGATTCCTCCTGGCATGAGTCGCGCGGCCTGGGCTTTATTTCCACCCAGCCTAGCTCGAGCGCTCGGTCCTTTTTCACCAGGCTCAAGCCACCGACCAACGTCCGCGATCTGTTACTCGGCCCGCCGAGTATGCTCCCAGCACTACCCCCTGCAACGATCAGGCCCGCCCTCACCGCCCGCAACACCCGCCCCTCATCACCGACAATTCGTGTAAAATCAAGTATGGCGGTAACTGGCCCGGCTGCCCCTGAAATCGCTGGGGACTCCCCGCGCTTTCCCGCAGATTACCGCCATATTGTATTTGACATGCACGCTCGGCCCGACTATCCTCAAGGGCGATGTGCCCGACGCGTTTCCAGTGCCCAACCCCGAGGCCAGGAGAGGAGCATGAGATTCGAACTGCCCGAACGCCGCATCATTGGGACCGCGGGCGAACTGATCATCCCCTCCAACGACGAGATCACTCCGCGGGTGATGATGCTCATGGAAGGGGAGTGCGAAGGGCTCGGTGCTGCCGGGGCTGCCCTCAAGTACGGCGTCACCAGACAACGCTATTATCAAGTGCTCAAACTATTCGGAGAGAATGGTGCACTGGCTCTCCAGCCCCAGAAACGCGGCCCCAAAACCAACTACGTCCGCACCGACGAGGTCGAGCGACAGGTCATCCGCCAACGCTTTCTCGATCCCGACGCCTCGGCCGACATCATCGCTCAGAAACTCCGCCAGGCCGGTTTCCAGATCAGCACCAGAAGCGTGGAACGCGTCATCGAGAAATACGGCCTTCAAAAAAAAACTCTACCGTTACCGCCCGGGATCTGAACCGCCCATCGTGGTCCAGACCAAGCGGAATCGCACCAAGCCCATCCCCTGTGATCCGCGGAGCATCGAGTACGGCGTGCGACAGTTTCTTGCCGACAAGGTCGTGGGAAACCTGGCCGGCATCTGGCTCCTCGTCCCCGAGTTGCTCCGCTTGGGGGCCTGGGACTTGGTCTGCGGTTGGACGGGACAGCGCCCGGAGCGAGTGGGACCGCGCCTCGCGTTGCAACTGATTCACGAGGCGGCGCTGTGCCGCACCGGATTGCGGCACCGCCGCACCTTGAACCAGCGGATCTTCGAGTTGGCCAACGGCCTACCGTTTCTCGCCAGTGACATGGCCGTCCACGAACTGCTCGCGGCTCGCACCGTCGCCGACAGTCTGAATTTCCAGGTGGCTCTCGGCAAGATCCGCCGCGCCTCAGGTCACTTCCCGGGCCGGCTCTTAGCCATCGATCCCCATCGCGTCCGCAGCTTCAGCAAGCGGCATATGCGCCTCCACCGCCATGACAGTCGGGAACGGCCCATCAAGACCGCTCAGACTTTTTTCGCGCTGGATGTCGATACCGGCCAACCGATCTGTTTCACCACGGGCACATCGGCACGCACGGCCGCGGCTGCGGCCGAGGAACTGCTGAAATTGGCCAGTGATATCCTCAATCCCGAGCCTGGCAAAGTACTGGTCCTGGCCGATTCGGAACACTTCACCGTCGAGCTTCTGGATAAGGTCAAGACCGAGACGAAATTCGACCTTCTGGTACCGATGCTGAACCGACCTGTCCTGCGTGCCAAGTTGAGGGCACTGCCGCCAGAGGTGTTCCAGCCGCGGTGGGCGGGCTATGCGACCGCGAAGTTGGCATACACGCCTCAGGACAGCCACGCCGGGCCGTTCTACCAATACGTCCAGCGGCAAGGGGAACGGCCGGAGGAATACTGCTTCAACGCATTCCTCGCGACCCGCGCTGGCGACGAGGTTGAGGAGCTGGCCGGAGAATTCCCCAAGCGATGGCATGTGGAGGAATTCTTCAATGCTCACCAGGCATTGGGTTGGAATCGTGCAGGGACATGCAATCTCAACATTCGTTATGGCCAGATGACGATGGGGCTGGTCGCTCAAGCGGCGATCGATCGGTTTCGCAAGCGGCTTGCTCCACCCGCGACGAGTTGGGACGCGAAGCACATGGCCACGGCGTACTTCGGGGGACTGGAGGGGGACGTGAGGGTCGACGGGGACAGAATCCTCGTGACGTACTACAACGCTCCTGATGCTGATAAGCTCAGAGAGCACTATGAGAACTTGCCAGCCAAGCTGCGGGCCGAGAACATCGACCCGCGCGTCCCTTGGCTCTACGGGTTTCAAATCGACTACTGCTTCCGTTAGTGTCAAATAAACCGACCCCCAAAAATCGCTGCCATTGGGAGAGGGTGGCCGAAGGCAGGGTGAGGTAGGCTGATGCAAAGTTGCTATTGACACGGTTTTTGAGGACGTCCTGAGGTATCCGCTTTCGTTACGGTGGGCGGGGACATTCACGGGAAAACACTCCGAACAACTTGAATATCGGTGTCCCAGATTCTCGTCGTTCCCTGTCCGCGCTACGTCCGTAACAAAAACAGAAGCGAGATATACCTCGGTATGGCATTTTGCCAGTCAAGCCCATGTTTGCATCAGCCTAGCATACGGCCGCCGCCGCAAGCCCATCTTCGCCGCGGGATTGGACATCACAAACTGTGATCTCCATCGTTCGAGCTCTTTCGTCGAGAGTTGGAACATGAAGTCCGTGGGAAACCGGCCGATGTTTCGCTTGACGGCCTAGACCTGAATCAAGCGTGATATATAACCCGGAGGGCAAGATTTCTCAAGAAAAGCTTGAAAACCCCGCAGGTTTTTGGAATAATGTAGAAGAGAACACGGTCTCATTATTCCAAAACAAG
>JBEKTN010000480.1:0-5045 GCA_049516015.1 Isosphaeraceae bacterium | reverse complement strand
CATGCGTCACTCCTGTTGCCGCGTCCTTGGGAACACCCTAAACCCGCACTAGCGCAACAAAAGACGGAGAATCGGGCAAGGTGACTTTGGCAGGTCAAGACCAACTTTTCATCAGGTCAGCCCTGCCCACCCCGTCCTTCGGCCGGGGGCCCGGCGACGTTCTGCGATTGGGTAGGGCCGCAACTGACAACGGACAACGGACAACGTCCGCCCTTCGGATCTCTCGATCTGTTCAGAGCTAGCACCAGAGCAGTCGCTTCTTGTGATTGCTCAGACCGGGGGATACATTGAGTGTTTGTTGAAGGACCTCTGTCGTTTTGGTGAACGCCCATGCGAGTGATCCCGGCGATCGACCTGCGCGGAGGATTGTGCGTCCGTCTTCGCCAGGGGGATTACGACCAGGAGACGGTTTTTGGCGACGATCCAGCCTCGATGGCAGCGCGATGGGAGGCCGAAGGGGCGACCCTGATCCACCTTGTCGATCTCGATGGGGCGAAGTCCGGACAGCCGGTGAACGTGGAGGCCGTTCGGCGAATTCTCGAGCGCGTTGGAGTGCCGTGCCAGCTCGGCGGCGGCATTCGCGACGCGGCGACGATCGATTGCTGGCTCAGTGCCGGGCTCGATCGCGTCATCGTGGGCACGCAGGCGCTGCGCGATCCGGACTGGTTCCGGTCCATGGCCGAGAACTACCCCGGCCGGATCGTACTGGGGCTCGATGCCCGCGAGGGCAAGGTCGCCACGCAGGGTTGGCTCGAGACCTCGAGCGTGGACGCCACCACGCTGGCCGACCAGTTCGAGGGGCTCCCCCTGGCCGGGATTATCTACACGGACATCGCTCGCGACGGCACCCTCGAGGGGCCGAACCTCGACGCCACGCGCGCCCTGGCCGAGCGTGTCAAGACGCCCGTGATCGCCTCGGGCGGCGTCGGCTGCCTGGCCGACCTCCAGCGCCTGGCTCGGTTGCCCATCGCCGGCTGCATCGTCGGTCGTGCTCTCTATGAAGGGACGTTCTCGCTGGTCGAGGCCATCGCTCACGTCGAGGCGGTTCTTCTACGCAGCGACTCTCGGTAAACCGGGACAGGAGGTAATCGGGAGACCGCTTCGCCAACATGACGCATCACGGCTAAACTCGTCCCCAAGGCAGCACAACCGCCGAACCGGAGATCAGATTCCAATGACCACGACTTATCACATCGCCGACATCCGCAACGTCGCCCTGGCTGGACATGGGGCGTCGGGCAAGACCAGCCTTGCCGACGCCCTGCTCTTTGCGGCCGGCGCCATCGCTCGCAAGGGATCGGTGGACGAGGGCACCAGCACCCTGGATATTGATGACGAGGAAAAGCGCAGGCATTTCACGATCGATTGCCACCTCGGGCATCTGGCCTGGAACGGCAAGCAGGTCCACCTGGTGGATTCTCCCGGCTATCCCGATTTCATCGGCAATGCCTTAAGCGCGCTCGCGGCCGTGGAAAACGTGGTACTGGCCGTCTCGGGACCCGCCGGAATCGAAGTCAACACGCGCCGGCTGTTCCAGGAGGCGCGGCGGCTCGGGCTGGGGCGGTTCATCGCCATCACCAAGATGGACGCGGAAAATGTGGACTACCGCTCCGACCTGGAGGCGATTCGTGAGAACTTCGGCTCGCAGTGCGTCCCGTTCAACGTACCGGTCGGCCACGGGACCACGTTCTCCGGCGTGATCGACGTACTCCAGGAGCACGACGAAAACCCGCCCGAGTGTCCGCTGCCCCCGACCGAGGCCTACCAGATGGTCGTCGAGCAGATCGTCGAGTCCGACGAAGAGCTCATGATGCGTTACCTGGATGGAGAGTCGATCGGGGTGGAAGAGCTGCGCAAGGCCGCCCACGATGCGATTGCCGCGGGGAAACTCGTTCCTGTCCTGTGCGTCTGCACCCGCAAGGACCTGGGCGTCAAAGAGCTGCTCGACCTGATCTCCACCTGCGGTCTGAGCCCTGCCGACGTGCACCGGTTCGGCACCCGGGGCGACGGCCAGGCCGACGCGGAAGAGGAGGAGATCCTGCCCGCCGAGGAGGGGACGCTGGTGGCCCAGGTGTTCAAGACCACCAACGACCAGTTCATGGGCAAGATGGGCTACCTGCGAATCGTCAGCGGTCGGATCACGCCCGAAACGACGCTGGTCAACCTGCGCAACGGCAAGACCGGCAAGGCGGGCCACATCTACGTGCTTCAGGGCAAGCAGCAGGAAGAGGTGTCGGAGGCCATCGCCGGCGACATCGTGGCGATTGCCAAGTTCGAGGAGCTTCATGTTTCCGACACCCTGAGCAACGCCGGCGGCAATACGACGGTCCCCCAGCTCAAGGTCCGGCCGATCAAGTTCCCGACCCCGATGGTTCCCCGGGCTGTCCAGCCCAAGGCGCGCGAAGACGAGGCGAAGATCTCGGCCGGGCTTGCCAAGATCGCCGATGAGGACCCGACTTTCTCGATCCGCCGCGATGTGCAGACCCATGAGCTGGTGATCTCAGGAATGAGCGATCTTCATCTCGACATCATTCAGCAGCGGCTCAAGAACCGGTACAAGCTCGAGATGACGACGCACATTCCGCACGTGCCCTACCTCGAGACGATCACGGCCAATGCCGAGGCCGACCACCGCCACAGGAAGCAAACCGGCGGCCGCGGCCAGTTCGGCGAGGTCCACCTGAGAGTGCGGCCGCTCGACCGGGGCAAGGGATTCAGCTTCGTGAACGCCGTCAAGGGAGCCACCATCCCCGGCCAGTACATCCCCGCCGTCGAAAAGGGGGTGCGCGAGCAGATGGAAAAGGGAGTGATCTCGGGCAACCAGGTCGTCGATTTCGAGGTCGAGGTCTATTTCGGCAAGGATCACCCGGTCGACAGCTCGGAGCAAGCGTTCAAGACCGCCGCGGCCACCGCGTTCCGAAAGGCTTTCGAGAAGGCCGCGCCCGTCCTGCTCGAGCCGATCGTCTCGGTCGAGGTGACTGTTCCCGCAGCGCACTTCGGCGACATCTCCGCGGATATGTCCACCCGCCGCGGCCACATTTCCGGCATGGACGCCATTCCGGGCGGTCTGCAGGTCATCCAGGTGATCGTTCCGCTCGCCGAGATGCTCTCGTACGCCACCAACCTCAAGAGCATGACGGCCGGGCAGGGCTCATTCACCATGGAGCTACGCGGTTACGAGCCCGTCCCGCCGAACGTCCAGCAGCAGATCGTTGACAGGTACCAGAAGTCGCGCGCGGGCGTCGAGGAGGAGTGAGACATCATGTCTCGTTGAGTCACTTGTTCGGCGGTCGCGGTTCGCGGAGCCCGAGCAGACGAAGCTGTTCGCGCCCCCTCTCGGGTGATATAGTCAGACCCAGGCTGTGAACTCCTTTGGCGTCGAAGGTTTGGCGAATGAAGCTCCTAAGCCTCAAAGCGCTGCGATACCGGAGCCTGCGCGACGAAACTATCCCCCTGAACGATTTGAACCTGTTCATTGGGACAAACGCCTCGGGGAAGAGCACAATACTCGATGCTCTCCGCTTCCTCCATGAGGGTGTGCAAGAGCGGGACTTCAGACCTCCGGTCTTCTCGCGCGGTGGTATTCTCAATCTTGCGTGGAAAGGGGAGGACGCATCCAACGTTCAATTGACGGTTGAACTGAAGGAGAACGACGTAACCTACGAATGGGTGGTAGGCCTGAGTCGCCGCGGGGTAAATGATTTTTACGTCCGCGAAGAGGTGTATGAAAGACATGCGACCCCGTCGCGCGATACGCGATTGCTGACAGCCGACAACGGAGATGGGTGGTGGCTTTCGCGCGAAAAGCAGGTCCCCCTGGCGTTAGCTCCCACTGCCTGCGCACTCGCTGCCGCGACAGCCGACGCATCATTCGCAGCGCGTGGCGTTGCAGAATTCGTGAATCGATGGGGCTTCTTTGATCCAAGTCCCTTCTGGCTTCGGCTAAGCGTACCCGGCCTGGATTCGTCCAGGCTTGATCCCTTGGGACGAAACCTCGCTGAGCGTCTCCTCGCGTTACAGAGACCTCCGCTGGAGGCGTTCGAGCAAATCGTATCGGCGACCCAATCGGTCTTGGGCCTTCCGACGCAAATCGAGCTTCGAGAGTCCCGGGATCCCGAATACCGAGTCTTACTCGCGCAGCACGAACCAGGGCTGAGGTTCCCCGTACACCAAATCGGCGCCTCGAGCGGTACGCTGCGCATATTGGCCCTCATGACGGCGCTGTTCGGAGAGACTGGAAGTAACTTGATCGGGATTGAGGAGCCCGAGAACCATGTGCATCCGACAGCCTTGGCCGCCTTCGCCGAGTACCTCCTGAAGGCGCGGGGTCGCGTCCAGATCCTGGTGACGACACACTCCCCTCTTCTGCTCGATTTCCTGAATGAACCAGGGGCTGTATGTATTGTTCGGCACATGGATCAGCAGGGCACGCGCGTGTATCGCGAGGGCAATCCAGAGGACGTCCGCCAGGCACTGGAGGCCTCGGGCTTTGGCCTCGGCGAGTTTTACGAGACCAAAGGGTTCGGGGGTTAGTCGATAAGGGCAAAGGCGTCGTTGTCATTGCTTCGGGCGAAACCGAGCGGCGCTCGCTTCCTCACCTTGTGGCCCACTTGAAGGCCGAAGACATTGCGGTCGTTGAGATCCGTATCCCGCCTGGAGGCAGGGCCCTCAACATGGAAATGGCCGAAAAACTCTTGAAGGCCTCCTGGTTTGAAAGGATCGCTGCCCCACCGGACAAATTCGTTGTACTTGTCGACACTGACGGCAGAACTCCGGACGAGGTCCTTCGCCCCTTCCGCGAGCAGTTGCCAGGCCGAATCCCCACGAAGATCGGGGCGCAACTGCAATTTGCGTGCGCCCAATGGCATCTCGAGGCCTGGTACTTCGCCGACAATCAGGGGCTGCGAGGTTACCTCAAGCGGGATCTAGATGTCCATTTCGTAATTTAGCTACCAGCTTCCACAGCTCTGGACAATTCGCGGGGTTTATGGGATTTAGTGGATATTGTTACGGAGATCGATCTCATTCGGGCTACAACATCATGG
>JBEKTN010000479.1:0-5073 GCA_049516015.1 Isosphaeraceae bacterium | reverse complement strand
CCTGCTTGGAAGTCGTATATGCTGGCTCGTTGGCTTGCTGGCACGTCCGTGTGGTCGCGTCCATGCGAACTCTCCGTAAGGGGGCAACCATGCCTCAACGGAGACAAGCGCAACAGATGCACATCCCGATGTCAACCCAGAAGCACTCCAAAAAACGGCTGTTTTCATCAGCCCAGCCTGGTGCATCGTGCAAGCTGCGGCGGTCTGGCTTGCAACTCGCACGACAATTCGCCTTCCGGGGTTTCACCTCGGTGCCGCCGTGGTTTCGCAACTACATGGCTTTAAACAACTTCCATTTACTGGCCAGGTTGGGCACGGTGGTTGCCCTTACGTGCTTGGTCAACTGGCTGCGGCACGCAAGAGTCTTCGTGCTGGCGGACCCGATAATGACGTTGGTGACCAGTCACGCGGCCCTTAGAAATGCCGGTCGAGCCGACCGGCGGAGTGAAAACGTGCCTCTCCTCGTGCAGAAATACGGCGGCACCAGTATCGCCGATCCGGAGAAGATCTTGCGTGCGGCCCGTCGCGCCATCGCTGCGCATCGTCAGGGCTCGCAAGTGGTCGTGGTGGTTTCGGCAGGTGGCGACACCACTGACGACCTGCTCGCGATGGCTCGGCAGATCAGCGATCGGCCCCCGGCACGCGAGCTGGACATGCTGCTGGCCACCGGCGAACAGGTGAGCGTCGCCCTGATGGCGATTGCCATCGAGTCGCTGGGAGTACCGGCCATCAGCTTCACCGCGGCCCAGATCGGCATCCTCACTGACAGCCTGCACACCAGGGCGCGAATCCGCGAGATCTCCACCGAGCGCGTCTTTCAGGCACTTGGCGAGGGCAAGATCGTGATCGTCGCGGGCTTTCAGGGGGTCGATCACAATGCGGAGATCACGACCCTGGGCCGAGGTGGATCGGACACGACCGCCGTGGCATTGGCTGCCGTTCTCGGGGCCGATGCCTGCGAGGTCTACACCGATGTGAACGGGGTCTCGACGGCCGATCCGCGAATCGTCCCGGAGGCTCGGAAGATCGACCGGATCAGCTACGATGAGATGATGGAGCTGGCCAGCCTGGGCGCCGGAGTGATGCAGTCGCGGTCGATCGAGTTTGCCAAGAAGTACGACGTTCCGATCGTCGTGCGAGGAGCCTTCAGCGATGATCCGGGCACCTGGATTGTCGCCGACGGCGACGCCCGCCGCCTGGGCTGGAGCGTCACCGGAGCGGCGCTGGTGCGGGACGAGGCCAGAATCACGGTGCACGGCGTCCCCGACTGTCCCGAGTCCCTGCACACGCTCTTCCGCCGGGTCGCCGAGGCCAATGTCGCCGTCGACATGATCCTCAAGAACATCATGCGGGAGGGAGCCGCCAAGGTCAGCTTCACCGTGGCGGCCGACGAGCAGGCGGCGGCGATTCAGGCGGCGAACGCCGCCGCGCAAGAGATCGGCGCCGCGGGTGTCGTCTCCGACTCGGAGGTTTCCAAGGTCTCGGTCGTCGGCCTGGGAATGAAGACTCATTTCGGCGTCGCCGCCACGATGCTCGAGGCGCTGGCCAGAGCCGAGGTTGGCGTGCAGATGATCACCACCAGCGAGATCAAGATCAGCGTTCTGGTCGAGCGCTCGCTGGCGACGTGGGCACTCAGGGCGGTGCATCGCGCATTCGGGCTCGACGCCCCGGTCGATGGCGATCCGGCGCCCTTCGTTCCCGGCTTCCGGCGCCGGCAACCACAGCTTCGGTCCCTGATCGACGACGGTTGGTGTCCGACCATCACCCCGGCAAATCCAACGGCGACGGCCGGAGGCCTGGAGGACCTGGTGATCACGGGTATCGAGCTCGACGACCGTCAAGGACGCGTGACCGTCCTGAACATTCCCGACCGCCCCGGCTTTGCGGCCCAGATCCTCCGCCGAGTCGCCGAGGAAACCATCTTCGTCGATATGATCGTCCAGAACATCAGCCTGGTGGGAACGCCGAACCTGTCCATCACCGTGCCCCGGAGAGACGTCGAACGCGCCGCCGCAGTGATCGCCGAGGTCGTCGGCCCGCACCGGGTCGCGACGGAGCCAGCCATCGCCAAGCTCTCGGTGGTGGGCGTGGGCATGCGCTCCCACACCGGGGTTGCCGCTGCCATGTTCCGCGCGCTTGCCGAGCGGGACATCGCCGTCTCCATGGTCAATACCAGCGAGGTCTCGGTCAACGTGGTCACCGGTTTGCAGCAAGGGCGTGCAGGTCTGGAAAGCCTGCAAGACGAGTTCCTTCAACCCGATCGGCCGCAGGCGAGTGTCCGCAGCGCGGTTCATTCCACCCGACCTCGGCTCTGGGCCGTTCCGTTCGCATCGTGACCTGGCACTCCTTTTTTTTCGAGGCAGCAATCATGGCATCGAAGGGTCAATTATTCGCGGGATGCACCGTGGCGCTGGTGACGCCGTTGCGTGACGGCGAGGTCGATCGGGGCGCCTTGCAACGGATGGTGGACTGGCAGATTGACCAGGGAACCGCCATCCTCAGCCCGGCCGGCACGACGGGAGAAGCCCCGACCTTGACGCGCATCGAGCATGAGCGGGTGATCGCCACCGTGGTCGAGCAGGCCGCGGGCAGGGCACGAGTCCTGGCCGGTACCGGCTCGTGCTCGACCGCCGAGGCCGTCCGGCTGACCCGCTTCGCCGCGGAGGCCGGCGCCGACGGGGCGCTGGTTGTCGCCCCCTATTACAACCGGCCCACGCAGGAAGGCCTGTACGCGCACTTCGCCCGGATCGCCGCGGCGAGCCCGCTGCCCCTGGTGCTCTACAACGTACCGGCCCGCACGGGCTGCCACCTGGAACCCCAGACGGTCGAGCGGCTCGCCCATGTCGCCAACATCGTCGCCATCAAGGAGGCCAGCGGCTCGGTCGATCAGGCCAGCGAGATCCTCTGCCGGACCGAGCTGACGGTCCTCTCGGGCAACGACACCCTGACGCTGCCCATGCTGGCAATCGGCGCCGAAGGGGTCATCTCGGTCGTGGCCAATCTGGTTCCGAAGGAGATGATCGCACTGGTGGAAGCCTTCCGGCGGGAAGATTACAGCAAGGCCCGCCGGCTGCACGCTCACCTGTTCCCCCTGAGCCAGGCGCTCATGAACCTGGCTCCCAACCCCATCGGCGTCAAGACCGCGCTGGCGCTCATTGGACAGGGTAATGGAGAACTGCGATTGCCCCTCACTCCTCCCGACCTTCGCCTCCGCGAGCAGCTCAGTGTGATCCTCTCTCGCCACGGACTACGCGTCCATGAGTCCGGCGCAGGAGCCTGAAGAAGAAGCGCGACGAGTCTCGGCGGGGCTTGCGGTCGTCCCGGGTCCCTGTTATGTGTAAGGGACCGGCCAGTCTGATCCAGGAATATGCAAGTGGGGCGAAGTGGCTCACGCGGGCATGGACCGGTCCTCGAGGCGGGCGGGCCTGAAGGGGCGGACGAGATTCATGGCCGACGAGGAGTCCCAGTCCGATGCTCCGGCGGTCATCACGACCCGGGCGCAACGACCGATCTCCTGCCTGATCGTGCACGGCCTGGGAGGCGGGCCCTACGAGCTCGGGCCGCTGATCGCGGCGCTCGAGAAAGCGGGGCTTGTCATCGCGGCGCCCGTGCTACCCGGCCACGAGGGCCCGGGCCCGACCATGCCGTCCTCGAAGTGGTCGGACTGGGCGGCAACGGCCGAGGCGGCCTTCGACGAGCTCGCCGCGGCGGGAGGGCCCGTGGCCGTGATCGGGTTCTCGACCGGTGCCACACTGGCCCTCTACCTGGCCAGTCGCAAGGCCGTGGCGCGGCAGGTTCTGTTGGCGCCTTTCCTGGCGATTCGCTACACCGGGCTCATCCCCCTACGGCCAGCCTCCTACCTCCGCCACCTGGCGCAGCTCGTCCCCGACTTGCCGCGCCGGCCGCCGGCCGTCCGCGACCCGGAGATGAAACGGTGGGCGGCCGGGACCGATCGCTATCGAACCTTCAACCTGCACGCGGCGCTCAGCGCGCTCGAGCTGATCGACGAGGTCAAGCCGCTTGTGCCGGCGATCACCACGCCCACGCTCATCATTCAGGGCCGTCTCGATACCGTGGTCGAGCCGGCCAACGCGATCTGGCTGTACCAGAACCTTGGGGCCAGCGAGAAGGCGCTGATCAGCCTGCCTCAATCCGATCACCTGGTCGCACTCGACCGCGAGCGCGATCGGGTCATCCAGGCGACGCTCGATTTCTTGCTTGATGACGGTAAAGCGAGCGGTCGCGATGACCGAACGCCAGCCTCTTGAGGTCCGGGAAGGGCGGCCTGCCGCCGTGCCAGAATCCGTGTCGCATTGAAAGGGCAGGGCGGTGCGAGCTCCCTCAAGGACAGCGCAATCATGGGTCAGTCAACCAAGATCTCCGGACTTGAGCAGCGGATCGAGCAGCAGTTTGGCCTGAGCCGGGGAATTCTACTGGCGGTCGGCGTCGCCTGCCTGTTGCTCGGCGCGCTTTCCGTGACGCTGCCGTTCTCCCTGTTCGGCTCGTTCTCACGACTGGTTGGCTTCGTGCTCCTGGCCTCCGGCGCGTTCAAGGGGGCTCAGTTGCTGCTGGGGCTGCGATCGCAAACCGCCCGCGAGCGCGGCTGGCCGGCGATCTTGCTGCAAGTGGCGATCGACGTGGCGATGGGCCTCTTGCTGTTCAATTACTGGCGGGCCTCGGTCCGCCTGGTGACGATTGCCTTCGGGCTCTTGTTTCTCATCGAGGGCCTTGTCCTGGTGGACATGGCGCTCCGCTCGCCGACACCGCGCAGCCGCCGGCTGCTGGTCGTATCCGGCCTGGTCACACTGGGCATCAGCCTGGTCATCCTGCTCAACCTGGTGGCCGGCCCGCTTCGCTGGGCCGGGGTTTTCGTCGGTTTGAAGCTGCTCATGTTCGGCGCCGCGCTAAGCTGGATCGCACTGCGGGCGTTGCGGTCGGACTCGTCGCTGCTCTACGAAGCCGACCTGCCGGATCCCGAAACGGGTGAGCTCTACGCGGTCTACTTCGGCACCGCGTTCCACCTCGGCGTCTACATCGGCAACGGCGAGGTCGTCCACTACCTCAACGACAACC
>JBEKTN010000478.1:0-5076 GCA_049516015.1 Isosphaeraceae bacterium | reverse complement strand
CGCAAATTCCCCTCATCCGGCCGTTCCGGCCCGACCCCGCAAGCGGGGTTCCCCCCGCTCCCCGCGGGAGAAGGAGAGGACGTCCCGCCGCGTCTGCAACTCAACGGTAAAACGCGCTAGTGATCATACAGCCAGACCTTGACGGTCGCGCCTGCGGGGTAACCTTCGAGATCGGCCGGGACCAGGACGAAACCATCGGCGCGGGTGGTGCTGGAGAGGATCGATGCCCCGCCGATCGCCATCGGCTCGACCTTCTCGCCCACGACTCGTACCCGAACGTAGTCGAGACGCCCCAGCGACGACGCCAGCTTCCTGGCGAGAGGGCGGTCGATGGCGCGGTAGGGCCAGTCAGCGGCACGTCCACCCAGCTTGCGGATGATTCGCCCGCCAAAGAGATCGTAAGCGCAGAGGCAACTGACGGGGTTCCCGGGCAAGAGCACGACCGGAACGCCTCGAACGAGCCCCAGGCCCGTGGGGCTCGCGGGGCGAAGAGCCACGCCGTGGACATCGAGCGTTCCCAACCTGGCCACCAGGCCCGGCGCATGGTCTTCAGGGCCCGTCGAGCTTCCCCCTGAGATCAAGACCGCGTCGGCACTGCCGGCGGCGTTCGCGAGTGCTTCCTCGAGGCTGTCGCGGTCGTCGGCCATGGGCCCCAGCACGCGAGGCAGGCCGCCGTCACGCCTGACGAGCGCCTGAACCATCACCGAATTCATGTCGGCAATCTGGTCGCCGCGCGCCGGGGTTCCCGCCGGCAGCAGCTCGTCTCCCGTGACGAGAATGGCCACCTCCGGCCGGCGGATGACGGCAACGACCGGCATGCCCAGGGCACTGAGCGCACCCAGGTCCTGGGGTCGAAGAATGCGTCCCTGCGCCAGCACCAGAGCGCCGGCCTCGATGTCCTCGCCGCGCCGGCTGACGTGGCGGCCGGGCGGAGTCGCCTCGACCACCCGGACGAGATCGCCCTGGACACCACAGATCTCGACCGGAACGACCGTATCGGCAGACGTGGGTAGCGGGGCTCCCGTGGCGATCTCGACGGCTTCGCCGGGACCGACGTTGCTGCCGAACCGCCGGCCGGGTCGAGATTGGCCGATGACGCGGAAGAGAGCCGGCGAGTACGCATCGGCGCCAAAGGTCTCCTCGCCGCGGAGTGCGAAACCGTCCATCGCCGCCCGGTCGAAGGGCGGAACTGGCTCCGCGGCCCGGATCTCGACCGCAAGCACGCGACCCGCCGCGTCCTCGAGCAGCATTTCCTCCGGCGTTAGCGTCCCGACCCGACGGTCGATCCATGCGACAACTTCATCAACCGGCGACCGCGTGCGGAAGCCTCGCCAGCGCGGGTCCGGGAATGAAAGTCTGTCAGGCATCGATTCCTCGGTCATGGCTGGTCGCCGCGGCTCACTCCGACGATTCAAACGGCTTGTCGATTGATTCTAACCGAACGCTCAATGGAAACGTGGTGCTTGATGCGCCCCGAACGCGGGGGGGATAATCTCGGGGAACGAGATACGAAAGCCAGAATGGCAGATGGCAGATGACGGATGACAGATGACAGATGACAGATGACAAATGGCAGATGGCAGATGACGGATGGCAGATGACACAAGACAGATGGAAGGACGCAGCCGATGTCTTGGACGATCGCTCTCGTGGTGAACGGATTGCTAGCGTTTCCCGGGGGGGTGACGCAGGTCTGGAGCCGGTCCCGTTTGTGGTTCGGGCCGGTTTGCCCGACGCGGCCCTTGTGCTCTCTCCCTCGCAAATCCACATCGGGGGCTGGCTGGGGGCGCGGATCGACGCCAACGAGAAGAACCGGCTGCTGACCGTCGATACCGAGCCGCTGCTGGCCGGGTATCGCAAGCGTCCCGGCAGCCATCCCTGGATCGGCGAGCACGTCGGCAAGTGGCTGCACGCGGCAACTCTGGCCTGGGCGTACGCTGGCGACCCCACCCTGAAGGCCAAGCTCGACCGCGTGGCAGCCGACCTCATCGCTTGCCAGGAGCCCGACGGCTACCTCGGGACTTACGTCCCTGAAAAGCGGTTCGGCCTTTACGAGGGGGCCGACTGGGACGTCTGGTCGCACAAGTACAACTTGATTGGTCTGCTGACGTATTATCAGTACACCGGAAACCGCCCCGCGCTCGACTGCTGCCGCAAGATGGCCGACCTGCTGATCGCCACGTTTCCGGGCAAGAGGAGTATTCTCGCGGCCGGAACCCACGTCGGCATGGCCGCAACCAGCGTCCTCGAGCCGGTCGTCTTGCTCTACCGGTTCACGGGCGATAGGCGGTACATCGAATTCGCGCGGTACATCGTGAAGTCGTGGGATGAGCCAGGGGGCCCGGCCATCGCGGCGTCGTTGCGAGCGGGCAAGGGCGTGAACAAGACGGCCAATGGCAAGGCGTACGAGATGCTCTCGAACCTGGTCGGCCTCTGCGAGCTGGCCCGGTCCACCGGCGACCGCAGCTTGCTGGAGCCTGTGCGAAACGCCTGGCAGGATATCGTCGCGAACCGTCTGTACATTAGCGGCAGCGGCAGCGCGGGCGAACTTTTCCGGGACGATCATGTCTTGCCCAACCAGGTGGGTGCGCACATTGGTGAGACGTGCGTCACGACCACCTGGATCCAGCTCAACCTTCAGCTTCTCAGGCTCACGGGCGAACCGAAGTTCGGCAACGAGCTCGAGCGCTCGTTCTATAACCATCTGGCTGCCGCCCAGCACCCGCGCGGCGACGATTGGTGTTACTTCACGGCTCTCGAAGGAAAGAAACCATTCGACTCTGGCATTACGTGCTGTCATTCCAGCGGCCCGCGCGGCATGGTGCTGGCAGTGCAGGCGGCGTACCTGAAGACCAAGCTGAATGGCGTGGATGCCCTGGCCGTCAGCACGTATGAGAGTTCGCGGGTCAAGCTCTCGCTCGGGGGTCAGGACGTGACCGTCGAACAGACCAGCCGGTTTCCCCGCGAAGGGAGCTCGGAGATCGTCATTCACCTCGCCCAGCCTGCGAAGTTCGGACTTCTCGTGCGCATGGCACCCTGGGCTGCTCCGTTGAAGCTGGAACTGAACAAGCAGCCGCTCGAGGCCCAGACTCAAGAACAATGGGCCATCGTTTCGGCACGAGAATGGAAGGACGCCGATCGAGTCAGCCTATCGTTCCGTCTCGACTCGAGGCTGGTCGTCGGTTATTTGGGCAACACTGACCGCGCGGCACTGGCCTGGGGTCCCTTTGTGCTGGCCTACGATCAGGCGAGGAACCCGGGGCTTCCCTCGGCGGCCGCGGTTGGCCTGGTCCGCGAGAGCAAGGAGCTGACGATACAGCCGGGGCCGAGTTTGGCGTTCCGGGGGCCGGTCGTCGGCCGTAAGGGCGATAGCCCAAGTCAGGCGGTCTTCGTCCCGTTTGCCGACGCAGGGTCAACCGGTGGCGACTACCGCGTCTGGCTGCGCGCAGCGGAGACGACGCGAACCAGAAGTTCTCGTCGTGCGGTGAGCTCGAGGCGTTCTCTGAATGAAACCCGTCCGTCATTCCGATCTGGGGCCCGGCCCGAGGGCGAAGAACGTGATCATCAACGACCGTCGAGGCTTACGAACCGCAGGTGCCTTCGTGCTGGCGTTCGCCGCGTGTGGTACGATCGCCCTGGGCAATGAGCAACCGCCCAACATCGTGCTGATCTTGGCCGACGACCTTGGCTGGGGCGACGTCGGATTCAACGGCCGCACCGAGTGGTCGACGCCCAACCTGGACCGGCTGGCGGGGCAGGGGGTTGTGCTCAAGCGGTGCTACTCGGCCGCGACGGTCTGCGCCCCCAGCCGGGCGGCCTTGCTCACCGGGAAATACACGATCCACTCCGGAGTCCGGCGCAACGACGAGGACCTGCCCGCCGAGGAGGTGACGATTGCCGAGGCGCTGCGGTCTCGTGGTTACGCCACGGCCCTTTTCGGCAAGTGGCATCACGGCAAGCCGCGCGGCGGCCGCGCGGAACCCGTCCACCCGATGGACCAGGGGTTCGACGAGTTCCTTGGTTACACCGATGCCACGAAAGCGTGGGAGAAGTCCCCCAAGACCCTCTGGGACGGCCGCAGGGAGGTCGCGGTCTCGGGATACATCGACGATCTGCTCACCGACCGAGCGCTCGACTTCGTCGGCCGCCGGCAGGAGAAGCCCTACTTTCTCGAAATCGCCTATGTTGCAAGCCATTTCCACATTGCCGCGCCGGCTGAAGAAGTCGAGAGATACCGGGGCAAGTTCCGGGAATCCGACCCCGCTCGTCCCGTTCAGGCAACCTATGCAGCCATGGTCAGCCGGCTGGACCGGAACATCGGCCGGTTGATCGCCCGGCTTGACGAGTGCGGGCTTGCGGCGAACACGCTGGTCGTCTTCACCAGCGACAACGGCGCGACCTTCGAGAAAGGGAACGAGGGCGCGAGTTCCGCCCTGGATAGCAACCGTCCGTTTCGAGGCCAGAAGCGAACGCTCTGGGAGGGCGGCATCCGGGTGCCGGGACTGGCGCGGTGGCCGGGCCGGATCCCCGCGGGGTCAGTCTGCGCGGAGAACGTCCACCTGATCGATCTCCTGCCGACGTCCCTGGCAGCCGCGGGAGCGACGGTCGATCCCGCCTGGCATGTCGATGGAGTGAACTTCCTGCCGGTCTGGGAGCGCCAGGCGCGCGGGCCCCAGCGAACCTTGTTCTGGGAATGGCAGAGCGAGGGCTACGATCAGCTCGCCGCCATGCGCGGCGACTTCAAGCTCGTCGTCACGCGAGGCGGTAAACCCGAGCTTTACAATGTCGTCACCGATCCCGAAGAGCGCCGGGACGTCGCCGCCAGTCATCCCGATCTGACCCGGCAGTTGAATGACGAGCTGAAGGCGTGGCTGGAAACCGAGGTTGTGAGGGTGGCGGAGGGATCGGGCGGAAGGTGACAGACGTTAAATGACAAATGACAAATGACAAATGACAGATGGCGGATGGCGGATGGCGGATGGCGGATGGCGGATGGCGGATGGCGGATGGCGGATGGCGGATGGCGGATGGCGGATGGCGGATGGCGGATGGCGGATGGCGGATGGCGGATGGCGG
>JBEKTN010000477.1:0-5093 GCA_049516015.1 Isosphaeraceae bacterium | reverse complement strand
AACTGGGCGTTTCTCTGGATTTCGACGGCTCGTTATTCAAAATGATCGATGCGTTCTAACGTACTCAGATTTAATGCTTTACGGCGTTCTTTGTGGTGGACCCGGCGCTGTAGAACTAGAGAACCTCGCTGCTTCCTCGATTGGACTTGTTATCGGTCGCCAAAAGTGGTCTCGAGGATGGCCAGCACGCCGATCAGACAGGCCGACTGCCCCACGACCAGGAGCGTCCCCAGCGCGTCGAGCCGGTGGAGCAACGGCGCCCCGAGGCCGGCGCCCAGGGACACCAGGACTACCACCCGAACCGCCTGCGGCGGCGTCAGGCCGCTCTCAAGAAGTCGGTAGGAGAAGTGACGGCGGTTCCGCAGGAACGAGTCGTTCCGCTCCCGGAGCCAGAACAGGAAGACCCACACCGATTCGTAGAGCGGGACCGCCATGACCAAGAGCGGCGAGAGGACACCGAAGGGCGAGTCATCCCGCCCGTAGCGGAAATAGGTGCCGGCGACCGTCATCGCGCCGAGCAGGAAGCCGATGAAGCCGCCCCCGGAGTCCCCAATACGGGGCGGCAACGGGCTCAAGCTTGAGGCCGCGCACGGCAGGCCCCGGCACGGGCGAGATTGCTCCAGAGCGACCCCCTCTATGCTCGAAAGCCGTCGTCATGACTATGACCTGTCCCCTTCCCGAAAACAACGGGCCTTGACTTCATCCGATACGGTGCCGTCCCTCGAACGGTTAAGCCACCTCGATCATGGTCGAGGCTCCGGGCAGAAGTGAAAGCGGTTGATGCCCGTCCAACCGTGGCCGGGCTCTGCACCCCGTCGGTTGCCAGACCGAGGTGCGGGGTTACGCTACTTGACCGGAGGGGGATCGGGGAAGCCCAAAGGGGGTCGCTGCTCATTTTCTCGCCAACTTGGGATAAATAGCCAAGAAGGCGTTGCAGTCCATTTTGATCGCTCTCTCCGCCGGAGGGGCTTCATCCGATGACGGGGCATCACATGTCGGCCGGATTGTTACGCGAACCCCATCATCGGTCGAGGATCCAGTACCCGTAACCGGCTGCGGACTTGGCGCCCACTCCCAGGTCGATCAGGGCTCCTTGAAGCCAACATACCCCTTGCCGTGCCGCTGTTTGGTCGCCGCTCAGACTGGCCACGCCGAATTGGTAAGAGCTGCCCGCGTCCAGCGCCAGGAAGAAGATCGGCTGGGGAGACAGATAATTCGCTGGCGGCGTTTTCGAATCGCGGTAATAAGGACCGAAGATCGGGTTGACCACGTCGCGGACGAGCACTGGGGGTGTGACGGGAGATCCTTCGAGGAAAACGAGGTCTCCGCACCGGGATTCGTCCTTGTCGACCATTCCCAGGAGAGCGTCCAGTTCTTCCTCGGGCCGCTCTAGCACCCACTGGGCGTAGGCGCGGCTCACGCCTTTGAGAGAAGTCGCGGGGAGGATCGGGAAACCAAATACGGGATGGAGCACGATTCCGCCTTCCAGGATGTCATTGGTTCCCAGTCCCATAATCACGCGCCACTGGGCCCGTGCCGAGAAGGTGATGGCTCCCATTTCCTCGGCCAGGTTCCGCCACCGGGCCGAGTAGGCATCGACCAGTTCCTTTTGCTTGGTGAAATCGGGCACGAGGGCCGAGCGGTCGGCCAGTTCTCGTACGAGCTGCACCTGCCCGCGGTTGCTGCCAAAGGCGAGGTAGCGCTCCATGAGCAGGCCAAAGTTCTCGCAATGGCCTTCCGCAAGCAGGGCCTGACTGGTGTCGCGGGGCAGAGGATACGGCGTTGCCCAGGGCCATTCGCGCGGCATTCTCCACGGCCAGTTCATGAGGATTCCTCCAAGCCCTGGCGCACGGCCCGGAGGAAAAGCCAGGCCTGCTCGCTCGCCTCGAGGTAGAAACGGCTATCCCGGCTGGCGATCGCCACCAGCGCCGAGGGGGCCGAGACCCCCAGAGCGGCCAGCAGCCAGCGGTCCAGTTGCCGGCCCAGCAGATTGTAGGCACTGCCGGGCCGGCCGGCACAGCGGAGCTGGATGTAGGCCAGGGTCTGCCCCAGGCCATGGCGCTGCAACAGCTTGGCAACCTGGCGCACCACGAGGCCGTACTGTTTGATAATTGAGGGAGCTTTCGCGACTTCGCCGATCGCCTGCCTGGCTGCCTGGCTTTGCGGCGAGTGTTCGATGGCATCGAGAGTGTCCATTTGTCCTCCACAAGGAGCCGGCACTCAGCCCACCAGGCCTGCCGCTCATTTCTTGCTGGGCGGGGCGCTCGGACGGGTTCGGGGCGCCTTCTTTCCGGTCCAGCGGACGCGAACGATCCCATGGCCCAGTGTTCGTCCGGCTCCCACCTGGAGATGACCCGGAACCAGGCCCTTCAACCAATCCGTGAGCTGGGTCGCCTTGGTGATGTAGCTGGGATGCTGATCCGGGAGATTGACTCCGGCAAAAGCATACATGAGAGTCTCAGGGGGCAGGTACTCCTCGGACCAGAGGGAGCCCTCGGCGGCTGTGCCCTTGCGCGGGTCGATCCGAATCCGCTGCAGCGTCTGGGTCCCGTGTAACACGAAGTGGCGATAAGCCTGCTCGGGTAGCACCACCACGCCGCGTGCCGCTCGCTGGCGCCAGTACTGGTAGACCGGATCGTCAGGGAAGGCATTCTCCGCCAGCCATGCGCCCAGCGCACCCACTTCCTCGCACGTTTTCACGGGAAAGCTCAGCTCCTCCAGGACCAGGGTCTTTCCCGTACCCAGCAGCGGGGCTTCGGGGGCCACGCTCGCCGCGTCCGAATCGATCACCGGCAGTTGCGGCGGTTTGGGATTCTTCACGCCATAGACGGCCAGCTCGCGCACGAATCGGGACAGGGTTTCCAGGCTGGTGACCCACGCGAACAGGCCGGTCAACGACCGCGCCGGAAACAGCAGAGGCAGGGAGTCGGAGACGACGACGCAACTGGGGTGAACCTCGTCGCTTTCCGGTTCCGAGCCGAGCAAGGCGAGCAGCTCGGCGGGAGCCTGCTGCGCGCGGGCGCGGGCGCGCAGCACCCCTTTCAAGCTGCTGCCGGGCACCAGGGGGTAACCGGTGGCGGCCTCCCGCTGGATGGGCAGGTCGATCTCGGCGCCTGGTTCCCCGCTGCCCACCCGTAAGCTCGATTCGAGATACAGGAACATGCACTCGGCGGCGTCAAACATCGCGATTCTCCGGTGCTCCTTGACCTATCCTTCCGCCGCGGCTCGGTGAAGAGAGCCATGTTGATCGTGGTCATCTCACGGTGTCATCGAAGCGGTACGGTCAGGAGACCGACTTGCTGTCTCCTGACGTGGTCAAACCAGCGGTCGATCAGGGAATAGTCGGTCGGCACATCCACCCGGGCCGGTCGGAGTGAAAAGTCGGCGGGCTTCACCACCATCTCGTGATCGGGCAAGAGCTGGGAGCGGAACAGTCCCATCAGCACCACATACGAGGTCGGTGTGCCGGCCAGCGGGAGGATGCGAAAGAACAGAGGGGATGTGCGTCCCAGCCCCCGCGAAGGCGACACCGTTGCCGAGGCCTTGCGGCGGGCCTCCCTGGGGTCGATGCCGCGGCCGGTCAGCTCGGCGAAGATGGACTTGAAGAAGAACGTGATCGGCAATCCGAGGATCGCGCGCTGGATCGTCCGCGCGGCCATCCGGCCCTGGACCAGCAGGGCGGCGACCCCGGCGGCATCGAGCTTGTGTTCGATCCGGAACGCCCGGAAGTGCTCGCCGGCCCAGTTCACCGCCTCCCACCAGGATGGAAACGTGGTGTCAGCGAGGTAGAGTTGACAAACGCGCTCGTGCAGAATGTCGTAGCTCGACGGATCGTTGGGCGGGCGAGCGCTCCAGCCGGCGGCCTGGCGCACCCGTTCGAGGCCAGCGCCCAGCTCCGCGGCCAGCTCGGCTGGCGTCCTGGCCGTACTGACCAGGGAGGGAAGGCGCTCGGGCCAGCCGGCCGGCTCAGCGACCGCGCACATTCCTCCGGCTCCTCGCCGCATGCGGGCACCAGTCCCCCCCAGGCGAACCAGCAGCCACAGCGAGGCCGCCGCCAGCTCAAAGCTTTCGGCCATACCCAAGGTACGCCCCGCGACCTCGACGGGGGCAAACGGGAAGGGACGGGAGTTCAGTCGGAGACGGAACCGTTCGCCCGGCAGGATCGCATCGCGCCTTTGCTGAAAGACCGACCAGAACATGTAGGCCAGGCCAGGAAGCTGCTCGGCCTCGCCGGCAACCGAAACACTCGTTCGCGGCGATCCGAACAGGCGGACGACCACGGATGAGGCGCGGAGGGTGTTCCCGAAGACCGCCCCTTCCGCCTCCCAGACGTTTCTCAGCTCCTCTCCCAGCAACCCACCGGCCAGCGCTCGGAACCAGAACCGCATGCCCCCCCTGACCGACGGCGGACGTAACTCCGCCTGCTTGCTGGCGCCCCCTATCCACAGAGGCGTGACCGCCTCCAGCTCTACTTCCAGTGACGTGAGACCGGCCATGGCTTTCCGGTTCGCCTCTCAAGGGCCCGAAACCGACGTTTAACAACCCTTGCAGTTTCGCATCCTGCAACGCTAATGCAAGAGGATCGTGGGCACTGGTCGGATAATTCCCTAGCGAGACTACGCCTCAGACCGACGAGCCATGGAGAATGGGATCGAATCTATTTCGAGCCTGACGACCCCGACCGCACGCCACGGAAGGGCGACTGAATCGTCCAGCGCAAGACGACGAAATCCCCGGTGGCCATTAATCAAGAGCAAATCCACCGCCTCTGGCGGTGAGACTCCTAAAGGCTCTGCCGTTTCCGGCGTGTATTCGATACTCCGAGAGCTGTGGAACACGAAGACAACCCGGGCTGGCTGAAGCCGTGGGGTTCGAGCATGCTATGTGAGCACAGCTAGGCTGGTTGATCATCGGGTGCGTCGGCACTTCGATCAGCAAGGTAATCTCCAGCGGGACTTGGACCAGATGAGCTAGCGCGGTTTGCTCGCGCATTGCATACAGCGATCAAAAAAGGCCGTGGTGCTCATACCTTCTCCCCGCGGGAGAAGGTGCCCCGCAGGGGCGGATGAGGGCTGAGCTGCTTGCCTTGGCCC
>JBEKTN010000476.1:0-5094 GCA_049516015.1 Isosphaeraceae bacterium | reverse complement strand
GGCGTCTTCAACCATCATATGAGCCTGGGCGAGGCGGTTAACGTCTTCACGAAGCTGACGATCGGCGACGGGCTGGTCAGCCAGGTGCCGGCATTCCTGATCTCGCTGGCCGCGGGCCTGATTGTGACCCGCTCGTCGTCATCGACCGACCTGGGCCGTGACGTGCTGGGCCAGCTCTTCTGGAACCGTGGAGTAATGGGCACTGCGGCGGTCTTTCTCGGTCTTCTGATGTTCACCCCGCTTCCCAAAATCCCCCTGCTCGTCCTGGCCGGTGGGCTCGGGACAGGTGCGCTATTCCTGAAGACGCAAAGCGACGAGGAAGGCATGCCGGAGCCGGGCCTGCGGCCGACGAGCGGGGCGCGGCAGCGCGAGACGAAAGCCAACAGCGGCGCCAATGCGGGCAAGCGAACCGAAGACCACGGAGCCGGCAGAGTGACCGACCGAAATACCGCGGCCGCGATGGGTTCTCGGCTGGCCCCCGGTGAGATCACCGCGGCGATTGCGGCATCGCCCGAGGGCATGGACGACCTGCTGCACGTCGATCCGCTGGAGCTCGAGATCGGCTTTCGCCTGATTGGCCTTGCCGACCCGACGCGCGGCGGCGACTTGCTCGAACGGCTGCGGACGGTTCGCCAGCGTGTGGCACGCGAGCTCGGGCTGATCGTCCCCCAGGTGCGGATTCACGATCAGATCAGCCTGGCACCCAACGAATACCGGGTCAAGATCCGGGGAACCGTCGTCGATCATGGAACGGCCTATTCGGGGCGGCTGCTGGCGATCCCGCCGGCCGGGATGGTCTCCCGGCCCGATGGCCGCGACGGCATCGACCCGATCACCGGTCTGCCGGCGGTCTGGATTCACACCGACGGCCGCGAGGTGGCCGAGCTGGCGGGTTGCCAGATCCTTGATGCGGCGGCGGTGGTCGCCAGCCATTTTGGCGAGATCGTCCGCAACCACGCGGACGAGTTGCTGACCCGAGAGCAGGTCGAGCGCCTGCTCGATCGGGTCCGGACCACGGCTCCGACGCTGGTGGCCGAAGTCGTGCCGGGCCTGCTTCGCCCCGGGGAACTTCAGCGCGTGTTGCAGAACCTGCTCCGCGAGCGGGTCAGTATTCGCGACATGGAGACTATCCTCGAGACACTGGCCGTGCATGCCGGCAAGACCAGGGACATCGACGTGCTGACCGAACACGCTCGCCAGAGCATGTCCCGCCAGATCACCGAGAGTTATCGTGGCGGCGACGGCAGGCTCCGGGTCGTGACCGTGTCCAGGCCGCTTGATGCCCGGCTCACGGCGGCAGGCAACCAGCCCGACACCCGCCCGGCCGAGGCACTGGGCGACGAGACTGCCCGCAGCATTATCCGCGCCGTGGCTTTTGCAGTCGGCAACCTTCTCGAAGCAGGTTTTCCGCCGCTCATTCTCACATCGACGCCCGCCCGGGCCGTGCTCAAGGACCTGACCCGGGCCGATCTGCCCAGATTGGTCGTGCTCAGCCAGCGCGAGATCCCGCGGGATACGCCGATCGAGGTGCTGGGCAGTGTGATCGAGGAGGAGCCCGAAACCGTGACGACTTTCTCCACCACCGGAGCAATGGCTTGAGCCACCGAACCAGAGGTCACGTGAATGGGTGAGAAAACCTATCGAGCGAGAACGATGAAGGAGGCCCTGGCGCGGGTGCGCCGGGACCTGGGCGGTGATGCCATCATCCTCGCCTCACGCGAGGTTCGGCGCCGGCGGCTTCTCGGACTCGGTTCGCGCGAGCTGATCGAGGTGACGGCCTCTGCCAGCATGCCATCGGGCCAGGCCACTCTCTTCAATGAAGCCGCTGATAAGAACCAGACGTGGGAGGCAGCCGGTTCGACGCTCTCCGCCGGAGCCCAGGCACAGTTCGGAGAGCAGCTCAGCCGTCTGCACGCGATGGTCGAAACTCTGAGCCGCCAGGGACGGATCGACCACCTTCTGCCCGATCTTCCCGGCGAGCTGATCCCGACGTATGCCCGGCTGGTGGAGGCCGAGATTCCCGAGGTGCTGGCGCGCCGGCTGGTGCGGTACGTCGCCGACAACCTGGAACCCGATCAGGCCGGCAGCCCCGCGTCGCTCCAGGCCGCGCTCTGCGAGGCAGTCGAGCAGTGCATTCCGATCGCGCCGCCGATCCGGGCTGTCGTGGGAACCCGCCGGATGGTGGCCCTGGTCGGGCCGACCGGGGTCGGCAAGACAACGACGGTGGCCAAGCTCGCGGCCAACCTCAAGCTGGTTCACGGTCTACGGGTGGGGCTGATCACAGTCGATACCTATCGGATCGCCGCGGTGGAGCAACTGAAGACTTACGCGGAGATCATCGACCTGCCGCTGGCCGTGGCCAACGATCCGGGCCAGATGCACCAGGCGGTCGAGGAGCTGGGCGCGGTGGATATGGTCTTCATCGACACCGCCGGGCGTAGCCCTCGGGACGAGGTCAAGATCCGTGAACTGGCGGATTTCATGGCTCAGGCACGGCCCGACGAGGTCCATCTGGTCCTTAGCGCCGGGGCTGCCGAGCGCACTCTCAGGTCGGCCGTCGAGCGGTTCGCCCTGGTCCGGGCCGATCGCTTGATCTTGACGAAGCTTGACGAGGCCGAGAACCTCGGCGCGATTCTCGGCGTGCTGGGACAGGCGAATCGCCCGGTGAGTTATCTGACGACCGGACAGGCTGTGCCTGACGACATCGAGCCGGCGGACCGCAAGCGGCTGGCCCGATTGATCCTGGGACTGGAGGCCATTGGTTGAGAACCGTGTTGTCGAATTCAGCTCGCGACGGGGCTGGAACTCATCTCCCGGCTGAATCGTCCTGCGTCACGACCGCTCGGGGTCCGGGAGGACGAGATCGGGAAAAAAGGGGGCACGATGTCCGACCAAGCGGACAGTCTGCGGCAGCTCGTCAGGGCGCAGCGCCAGTGGCGCGAATTCACCCTGCGGAAGCAGCCGGTGGTGGTCTCGAGGCCGCGTTTTCCAGACGCTTCCATGCTGGAGCGCGGCAACGACGACGACCGGCCCCGAATTCGCGGCAACGGCATCGGTGTCTTCATGGCCCGGGCCGCCCGCTGGGCGTTCGCCCGCGCTGGCGTACGCGCGGAATGAGGAAATCACTTTTCTACAGAAAAACTGCACAAAAGAAAGGAGAACCGACATGAAAGTCGTGATTTTCGGGTTAGTCTGACAGTGCTTCTCAAGCGGATTGGCCGGGTTGTCCGATATTCAATTGGGATCAAGTTCCTTGGACGGCGGGAGGGCAAAGGGCAGGCATACCGATGGTCGGGATCCCGGCATTCTCGGTGAGCTGGTGACGGCGGCGGCGAATCCTGGTTCCTGGATAAACGCCTGGTATGCCGTACACTTGCCCTTGGCACATGGATGTGGACCCTCTCGCTCAGGCGACACGGAGGTCAGGATGTCAACCAAGGTGGATGTGGATGTAACCGAACTCTGGCGTGAGTTCAAGGAACACCCCACCACGGAGTTGCGGAATCAGTTGGTTGAGCGATACTTGCCCCTGGTCAAGTACAACGCCGAGCGGATCTGGCAGCGCCTGCCCGAGGGAGTCGATCTCGACGATCTGATCTCCGCCGGAGTCTTCGGCCTGATGGATGCCATCGACGCGTTCGACCTGAGCCGCGGCGTCAAGTTCGAGACCTACTGCGTTCCGCGAATTCGCGGTGCCATGCTCGACGAGCTACGGACAATGGACTGGGTTCCCCGCCTGGTCCGGTCCAAGGCCACCAAGATGGATGAAGCCCGCAAGGAGCTCGAAGCCAGGCACGGCCGGCCGCCCAGCGATGTCGAGCTGGCCGAACAGCTAGGCCTTCCCATGGAAGAGTATGAAAAGATGTCGTTGGACTCCAACGCGGTCGGCCTCATCAGCCTGAACAAGAAATGGTACGAGACCGACAGCTACAAGGACGTCCGCGAGATCGACATTCTCGAGGACAAGAAGGGGGAAGACCCGACCCGGCGGCTGCAGCGCAAGGACCTGATGCGCATGGTCACGAAGGGTCTGAATCGTAATGAGCGGCTTATTATCATCCTCTATTATTATGAAGAACTGACGATGAAGGAAATTGGCGCCACGCTCGACCTGAGTGAGTCGCGAGTTTCACAGATGCACTCGTCGATCATCCAGCGCCTTCAGTCCCAGCTCTCGTCACGGCGGCCCGAGTTCGGAACCTGAGCGTGCGACTTTCGTGCATGGTGGATCCCGCCATGGCGGCGGGCACCGCCCGGGGATGAACCCCGATCCGATGGGCCCGTCCTGTCAGCCCGAGAGGAAAGCTTCTCCGGCCGATCGGACGGACTCTTGTTTTTCGATGCCTGCCATGGCCCACCGTCCACAAGACAAACGCACGAGTGCCCTTGATCCAGCTTCGCTCGTTCTTGCCCTTCCTGGCCGCCCGGCCCTGTTTGAAATGAGGAGCGCGGGTTACAATCCGACGTAGCCGCTGCTCTGATCGATGTGGAGCACGCCGCGCCACCTGGCATTCTTTGGTTCCCCCCATTTGCAAAGGTTCGCCGTGAATAGGAGGAACGGTCCATGACGTGGAACAGCAAGCATCTTCCCAGGGCATTGGCTCTGCTGATGGTAATAGCCGCA
This sequence comes from Isosphaeraceae bacterium, assembly GCA_049516015.1. Taxonomy (GTDB): domain Bacteria; phylum Planctomycetota; class Planctomycetia; order Isosphaerales; family Isosphaeraceae; genus Aquisphaera. The sequence goes on along the minus strand of JBEKTN010000476.1, from coordinate 470 downwards.
CTGGGTCCAGGGACAAGATCCGCCCGGGCGCAATATGGCACGGGCACGGGTATGGGCATGGGTATGGGTATGGGTATGGGTATGGGTATGGGTATGGGTATGGGCATGGGCATGGGCATGGGCATGGGAGGATTTCATTACGCCTCCTCTCCGACCGATTACCTGAACCAGCGAGCACGCCTCAGTGCCGCACGCGCCGGCGCGCCGGCCACCCAGGGCTCAATTGCCGGCAATCCCAACGCCTATTACAACAAAGTCCGAGATGACGGTTTTGTTCCGCACTACGATCGGCGATTCGGCCAGCCGCCGACGGAACGAGCGCACCATCCTGGCTCGCAGGGAGACCAAGTCAATCGCCAGCCTGCGGTTGACTCGACCGCGGCATCATCCAGGCCGAAGCAAATGATCCCGCTGAGCAACTTCTTCGACGCCTCCCAGAAGCTCGTCTGGCCAGGTGAAGCTTCCTCCGA
>JBEKTN010000475.1:0-5114 GCA_049516015.1 Isosphaeraceae bacterium | reverse complement strand
GCTTGTGAGCATGTGACGATTGAGAAGGGTCACGGACGTGAAGAGATGCGAACTTATCTCCAGCTCCCGGCCCCCAAGAGCCTGCCAGGGTTCACGCTGTGGAAGGGGCTGAAGTCGATCGGACGAGGAAGCGGGACGAGGAAGCGGGACAGGTCCGATATTGCTAAGTCAGGCGACTTTTCTGCTCGCCCATATTGCCAATAGCGGACCTGTCCCGCTTTCCCCGCTCAACTCATAACCATCAGTAGGTCTCCTGCGCTGTGGCCGTTCTCACCGCATGATATCGCGGAAGGCGCGCAGGACGAAACGGTTTTCGGACCGGCAGCGCGAGGCGACGCGAATGAACTTGCCCGGCTCGAGCCCTTTCTTGTCGTCGCAAGTCCGGGTGTAGATCCCCCGGCGGACGAGCAGACGACAGACCAAGTCCTCGGCCGTCATACCGTTGCGCAGCTCGATCAGTACGAAGTTGGCGCAGGTGGGGTAGGCGTGCAGTCCCGGCATCAGAGAAAGAGCCTTGAAGAAACGGCGCGAATGCCGGATGTAATGGACGCGCTTTCTCTCGTACTCGATCAGGAAGTCGGGACGCGAGTAGAGATCGAAGAAGTATTCAGCGAGCCCCGAGGAATTCCAGAGATACCCGTTGTTGAGAAGCGATTGCACCCGCTGGGGCGCCATCACGGCATACCCGGCCCGGATCCCCGCAACTCCGAAGTCCTTGGACATGCTCTTGACGACCATCAGGTTGGGGAACCTGTCGACTTCGCCGCTCAGGCTGCGATAGGCGTAGTCGTCTCCCTCGCAGGCGAAGTGGATGAAGCTCTCGTCCAGGATCACATTCGGGATGTGGTGGAGTTCTTCCAGCAGGTGAACTAGCGTGGCGTACGGGATATACCCGCCATCCGGGTTGTTGGGGTTGATCAGGACGACGGTGTCGGGTTTTTCCCGACGGACGCGCTCAAGGTAGGGTTTCGGGTCGAACCGGAAGTCGTTTTCCCTGGGCAGCACGTTGTAAAGGACCTGGGTGTCCGTGCGCACAAACTCATGATAGGGGGAAAACGTCGGCAAGTTCACCAGTATCTTGTTGCCAGTGAAGCGGTGCAGGATGGCCTGAATGATCTCGACAGCTCCGTTGCCGACGAAAATGTACTCGGCGGGAACCCCCACAGCGCCGCTGAGCTTGTCGGCGATCACGCGGTTCTGCGAGGGATAGAACTCCAACAGCCTCCGCAGCTTGCCCGTGCGAATCACCTCGCGATGCAAGTAATCAAGGAACAGGTCGGTGGCGTAAGGATTGGAAAGAAAGCAGGCATCCACGCGAAGTCGAAGCTCGGGAATCATCCTGGCCAGCGTGGGAGCACTCGGAGAATGCGATCCCGCCTCCCTCTTCAACAGCTTGATTCGCTCAGCCAGTGCCGATTCGCGGGGACTCAGAGCCCCTCGCTGCGCCGTGTGCCGAACCCGAGATTCGAGCCACCGCGCTGACATGCCAAGGTCAAACTTCCCCACCTTGAATTGCTCTTCATGAGAACGCTGACTGATCACTTCGACCTCTGTTTACTGATTCATTGATCGAATGGTTTTCGAACTGGTCCACCTGGCGTCGCCACCCAAGGTCTCCAGCCGCGCACGGTCTTGGGCGAGCCGAGAATCAGGCTCGCCGCACCGTCGTCGGCATTCGAGCCTAAGAAGAGACCGGGCCCAGCCGGACTCAGCGCTGGAAACAACGTGCTAACGTCGTTCCCAAAGTCCTCTCGCCCCTTCATTGATTCATGGCCCAATTCTTCAAGGATTCTTAGCATATCGTAAGTCGTATGACAGACTCGGACAAGCACGTTGTGCCTCCGCGGCGGCAAGAAAAACGACTTGTGCTCTGCGCCGCTTCAACTTACAACACCATCGACTTGATACATTCAGAGCTGGCGAAAAGGTCGAACGGGAGACACAGATAATCTGGAGTAAATGGGTAGCCACCTGGTCGCACAGAGAGGCGTGACGATGAGGAGTAACTTTGCCCTGCGGCACCAGCGCTGGTTTTCATCTCCAGTGGCGGGCGGTAATCTCATTGCAACGATCGCGACGAGATCGATTTGGGTATCACGATGACCGAGGCGAGGCGACACCGTGAGCGAACGAATCTTCCTGCGGACGGGAGAGGCACTGGTCGAAGGCTCGGAGGATCATCTGTGTGCCGAGCCTGAGATCGTCATCGGCGAGCTGGACGGGCCGGTCGGCCACGCCCTGGCGAACCTGATCGGCGACCAGGTCAAGGGCCATTCCCGGGTCTTCGCCATCCCGAGCAGGGATGTCCAGGTTCGCCCGGCCACCATCATGGTCAGCAAGGTTACAGTGAAGGACAAGAAATATACCAACATCCTCATGGGGACCGTGCAGGCGGCGATTGCCCATGGCGTCCTCGACGCGGTCCGCGCCGGGGTGATTCCGAAGGACAAGGTCAACGACCTGGGAATCATCTACTCGGTCTGGCTCGACCCCGCCGTGATCAAGGTTGACAACCTCGATCACAAGGCCCTCTTCGACGTCCACCGCGAGGCGACTGCCAAGGTCATCCGCAAGGCCCTGCATAACGAACCGACCATTGACTGGCTGATCGAGAACCAGGATCAGGTGGAGCATTACTTCCACAAGCTCGGCCTGGACGGAGAGCTGTGAGCAGCGAGATCGGTGTCGGTTCTGGGGTAGAATCGGTGTGGGTCGTTGTCTGCTGAGCCACGGCAAGGATGTGCCTGCCGATCCACCGGAATGGATCATGGGGCGTCGAGGCGGCCAGATCGACCACTCCGCTCATCATATTTGACGACCTCTCAGTGGTGATCTATCGTTGCCTTCGGCACGCTTACACCTTATCTGAATAATACCAAAGGGGGTCTTCGTGGTCCGATCTCTCCGACCAGTCGCCCTGCTGGTCCTCGCCGCCCTCCTGGCCGGTGGCTTTTGGGCTTCCCGCCCCAGCCACGCGCAACTCGCCGACGATCGCAAGTCCGCCGATCACCACGAGGTTTCCCAGAAGGTCTGGGTGACTCAGCAGGAAATCCAAAACCGCTATCCCCTCGCCAAGCACAAGGAGTTCATGCGCAAGGCTATCGCCAACTCGCGTATGGCGGGCGTGGAGAAGCGCACCGGGGGGGCCTTCGGGGCGATCATCACCGACCACGACGGCCACGTCGTCGGCGAGGGCTCGAATCATGTGGTTTCTGAATTCGACCCGACCTGGCACGGCGAGATGGAGGCCATCCGCAACGCCTGCAAACGCCTGAAGGTGCTCAAACTTGACGGCTGCATCTTGTACACCTCATCGGAGCCCTGCCCGATGTGTCTGGCGACTGCCTATTGGGCAGGACTCGACGGTATCGTCTTCGGGGCGGAGGTGGCAGACTCCAAGAAATACGGCGGCTTCGACGACGGTTTCATATTCGAGGAGTTCGCCAAGCCACCGAGCAACCGATCCATCTCCCAGACGCAGCTCCTACGGGATGAAGCTGTGAAGGTTTGGAAGGAGTATGCCAACCTCTCCGGCAATGTGGCTTACTGATCGCTGGGCGGGCTAGAAGCGAAGTCAAATCATAGCCATTCCGCTTGATCCGAGGAAGCCGAGCTTCAGATGAGGTAGCGGTTATAGTCAGTCGAGACGGCCAGCCCTGATGGGTCAGTTACATTCGGAATAAGAAACGGTCAGATCAAAAGCCGCTGATTGCGATCCCGCGTCACCCTCTTCTGCCGCCGTTCGTAACGCTTGGTCGTTCACGGGCTGCTGCGCCCGGCGAGGTACTGCACATTCTCAAGAGGCACGACCCGTCATGCTTCGGGTTCACGGGGTTGAGGCTGGGGCGGGCGTCAACAGAATCCTCGCCTTCGTGACCGACTCAACCTTGCCACGGGAGTAGAGAACCGGGAAGTACTTGCTCAGGGCCCAGGGCTCGAAGAGGTCGCGGTAGTGGGGGCTGTCGGGATCGCCGGACTGACCGGGGGTGTTGGTTCCGACCGAGTGATCCCAGGTGCCGGTATCGGCAATGATCCGGAACGATGCGCCCGATGATTGGTTGTCGGCGTTCGAGGTGCTGTTGACGGTGTGCGCGTAGCCTCCGCACGGCAAGGGTCCAAGGTCGAGTTTCTCACGCAGATCCGGCTTGACCGCCTCGCTGAGAGGATGACTGAGCCGAATGTGCTTCAGCTTGGCCTGGCCGTATTGCCAGTGCGCCATGTCCGGGCCAAGTCGGCGCTCCAGATCGGAGAGAGCCTGGTCAAGAGTTCTTCGGAGCAACCCCTCGCGACCCGCGATCAGGTCTGCGCCGAAGCGGCCGTCGGGTGGCATGCTGCAAAGTTGGTCTTCAAAAGTCTCGGGGTCAGACTTTGTTTTTGGTTTTTCATCCTCGGCGAGAAACCAAGAACAAAGTCTGACCCCCTGGCGAAGTCTGACCCCCTGGCGAACAACCCGCGTCGCATACCAAGAGCACGCTTTTGAGGACCGCTTGGGGGAGAGTCTCCAAAAGATCGATCAGGTATCGACGTTCCCCCGTTTTGGATGTCCCCAATCGCCAGGACCAGAGTACCCCAGTGGTCAAGCTGACCAAGGCGATAACCCAAAGCGTCGGTGCCGATTTGTCCTTTCTGGACTTCCCCAAGCTCTGTTCCAACTCCTCGGTGCGCGGACATTCCATCCGCGAGCCGTCACACCCCAACGGAAACCAACCCTCCATGGTCATGCGGTCGGCCAAGAGGTGGAAGACGCGCGACCGCACGGCATCGCAGAATGCCCACCAGACGGGCATGGGCAAATGCAACATCACCTTGCAAAAGCCGCTAAACGCCTTGCCCGGTCGCTGTCGCTTGGGGCAATGAACCTGGACGTAGAAGGATCGGGACAGCACAAAACGGTCGGCGTCAGTCTCCCCTGCACACCAAGTCATGATGGCTGCAATCATGATGAGGGGTTGCAGTGTCCAGCGAACCCCTTTCCGGCAACCGTGCTGGCTTGCGGCTTGTTTGACTTGTTTCCAGACTTCAGGGGTGAGAAACTGACGCATCGAGCCAGAGAGCGACTCAGAACGCTTGGCTCGCCGTTGTGCCTGTTTGGCAGATGCCCGCGAGGAGGAAGC
>JBEKTN010000474.1:0-5154 GCA_049516015.1 Isosphaeraceae bacterium | reverse complement strand
AGGTCAGCGACGAGCAACTTGCTGCCGTCAAACTGACGACTGCCAAGTTCCACGGCGAATGGAACTACACCATCCGCCCCCGCAAGTAATTGATCAAGTTATTTTTTCGCGGCTCCTAAGCGGCACTTCGGCTGGACATCCCGGCCTCCAGCACCTCTTCACGATCGATTCGCCGGGGGGAATTTCACCCGCCGGGCCGCTCGCGAACCCACTCGAAATCTGCGATGAATGCCATTCGAATCGGGTGATGCTGATACTGTTCTCAGCGGAGCCTCATATCGAGGCATCTTCCTGCAAAAATCAGGTCAGACCTTAGGGGATAGCGAGTTCACCCTGCAAGCGGTCTGGAATTCCCTCTATGACACAGGCCTTGAAGGTTCAGGTTCGAAGGTGAGGGAGGTGGCAGCCTGCACATGCAGCCTGGAGAGTTCTGGGTGGTGGATTTCGTGCTGCTCCATCCAGAGGTCTGCCTGGACCTTCCAGTAACTGGCCTGCTCGTATTGACCGAGTCGCGCGTGGGCCAAGGTCAGGAATACGTAATCGAAGCCTGTGCCTCCCCCGGTCAAGGTGACAGATCGTTCCAGGGCGGTGATGGCGTTGGCATCGTCACCGGCTCGATGATAAGCGGCGCCCAGAGTGTTCCAGTAGGCGGACGCCTCCGGGTCTGCCTCTGTTGCCTGGATAGCCAGCCGCACCGCGAGTTGGGAATCCCCCACGGTGGGATCAGGTTCGTTGATCAGGAACCAGGCAAGGTCGTTGGCACAATCCCATCGTTGCTTCTGAATCTCGGGTCGATCGGGATGGATCGAGGCGACCTCGGCCAGTAGATCGAGGGCGTTGATCCAGGCGACTCTGGCTTCGGGACTCGAGCCTTGCTCTTTGAGGGTTCGGGCAAGTCGTTGGTAACGATCAGCCAGCCGTTCCTGGGATGATGCGGGTGCCGGTGATTCATGGACCATCAATTGGGCGGATGAATTTGTCAACATGCCGCGGGAGCTGCTGGCCTCCAGAGGGCCCGACCGGGCCCGCAGTGACTGGAGAAGCGGCTCGCCTTCGCTGGAATCATCAACCGAGGTCCTCCGCTTGGAGTCCGTGGGTAGAGCGCAGATCAGACCACCTGAAGCCACGACCAGAATCAAGTTGATGAAACCGTTCATCAAGCAGTCGATCATGTAGAGACCCATGAGGGTTGCCATGGCTGCCAGGGGAGCGACCATGGGAGTTGCCCAAAGGCGCACAGGGAAGCGGCGAATGAACAGCAGCGTTGGCAGCAGCATCACGGTCGTCCAGGCCAACAGACCAACGCATCCATAACACCCGAGATAGACGATCCACATCCCATCCGTCACAGCCTGGTCTCTTCCATCAGGTCCTTTGACCAGGTTCCCTCCCCAACCGGCCCATCCCCAAACGGGCTGTCGCAGGGCTTTGTCGGCAAGTATGTCCTCGCACGCGAAGCGAAAGCCCAATGACTGAGCGCGCTCGGGGCTGAGGTATTCTTCAATGAAACTAACGAGATTCTGACCCGACCAGAGATTTGGGATTCGAAGTGCGTAGTATGTCGGCGTTACCAGCAGCAGAGCATAGAGGTAAAGCTTGGAGTTCGATCGCGTACTTAGCCAGAGGATGAGCAGGCCAGCCAGAAGGAGCACGAGTGCGCCGGTGGAGCGGCAGAGGACCGTGGTGATCAAGAGGATGGGGAGCAGGACGCTCCCCACGGGCAATAGTCCGATTCGCTTGAGAGCCCCACACTTCCAGAGCCACACCGCCGTGAGCGATGCGACCGTCATCCACATTCCATGTTCCAAACCGTTTGCCAGAAAAACGTACGGGCGGTAGCCACCGAACCGGAATCCTCCCCAACCGGGCATACCGTAGACCATTCCCCGCAACATGGGGCTCATCCGGATCTCGAAAGCCGTGGGAGGGACATATGCCAGAGCGCCGATCACAATGCCGATCGTCAAGTCGCGAAAACCTTGCAGATCACCAAAATAGAGCCTTCCAACCAGATAGGGAAGTCCCCATCGAACTGTATTGCCGAGTGCCGCCGAGAGACCATCGTAAAGTCCCAGGCCATTATCCAGTGAAGAGATCATTGGACAGAGGCACCAACAGACCATGGGCAGATCAAACAAGCGAGGACGGAATTCGAGCAATCGATTGGGCTGGAAGATCAATGTGCCGAGCATAATCCCGAACGTCGCCGCTATCATCTTGTCGTAATCGGGAAGACCCGAGATCGGGATGGCCGCGGGGGGCAAAAGGAGCCATGCGCCGACGATAGAGGCAACCACCGCTCGTTGTGCCGGAAGCACAAAGAGGAGCACAATGGAAATCGGAATCCAGCTCAGCAAGACAATGGGTATCAGGTATGACACGATGATTCGCCTCTGCCGTTTTCGGAGTTCACTTGAGCGAGCATTCGTGATCGCTCGGGCGGCATCCAACGCGGTAACTCCGGCAACCAACATGGCTCGGAGCTTGGCTAGCGGCTGCCCAATGCAGCCTAAGAATCGCTAGCAAATTGACAACTTGGGAGGGGCGAGGCTGGGCCGGTGAAAAGTTGGTGTTGACAGAGCTGGAGGGACGATTTCGAGACGCGCGTTTCTGTTGCGTGCGATCCAACGACGGCGCGAGTGACCGATCCTTTCCCCCCCTTGCAAAGGGGGGGCAGGGGGGGTGGGGCGGGAGGCTTGGACGTCGAAAACGACTCTTCGCGCCTCGTGAGAGGGATGCAGGAGGAGCTAAGGTGAGAGGCCATGAACGAGCTCTTTAACCGCGAAAATCGTGCCGTGACCACCACCCCTACCCTAGGGTGATGAAAAGTTGCCCTGGTGCCTGTTCCTCGCTCATCCCGGATTTGTTGCGCATTTGGGCTTGCCGTAGGCTTGTCTCCGCTGTGATTGTACTGACACGCCGAGCTTCTCTGCGCACCATTTCAAGACGTCACGCACACGGCATCGCTCCAAGGCTTCGTGGATGGTTTCGGCGGTCCGTGTCGAGACCATGGCCCCAAGGCTCAGAACCAACCCGGTAAACCCACTCTTCGATTGCCCGTCTTCCAACGCCTTCAACTTCCCAAAACAGGACTCGAGCACCTCCGTCGTCCCCGGCAGAACCTCTCCGATTCGGGCCTTCGACGACTCGGCCGTCACAAACGCGATCAACTGCTGCCGCAACTGGTTGGCGGCGTCTCCCCACGGGATGGGCAGTGCGGCCGTCAGGTCCTGTCCCGCTCCCCGGTAGAATCCGCGGCACCGAACGAAGTCCAAGGCCCCCTCGATCACGTCTTGATAGGCCGACCATTCAGCCAGGGCTTCGCGGTACTCGCACAGCCAGCCCAGCTTGGCGTGCACTTGCTCCAACGACAACCCCAGCCTCAGACCTCCTGATCTGTGGGATTTTGATGTGGCGCCGAGTTCGGGGTTTCGGCTTCGCCGGCGAGCGAGTAGACAAGTCGCAGGCTGGTGCCAGGATAGGTGAACTCGGCCGCGTTGAGATGTTCCAGCAAGTGAGCGATCGCGAGGTTGGACCGCGGGTTCGACATCGGATGGACATGCACACGCAGTACCTGCTGCTCCACATCAGGCAGCAGGTCGGCCTCGGAGCGAAACAGATCGCGCAGCAGGCTGCGGGCGTCGTCAGTCCGCGCCAGCGACTCGCGCACGATTGATGCCATCGCCGTCTCGGCGCGGTAGGCGATCATCTTGACGGTGTCGACCAGTTGCTTGCGGCTGGGGGCCAAACGCTGGAACTTTTCAGTCTCGGGCAACTTGTCCCACGCGAGGTGGCTGGGCGTCTTCTCCAACTTGCTGTTGAGGTCCGTCAATTCCTTCTCGAACTGCTCGATCGCTTCCACCAATTCGGCTTTGCGTTTTTCCCATTTGGCCTGCGCGGCCTCGTCGGATTGCGGGTGCAATGTCAGGGCGGCGAAGCGGGCTTGGCGATGGGTCAGCTTGGACTTGACCGAGCGTTTCTGGCGGTCCAGTTCCCGCCATTGGGGGTTGACCACGGGCCGCTTGGTCTCAGGAATCTCCTCCGTGCGATACTCGTTAAGCAGGTCAATGGCAAAGTGTTCCATCATGTAGCGGAAGAAGTTTTCCTGGGACCATCGGCTGAACAGTCGGGCTGCGTCCTCTAGCGCCGATCCGCAAAAAGCCGTGCTGATCAGGCTGACCTGATGCCCACTGGTGGTCAGCTTGCGGACCTCCCGCACCCACAGCCCGTTCTTGCGGTCCCCGATCCAACTCCCCCGCTCAGCAAGTTGCAGCGAGACCTGCTCGCCGCCCGGCAACGTCGTTTCGATCTCCGCGAACTCGGCGGCCGGCCAGTCGTCCTTGGGATACTTGTGGTAGGTGATGCAGGCGATGCGGTGGGTCTGCCACATCTCCTTGAAGAACTCCGGGCTGTACCCTTCCCGGTCGAACAGGATCACGAAGCGTGCGCGATAGCGGTCGGCCTTGAGTTCCTCTGCGGTCGGCTGGCCGGGGACCTCATTGAGCAGACGGGGCACGACGTCGCTGCGCAACGCCTCCAGCAGCCCGTGATCGATCGGCCGTTCCACCGCGAAGAACGGCTGGCCCAGGATGTCGTTGACCCAGTAGTCGGTGGTCCCCCGCAGACACAATCGCTGTCGGGAGACATAGCGTCTGGGCAGCGCGGTCTGGCTGCCATGATAGAGGCGAACGTGCCCGTCCACATACAGGGCGCCGGCCAGTTCTGGCGCGGCCTCCAGCCAGTCTCGGGACAGCAGCCCGGCCCATTTTTTCGGGCCGTCGTCGATACTCAGGGCGGCCAGTTTGCGCCGCAGACAACGGACTTCAGGAACGCGGTCCAGCCCTGATAGCTTGCCCAACTCACCCGGGGGCTGATACTGCAACTGCTCGACGGTCTTGATGCGGCACAGCGCCATGTGGGCCAACAGGACAATCACGTGCAGTGTGCTGTAGTAGCCGCGCAACTGAGCCAGGCAAACGTGGATGTGTCGAAACAGGCCATTCTCCGCCAGGGCTGGCAAGGCACACAGCACGCCGCCGAAGGAGACGTCGCGGCAGGGCTCGAAATGGGTCGGGGCTCCATCCAGAAGACCGAATGCCGCCAGGACGCGCTGGTCCGGCCGGGTGCACGCCGTGCCCATTTCAGCCGCGGCAT
>JBEKTN010000473.1:0-5154 GCA_049516015.1 Isosphaeraceae bacterium | reverse complement strand
TCCCGCGGGGAGAAGGTGGCCGGAACGGCCGGATGAGGGGAATTTGCGGGCCAAGGCTAGCATCTCATCCCTCATCCGCCCCTGCGGGGCACCTTCTCCCGCGGGGAGAAGGTAGGATCGCCACGGCCTTTCTTTATCGCTGTATGCAACGCGCGAGCAAACCGCGCTAAGGAAGACGCTCCAAGAAAAACGAGAGGATCGGACGACCGACGACTTCTTTTGCGATGCGCCTCAGAACGAGTCGATCTGACCGGTACAGCGCATTAGAGGATAACTGTTGGCGACGAGGATGGAAGCACGATTTCGGCGATCGCCATTCGCGCTCTGAGCCCGGCTGGCCGGGAGAGCCGACAAGCAAGGCCATCCAACGAGAGGTTCCAACAATGACCCGCCGCGACGCGAAGGCTGTCTCTCTCGACCGATCCGCCGCCCGCAAGGCTCGGCTCCGGAAGCCGGTCCGACCGAGTTTTGAGTTGTTGGAGGATCGAACGATGTTGTCGGTGCTGGTAGTTACCAATGGCACCGACGCCCCCGTGAGCAACGAGCTGTCGTTGCGTCAAGCCATCGCGCAGGCCAATACCGACGCCGCGGCCGGGACGTCGGACACAATCAGCTTCGACCCCAGCCTGGGCGGTGACACCATTGCACTCACGCAAGGCCAATTGGAGCTAAGTGGGGCCGGCACCGGCACCATCACCATCGACGGCAGCAGTCCCAGCACCCCGGTCACCCTCGAGGCCAGGTCCGGTAGCCGCTTGTTCCAGATCGATAGCGGCGTACAGGCCGCGATCGCGAACCTCAACATCGGGAACGGGTACGCGGACGTAGGCGGCGCCATCTTAAATGGCGGCACGCTGAGTGTGAGCAACGCCAGCGTTTCCGACAGCTCCGCCTCCTCCGGCGGCGCAATTGAAAACACTGGGACATTGACCGTCAGCAACACGACGCTCACCGGCAACTACGCTGCCACTTCCGGCGGCGCGATCGACAACAGCGGCATACTGGTCGTGAGCGACTCCACTCTTACCTACGACAGTTCTTCTTACGGCGGTGGCATCTCGAACTCTGGAGCGCTCACCCTCGCCAATACCGTTTTCTCCAACAACAATGCTTCCAGTTCGGGCGGTGCCATCAGCAACTCCTCTTCCGCGACGCTGACGATCAATGGCGGCTTCTTCTCCAGCAACAGCGCCGAAAACGGGGGCGCCATCGAAAACAATTCCGCAACGGCGACGCTGACCGGCGTCAGCCTCTCGAACAACACTGCTACGAACTCCGGGGGCGCCATCGATAACCATTCCGGCCCCCTGACGCTGACCAACACCACCGTCTCTAAGAACGAGGGGTCTTACGGCGGCGGCATCAACAACGTTGCCGGCACGGTGACTCTGAGCAACACGACTATTTCCGACAACACCGGCTACTACGCCGGCGCTGGAGGCGGGGTCGACAACAGCGGCGGCGGCACGCTCGCATTGAGCAACACAACCCTTTCCGGCAACTCCATTGTGGGCTCAGGGGGAGGCATCGAAAACTCTTCCGGGTCGGTGGCGCTGACGAATGCCACCATCTCCGGCAACACGGCCAATGGCTCCGGCGGCGGAATCGACAACAGCGGCGGCACGCTGGCGCTCGGGAACACGATCGTGGCCGGCAACACGTCCTATTATGGGTCGGGCACCGACATCGGCGGCAGCATCACGACGGATAACGGCTACAACCTACTCGGGACGGCCGTCAACAACGCAACGAATGACCCCACTCCCGGCCCGGGGGATGTCTTCAACAACCAACCCGGCCTGGGGGCGCTTGGCAACTACGGCGGGCTCACTCAAACCCTGGCACTCCTGGCAGGGAGCCCGGCCATCGGCGCCGGCAATGCCAGTGCCACGAATCCGGCAACCGACCAGCGCGGGTTGCCGCGTGTGGTGAACGGCAGCCTCGACATCGGCGCTTTCCAGACGCAACCGCCAGCCATTGTCTTCAACTCCCTCGGCGAGACGACCGACGCGGGACAGCCGACGGGGCCGATCACCATCGAGCTGCAAGACCCGGACGGCAACCCCGCCTCGGCCGGCAGCGTTGGCTACTCGGGCAACGGCACGACGGCCGATGCCACCGGCGGCAACAATCTGACCCTGGTCGGCGGCGCCGGCTTTGCGGCGGGCCAGAACGGCCAGGCCCTCAGCCTGAGCGGCGCCAGTCAGTATGCGATCACGCCGAACCTGGCTGGCCTGTTCGCGAACAGCGGCGCGAGCGTCACGGTGAGTTTGTGGTTCAACGCGGCTGGCCCCGGCGTCATCATGGATGAGCTTGGCCAAACCACTATCAACAGCGGCTGGCACGACAGCCAGATCGAGATTCTGGCCAGCGGTGCGGTCGAAGCGCGAGTCTGGAATTTGCCCGCGGTCACCCTGGGCGCGGCCAGCTTCAATGCCTGGCACAACGTGGTGCTGCGCTACGACGCGGGCACGCAGACGCTGGACGGGTTCCTCGACGGCGTGCAGTCGACGTCGTCGACGAGCGGCGGCCGCTCGACCCCCTATGGCTCCGGTTATGGGCTGTATTACGCCTTCGGCGCCACCGACACGACCAACCTCGGCTCGGGCTCCTACTTCGACGGGCTAATCCAAAACATCAGCATCTTCAACAGCCCTCTCAGCAACACCGAGGTACAGACACTGTACGGCGGCGGTAGCGGCGTCACCGTCGCGCTGAGCAGCAGCTCCACCGGCGGCAGCTTCTCGTATCCCAACGGCCTGCCCATCACCGGCGGGCAAATCGTCATTCCGCAGGGGGCGAGTAGTTTCACTTTCGACTACACCGACACCCAGCCGGGAACGCCCATACTGACGGCCTCCGCCGCCTACTTCGCGTCGGCCACGCAGCAGGAAACCATCCTGCCAGCGCCGATTGCCGTCACCCCTCAGCCCTCGATCGTCGTCGGGCGCGTGCTCTCGTACTACGACGTCCCGGACGTGCAGAACAACCAGAACCAGCTCACGACCACCTACACCGTCTACAATGAAGCGACCGACCCGGAGACAGGCGTGCTGCTGACGACCACGCTCCAGCCCGGCGTGACATTCCTCAGCTCGTCCGTTTCCGTTGACGGCACCACGACCACGCAACTCCCCGACCAGAACGGGCAGAACCTCGCCTGGAGCCTCGGGACGATCCAGGGCTACGACCGCGCCAGCGTCACCGTGACGGTCTCCGTGTCCAACTCAGTGTTGGGCGCGGGTCTCACGACCCCGACCCAGCTCGACAGCGGCGCGCAGGCATTTGCGACGCTGGACGCCGGCGCGGTCAGCGCCAGCACCCCCGCGGCGACTCTCAGCCCGAGCGCGATCGACCCCAACCTGCTCGCCTCGACCCCCGACGCCAACACCCCCGACCCCTTCATCCAGGAAGAGGCCGCGCAGCTCGACTACAACGCGCAGAACATCTTCAACTTTTTGCACATCGAGATCGTCTACAACTCGTACACCGGCTCGGTGCGCGGCGCGCGGGGAACACTCTGGAGTCTGGCGGGGAATTCGATCGACACGGCCAGTCTGGGCGTGGCCTTGATGCGCGCCTCGGGCATCCCGGCGCAGTATGTCCAGGGGACTTTGTCGGAAAGCCAGGCGCAGTCGCTCATCCTCTCGATGTTCCCGGCATCGTTTCAGACAGTGGGATACATCCCGTCCGGCACGCAGACGTCCAACCCGGCGCACGACTCGCAATTGATCGACGAGACCGAGAGTCATTACTGGTTCGAGTTCGACACCGGCAGCGGCATGGTCAACGCCGACCCGCTCATGCCGGGCGCGACGATCGGCCAGACCTTCACCACCGTCCAGGATACGTTCGCCGAGGTCCCCGACGACCTTCGCGAAACGACCGAAGTGCAGGTCGTTGCCGAGATCTACAGCCAGGCCGACGCGGCTGTTGGCCTCCAGGCTCTTGGCATCAGCCCACTCCAAGACACAACCGTTCTCGACCAGACGTTCAACGACGTCGACCTGGTAGGCCGGCCTCTCTCGATCGGGAATTTCGTCAGTACCTCATCCTTCGTCGCTTTCTTTCTCACGACGACAACGAATACCTACACGCCCTATATCGAGCTCGGGGATGAGGCATTTCCCGACCCGAGCCGGGACACGATTATCCTGGGTAAGCAGTACCAAGAAATCCTAACCAACTTCCCGCTTGCAACCCAGATTCTCACAGGATTGTTCTTGAATATCACACTCAGCGGTCCGGAAGGGTCGAGTGAAACCTATCAGCGGACGCTGGTCGACCGCATTGGCTACGCCGCGCGGCAGAATATGGCACAACAGGTCAGCCTCTCCTTGGAGCCGAATCAGTCGCCGATTATCAGTCAAACGGATCTCTGGACGGTGAGCGTCCTTCCCGGAGTCCAACCCACGTCAGCCATCGAACCGATCTTGGAGACCGCGGTTCAATACGGACTCGATCTCTCGCAGGTCGATACTGCCGTGCCGTCGCAGGTGGAGACCGCCGTCCCATCTCTGAAGAATTACCTGTTGCTTGAGGACGAGAGCAATCTCCTGCAATTCCTGGCTGGTTCGGGTCAGGAAGCCGCAAACTTTGCCACCATCAGCTCTTTGGCGGCGTACTACGACCGACCCCGGATCGACATCTATTCCGAACAATTCGACCCGACAACGGACACCTTCCAGTTCGCCATCGACCTTCTTCGCGAGACGATGGATGTCATTGTTGTTCCCGGCCAGAGCTTGGCCTCTAGCCAGGCCTTCAATTTCACGATGGGCACCTTCGATAACACCCTGGAACAAAGCTACCTGCCCTCGCAGGCCGGGTCGATCAACACCGGAACCACCAACATCTTCGCCCAGGCGGTAGCCCAGGGGATTCCGTTTGTCGCCCTCTCGGCGCAGAATCTTGCCACCCTCTCATCGCTCGCCATCTCCGCGAATGCCAAGGCCTACATCACCGCGGCGATCGACCAGGGCCTGGTCGTCATTGTCCCGAGTCAGGAAGTTCCGATCGCCGGCACATCCGCCGTTAGGAACCGCGAAAAAATAAATTAAGCAAATTCGTCTTGTAGGAATTCGAGTTTGTGATGATCGTCGGTGCATGCAGGACGCAACAACGATCGAACGGATACGGCAAAAGTACTTGGCT
>JBEKTN010000472.1:0-5216 GCA_049516015.1 Isosphaeraceae bacterium | reverse complement strand
GTCTTGGCTGTGACGCGGCCGAAGGCGTGGGCCGTTCCCAGAGCGTGATTGTCGTGAGAGATGACCTGGGTGTGCTCGAGATCTTCGCGAACCAGTTTGAGTCGAAGGCAGAGACCGCCCACGCGATCTGCGGACTGGCTCAGAAGTGGCAGATTGGGGATTGGATGGGGCCACCCACTCTCCGGTACCAAGGAAATGTGGATGGCCCCTTTCGTCCCAATCGGCAAGGGGACGGGCCTGGGCCTTTCGATCAGCTACGGGATCGTTCACGACCACGGCGGCACAATCGAGGTCGATTCAACGCCTGGCAGCGGGTCCCGGTTCACCGTCCGGCTGCCGCTTCAGCCACCAGGCAGGAGAGAACAGGCTTTCTGAGCCTTCCAGCAGCTCGCAGGCGAGTGGCTGGCGGAGGTGTACCTGCCGCAATGCCTTGCGTTTCGAGTTTGACCTATTGCATGCCACGGACCCGAGCCACCTAATAGATGTCGGTCAGGTAGCCCCTGGTCGTCGATCGCCATTCGTGGCCTGCTCGGGTTCCCGCGCTGATGGGCGTACAACATCCCAGACAGCCCGAGGGTGCCTCGCCGCCACTCTCAGCAAGACACGGGCCGGGCCCTCTGGTCTTCGCCGGCCCTGTTCCCAATTCCGGAGTGTCTTCACGCTGATTCCGAGCATTGCCGCAAACTCACCCTGGGATAAGTGGTAACCATCGCGGATTCGCTTCACATCAGGAGAATCAACGACCGTGACTCGCGACGCCTGAACCTGCCCCCGGAGGATACCGACCATCTCCTGGACGCTCGCTTCAAGGTCGTTGAACAATTCATCCTTCATAGCGACGGTTCCTCAAGAATTTTCCGCAATCTCTTGATCTGTTCGGGAGTCACGTCAGTCTGTTCGCTCTTTGCATAGATGAGCAATAGGAATAATTGGTCGGGCTTCTTTGCCCAGTAATAAATGATCCGGACTCCTCCACGCTTTCCCTGGCCTGTTATGGCCCAACGAATCTTGCGCAGTCCGCCGCCACCCCTGATTACTGATCCTGATTCAGGTTCTTCCGCCAGGGACAACTGAAGCTTGCGAAGCTCATCATCCGTGAGGAAAGCCAGCGCCTGACGGGTAAAGACTGACGTTTCGATGAAGATCATGACCTGGAAGAAAGATACGCCATTGGCGTAACTTTTCAATAACTACCTCCTTTAGTTTTGCTCGTCTCAATCACTCCACCCCCGTCATCCGCTCGAATTCCGCTTCATCGATCACGGCAATGCCGAGGGCGCGGGCCTTCTCGAGCTTGCTGCCGGCCTCGTCGCCGGCGAGGACGTAGCTGGTCATCTTGGAAACCGATCCGCTGACCTTACCGCCGAGTTGTTTGATCAGGGTCTCCGCTTCGGGGCGGGTGCGCTTCGGCAGTGTGCCGGTCAAAACGAACGTCTTGCCGGCGAAGACCAGCTTGCCTCCGGCCGACGTGGGCGGTTTGTAAGCTTGAGGCGAAACTCCCACGGCCCCCAGGTCCTCGAGGAGTCGCTGGTGTTCCGGGTTCTGGAAGAAATCATGAACGCTCGCCGCCACGACCGGTCCGACCTCCGGGGTCGCTTCCAGCTCGGCCAGAGAGGCGCTCCTCAGCCGGTCCAGGGTGTGATAGCGCTCGGCGAGAATCTCGGCCATGCGCGTGCCAACGTGGCGGATGGCCAGGCCGGAGAGGAAACGGTCGAGAGTTCGTTGTTTCGACCCCTCGATCGCCGCGACCAGGTTCTCGGCCGATTTCTTGCCCATGCGTTCCAGGTCGGCCAGGGTCGGCACGTCCAGCCGGTACAGATCGGCCAGGCTCCTGACCACGCTGCCCGCGACGAGTTGCTCGATCAGCTTGTCGCCGAGGCCATCGATGTCCATGGCATCACGATGAGCGTAGTACTTCAGCCGCCCCTTGAGCTGCTCGGTACATAACGATGGAGGGTTCGAACAGCGATAGTCGACCTCGTGAGGATCGCGAACGACAGGGGATCCGCAATTAGGACAGTGAGTGGGGAAGACGAACGGAACCTCGGAGCCGTCACGAGCTTCGTGCTCGACCCGGACCACCTGGGGGATGATCTCACCGGCCTTCTGGATCACCACGGTGTCGCCGATCCGGATGTCCTTGCGGGCGATCTCGTCGGCGTTGTGCAGCGTGGCCCGCTTGACGGTCGTGCCGGCGAGGCGAACCGGAACCAAGTCGGCGACGGGGGTCAGCTTGCCGGTCTTGCCCACCTGCACGCCGATGTGCGAGATCTTGGTGATCGCCTGCTCGGCCTCGTACTTGAAGGCGATGGTCCAGCGCGGGCTCTTGCTGCGTGCACCCAGCCGCCGGCGCTGATTCAGGTCGTCAACCTTGATCACCAGGCCATCGGTCTGGAAATCCAGGGTGTTCCGCTCGAGCTCCCACTCGCGGGCGTGCTCGGTCACCGCGTCGATGGAATCGTAGCAACGGGTCAGAGCGCTGACGGGCACGCCCCAGGCTTTCATCTTTTGAGTGATCTTGTAGTAGGAGTTTTCCTCCAGCCCCCGGGCCTCGCCCAGACCGTGCGAGATGAACCGCAGCCGGCGCTCGGCGCAAATCTTCGAATCGAGCAACTTGAGCGAGCCGGCGGTGGAGTTGCGGGGGTTCTCGAACAGCTTCTCACCGTCAGCCCGCCGCAGTTCGTTAAGCCGGGCGAGTTCGGAGTTGGTCATGAAAACCTCGCCGCGGACCTCGAGCAGGGCAGGGGGGCGGCCATGCAGCGACAGGGGGATGTCCCGGACCGTGCGCAGGTTGGCCGTGATGTCGTCGCCCCGCTCGCCGTCGCCGCGGGTCGCTCCCAGAACGAACTTGCCCTCCTCGTAGCGCAGCGAGACGGCCACGCCGTCCACCTTGAGCTCGACCACGTAGGACACCGGCTCGCCCGGGTTCAGGCCTCTACGGACCCGGGCATCCCATTCCCGCACCTCTTCGTAGTTGTACGTGTTGTCGATCGAGAGCATCGGGACGGCATGTGCGACGCTCGCGAACTCGGCCAGCGGCGCTCCGCCGACTCGCTGCGACGGACTGTCGGGGCTCATCAGCTCCGGATGTTCGGCCTCCAGCTCCATCAGCCGCGCCATCAAGCGGTCGTATTCGCGATCGCTGATCTCAGGTGCGGCGTCGAGGTAGTACAGCCGGTTATGCCGGTTGATTTCGTCGCGCAGCTCTGCAATCTCGTGTTCGACCTTCTTCGAAGCCATCGTCGGCCTCCCGGGGAAATCCGTTGTAGGGCCCGCTGGCGGACCGATTCAGTAGGTCCGCCCAGCGGACCCGACTTTCTCAATGTCTGACTTCCCCACGCCTTGTCCGGGAACCCGGCTCTCCCGAAAACCAGTCGTCGGTAGCCATCGCCAGGATTCCGGTAACAAGCATGACGAGGAATTCGATCCCCAGGATCACGGGACCGTGCCGATCGAGCCAGTTCGCGAAAGCTCGCGACGTTTCGCCTCGCTGCTCTGGTCCCTGACTGATCACGTTGGGTGCGACCAGGTAGCCCAGGGCCGTCACCACGAACAGAGTGCTCACGACCATGAGCCCGACGTAGAACGGGTTGGTGAAGACGGGGTTCTTGCGCGAGGTCCCGGCCATGCATCGGTCCCGAGAAACAGGATTGTCGCGCCGGCCTGAATGAAAATCCAGGTCAGCTCAGCTCCCGTTGAAGACCCATTCGCTTCCCGCCAGGCCGTACGGGATGATTTCTTCGGTAGGGAACCAGAGAGCGATCTCGCGCTGGGCTGACTCTGGGCTGTCGCTGCCGTGCACGAGGTTGTTCTGCTTGCTGATCGAGAAGTCCCCGCGTACCGTTCCGGGAGCCGCGGCGACGCCACTGGTGGCACCGAGCATGCTCCGAACGACGCTGATCGCCTCGTTTCCCTCCAGCACGCCGACGACGACCGGGCCGCTGGTGATGAACGAGATCAGGCCTTCGAAGAACGGCTTGCCCTGGTGCTCGGCATAGTGCTTCTCCCCGAGCGGACGATCGACCCGGATCAGCTTGAGTGCTGCAATTCGCAGTCCCTTGCCCTCAAATCGTGCCAGGATTTGACCCACCAACCTGCGCTGAACACAGTCGGGCTTGAAGATAATCAGGGTACGTTGCATGCGAGAGAACCCATGTCTGATCGGGGACGAAGGCTGGATGGAGAATCATGCAATCCCCGCCCCCTGTTCCGAAATTCTTATCCAGTCTCACCATCCGAGAAATCAGTTTAGCCCCGTGGGGGCATGGGTTGCAACGCCCCGGCAGGCTCGCCGGTCGATCCGATCAGCTCCCAGGGAAGTTCCTGGAACGAGTCCGGGCGCAGCCGCCAGACCCGGACATCGGGCGGATCGGCGAGCATGGAGACGATGATTCGGGGCATCTCGCCCCAGTAGTTCCGGGTCAGGTCGGTCGCGCTGGGAACGGCCTCCCAGCGCGGGTGGGAGTGATAGATCGCCAGGATTTCCCGATGCTGTTCCCGAAGCCAGACGAGGGCCTGGATCAGTTCTTTCGGATCGGCGGTGTAACGCGTTTTGCTGGCCGCGATGTTGCGCAGCGGATGCAGGCTCAGAACGCGCGGCGGCACTCCGCCCAGAATCCCGCAGCACTCGAGAGGATCATCGCGCCGGCAGTGCGCGATCATGGCGCCGTGAAGATCGGCAGGGATCTCCAACGGCAACACGTTCTCGCCACCAGCATCGGGCCCGGCATTCGCTTCGGCCATCATTCGGGGAACAGGGGAGTCGAGAGATAGCGCTCGCCCAGGTCGGGAAGAACGACCACGAGAAGCTTGCCGGCATTCTCGGGTCGCCTGGCAGCAACGATCGCGCCCACGGCGGCCGCACCGCAGGAGATGCCACACAGCATTCCCTCTTCACGGGCCAGCCGGCGGGCCATCTCGAAAGACTCGTCATCACGGACCGTGATCACATCATCGATGACCCGCGTGTTGAGCACATCGGGAATGAACCCCGCGCCGATGCCCTGGATCTTGTGCGGTCCAGGACGGAGCGGCTCATGTTGCCGGGACTGGCTGAGGATCGGCGAGTTCACGGGCTCGACGGCGATCACCTGAAGCGACGGTTTCCGGCTCTTGAGAACCTCACCGCAACCGGTGATCGTCCCGCCCGTGCCCACTCCCGCGACCAGAATGTCGATCTTGCCTCCGGTGTCGCGCCAGATCTCCTCGGCCGTTGT
>JBEKTN010000471.1:0-5235 GCA_049516015.1 Isosphaeraceae bacterium | reverse complement strand
GCCCAGACCGCTGCAATCGGAAGCACGACGGAATCAGGCCATCCAACTTCGTGTGTCCGAATCAGGACATTGGCCACGGATGAAACACGGATTGAACACGGATGACGGGCCATGACGACAAAGGCATTCCGACACCGCCCGCCCGAGCAGTGCACCTTGTCCAAAGAGGATCAACAACACATCCTCCGCATCAGCAACAACGACCAGGAACTCCTCGATTAACTGATGGCTATCCTTCGGCAGCTTCGTCCCCTGCCGCCAAGAGGTGCCTCGGTCCGACACGCCAGTCGATGTGACCGACGCGCGCAAGTATGCGAGCTTCACGTACAATCCCACCAACCTAGCGACCGCCTGACCTTTTCCTCTCCAAGTCGCGAGCCACCCGGCCTTCGGCAGCCGTTATAATACCCGTAGCCGGCAGAGAGGAAGCTCGAAGAGTCGTCACAGAGTTGGCCCAACGGTAAACAAAAAAGCCAACTGGGGCCGACGTTGATGGCCTAATCACCCGCAGAAAGCCGTTATCGATTTCTTCGTCCTGCCGGCCCATTTTTTTGAAGATCAAGGGTTCTGAGATGGCAAAAGCAAGGGAAGCACGCAAAGGACTTTTCGATGTTCACCGTCTGCGCTTACTGCGGCGAGAACCCGCCGATCGAGAACTCCCACATCTTGCCGAAGTGGACGATCCGCTTCGCGCTCGAAGGGTCGGTGACGGGTAAGCTCCGCCCGACCGACGATGTCAACCGTCGCGTGCAGGATGCTGAGAAACTCCCGCTCCTGTGCTGCTCCTGCGAGGGCATTTTCAGCAAACTAGAGGGGGAAGCCTCGAAGCAGTTCAGGGCCGGGTCTATCACCTACGGCGGCACGTGCACCGCTGATTTCTTCCGCTTCCTCGTCACGATCCTCTGGCGGGTGGGGACGGTGCGAGCCGAGGAGGTCCGGGCGGAAAGGCCACGATTCTCGCCGGGGCTGGTTGTGGCCGTCCAGACCTGGGGCGAGTACCTTCGCGGCGCTCGGTCGGACCTCGGGGATTACGCCCTGTGGTTCGCGCTGCTGGACGTGGGCCTGAGCAAGAAGGTCGATGCCTACATAAGTCGATCAGCACCGACGGCAAGGGGGCCTCACCGGCCACCAACCGCTGCTTCGCCAACTGGCTGGGCTGCGAGGTCGTGGTCTACGAACAGGATGGGTTCGCGATCGTCTGGGCCAAGACGAGCGTCTGGCTGATCGTCGGCGTCGTCGCGGTCCCGGACAAGACCAACTATGCCTCCATCGAGCTATCGCCTGCCGGCGGGACGCTCCCGGCTGCAGACCACGTCTTGCCCCCGGTCGTTCTCGCGAGCCTGGGACACCAGAGCTGGGAATACATCCGCGCGTCGTCCGCGGTGAGTCCCGCTCAGCGACAAAAGATCCAGGAGTCGTGGAAGCAGAACTCGACGAAGGTCGCCGGGTCCAGCCAAAGCCGGGCGCTCCAAGAAGATATCGAGACGTTCGGTGAAGCGGCCTGGGTCGAGATCCCCGAGCAGGAGTAGCCCCCGCCAACCAGATCGCCACACCCGCGGAAAATGCCCCCAGCCAAGCGCAAGGGGTGGTGTGCCTTAAAGATCTCAGCGTGACTGGCGAATCACGAGTGAGGCCCGCAGCGCGAACCAGACGGCAACCTGCCGGGTCTATCCTTCGTGGTGATGATTGTCCGTATTCGCGAGGAGATCGCCCCGTGACGCAAGACACCCTGGGTGGACGTGAGCTGTTGGGCCTGATCCTGGAGAGCTGTTCGGTCCGGTCCCCGGACTACACCGGCCTGCACGACCGAGACGAGTTCAACGCGGCGGCCGGCCACGTCCGCGACCTGATCGTGGACTCGATCACTCTTCTGCGCGCCGTATTTCTGCCGGGGCAACGACGGCCTCAAGCTCCCGTCGAACGAGGTCACGGTCACCCTGGCGGCCGAGCATGTCCTCATCGCGATCGAGGCGTTCGACGACTTCTTCGATTGCATGACGCAAGAGGTCATCGAAATGTGCGAGCAACTCAACGGGCTGTACGCGGAGGTTGAGGGGGTGTATCAGAGGAGCCTGCCATCACGGACGAACTGAGTCGCAGGAGCAAACTGACAATGAGCCAAATCCAGACGGTAGATCGCGACGATTACGACCCGTCCTGGATCACGGGCAAGGCGCTGGAGCGCCATTTCTCCATGCAAGAGGCCTTGTTCGAGTTCTCCCGGCTGTTCCGGGACGAGGAGAATGATCGCGCCCTTGCGATCGTGGGCGGGGCCTTCCTCGACACCCTGCTGGAGAACATCCTGATCGAGTTCCTGGTCGATGACGAGAAGGAGGTCGGCGAGCTGCTGCGGTACGATGGGCCGATGGGGACGTACAGCGGGCGGATCAGGGCGGCGTACTGCCTGGGGCTGCTGCGCAAGACTGTCCGCGACGACCTGAGGCTCGTCGGCAAGATCAGGAACAGGTTCGCCCACGACCTGTCAGCGTCGTTCGCGGAAGACCCGATCCGCTCTTGGTGCAACTCGCTGCGGTGGGCGAGGGTCTCGATTCTCTCCAGGGCGTAGGCTGAGAGGGTTGTTGGCATACTAGGATATTTCCAGCAAACGGGTTAGATGCAACTAGCACGAGCGGATCTTCCCATCACAAGGTTGCGACCGTTCACTCCGTGTGCTGGCAGCGACATTCCGGGCGAGGTCATCGCCGAGACCATCTGACACAAGACATCAGTAATCCTCGAGTTGCGGAGTTCAAATCCTCTCGCCGCTCTCGCGACAGCCGGCTGCTGCCAAAGAGCGACAGTTTCACGCTCGGCCAAGCCCCAAAAGGGCGCGTCGGTGTGTCGGACCGACGCGCGCAAGGTTCTGGTTGGCCGCCCGCACATTCTCACAAACGTCACCAGCTGCCGGTCGCAACAGACCTCCCAGGTTGGCAGCAGGTCCGGGTAGAGAGTAGGTCCAGGCGCTGCCGCCCGGGCGTTCGCTATAATGAAGCATGGCAGAACTCCAAGAGAGGTAGACAAATGACAACTGCAACCACAGAGGCAAAACAGCGGGACAAGCCAAGAAGAACCGCGTTTATCTCCGCTCCCCTCTCGACGAACACGAGCGGCATCCGCCGGATTCTGCAACGCCAGGGGATCGAGGCGTTTACCGCCGATCAGATCGTCATGCCTGGGAGCAGGTTGTCGGACATCCTTCAGGAGGCCATCGGCCGTGCGGATGTCGTGGTCGCGATCATCGACAGCGGCGTGACCAGCAATGTGTTTTTCGAGTTGGGATTTGCCCAGGCCCTCAAGAAGCGAACCTTAATCCTGGTAGACGCCGACGTGGACCCGCCCTTCATCGCGGACGTTGGGGCAACGTTCCTCCGGACGAAACTCGACAACACCCAGGCAATCGAGGTGGGCATCTCTCAGCTCTTGAAAGTCCCACATCACGGGACATCGGCGGCGGTGAAACAGACGAATGCCATCGGGAACCTTGCGGACCAGCTCTTGGCCGAGGTCGGGGGGAACCTTGGCCCGAGTCCCGAGATGAAGCTGGAGGACGTCCTGCTGCGTGCGATCCGTGCAAGTGGCATCACGGCGTCTTCCGAGCAGGCTGGACCGGACACCGGAGTGGACATCGCCTTGTGGTCCGAGGAGCTGGAGCCCTGGATCAGAAACCCACTTTTCATCGAGCTTCGGATGCATATCCATGCCAAAGAGGAGCTGACCAAAACGGTCCGCCAGCTTCAGCGGACGATGAAGGAGGCAACCGTCGTCTGGGCACTCCTTGTCTACCTGCGTGCCGATTTCGACGTGTGGAAGGAGGTGAGCGTGCCGCAAATCCTGCCCATATCCATCGAGAACCTTTTGGAGTCGATGCGAGCGAAGAGCTTTGGTGACGTCATCCGCGAGTTGAGGAATCAGCGCGTTCATGGAGTGAGCTAACCATGCCTGCGTTCTCCGCAGCGGTTATCCATGGCCACCTGACGGCCGGAGATACGGCGACGACGATGCCGGCCAAGGGGAAAGCCCTTGAAGACCTCGCCTGTTACCTTTTCGGCCTGATCCCCGGCGTGTCGATCACCGAAGGCAATGCGATGAATCCGTTTGACACGGAGGAGATCGACGTTGCGTGCTGGAACGAGCAGGATGCCGCAGGGCTCAAGTCCTTCAACGCTCTGATTCTGGTTGAACGCAAGAATTGGTCCAAGGCAGTGGGTAGCCAGGAGGTGAATTGGTTTCTCACCAAAATCGAGCATCGGAGCCTCGATTTCGGAATTCTGCTTGCCATGAACGGAGTGACAGGAGACGCTGCCGATGGGAAGGAAGCTCATCACCTCATTTCCGTGGCCCTTATCAAGAAAATCCGCCTCATCGTCATCACGAGAGCAGAAATCGAGAAACTGACCCATACGGATGAGCTTGTGACGTTGATCCGAAGAAAGGTCTGCCAACTGGTCGTGTCCGGGACTGTGTGGCCGTGAGGACCGGGCGTACTCAGTAAGCCTCGCCGTAGATATACCCTTGTATCGTCCAAGCGGTCATTTCCATGATCGGCATCCGGACATCGAGTAATCGCCGGAGATGCGCAATGTGGTTTTTCTCTATCCACCAAGTGCTCGCTTCCTTCGCCGATTTTGGATATTGCTCCAGGTAAGCGTTGCGCGCATCGGTCACATCGACAGGTGTGTCGGACCGAAGCGTGTGAGCAACGTCGGCAACCTCAGAGCCTCTGTTTTGCGGAGCGGGAAGCTAACTCCGCGGCCCGCCGTGCCATGGCGCAACCTGACCTTCAAGCAGCAACAATGGCCGGAGATCTTGACGGCGGAATTCGGCACAGCATCCGATGAACGGCGTGTCCACGCCCGGAAGCTCGCCGGAGTTGGCACACCTGAACCTAATTCAGATCGAGCCGCCTTCGGGGCGATCACATCCGCCGGGTCCGCGCGGGAATTGTTCGATGCGAACACCTGATTCGATTCAAGGCTGGTCCGGGTCTAAGGGCAATACCGTTCGTCGAAGGAATTGGCGAAGTGAAAAGCTGCCCAGTTTGAATACCTGGATTCGCTATCTCTCCCAATATGGCGGCGAACGCGGTCTTTTTCTCCTTCGACGAACGGTATTGGGTGTAAGCCTGTTTTCGCAGGGATTGAACCGATACTCCCAACTTCTCTCGGCACCAGTCCCAGACGTCCCTAACCCGACATCGCTCAAGCGCCTCGCCGATCGTTTCAATTGTCCGCTTCG
>JBEKTN010000470.1:0-5289 GCA_049516015.1 Isosphaeraceae bacterium | reverse complement strand
CCCGCAAATTCCCCTCATCCGGCCGTTCCGGCCCGACCCCGCAAGCGGGGTTCCCCCCGCTCCCCGCGGGAGAAGGAGAGGACGTCCCGCCGCGTCTGCAACTCAACGGTAAAACGCGCTAACATCGGCATCCGCGGCGTCGGACGGCCGCAAATCCCCGGGTCGATGGGTTGGAGACGCTTAGACTCTCAGCGACGCCACAGCGACGGTCATGGGCGGCTCTGGGCCTTCCCTGGATGAAGCAGGTCTGATTTACGGAAACCGTTTCGTTAATTCCCGGGTGACGATTCCGACCAAGCCTTTCCTGGTTCCGGCGGTCAGTCGGTTCCAACCCTCGACGATCACCGCCAGGTCTGGGGGCAAGAGATTATCGATGTGAGTCCGAATCGCCGTAAGTCGTTGCCCTGTCAGTATGCCCGGGGGGATTTGAACCCTCAACCTTCGGCTCCGGAGGCCGACGCTCTATCCAGTTGAGCTACGGGCACGTTGATGAGTTCATTGCAACGATCCAGGGAACCCTTGTCAAGGGCCTGGGGTGGGGCCGAACCGGCGATGGAGCCACGGTTCCAAGGATCGGCAAGTGCTAGTGAAAACGCCTTCAGGGCGGCGGCCTTGTCGTCGTAGATCTCGAACAAGGGCTCGAGATGGCCAATCCGGAACGTGTCCCGCAAGACCGGTCCCAGGCCGGTGATCTTGAGCTGGCCCTTGGCGCTTTCGACGCAGACGCTCTTTGCCGACATAGACCCGGTCCGCTCCCGCACGAAGCACCTGGTCCGCGTGCCCGGCAGCCACGAGGTGAACCGGATCGCCGATCGCCGCCCTGGGTTCTACGGACCGCTGGTTGAACCCAACGGCAGAAGCTGAATCTCGCGATCCCGGCTCACGGCCCTGATAGCGGGGGTCCAGAGGGCGGAGCAACGTTGAACAGGGGGGGTGGCGGGAACCCGATCCTCTTGGTCGCGGCCTGAAGCACGGCGTCATCGCTGGCCCTTGGAGAAGCGGTGATGACCGCTGGCGCAGGGGGCTGTCCCGCCGCGGCAACCGCTTGGGCGTCCTGGGCACGGTCAAGCTGTGCCAGGGCGCGGCGGGCCAGGGCAAGACTGGGACGGAGAGCAAGGGCCTGAAGGTACTGCTGGCGAGCCGGCTCGACCTGGCCGGTTGCCGCGAGCAAGAAGCCGAGGTTGGCGTGGCCGATCGCATCACCACTGTACTGGCTGAGAATCGGCAGCGCCTCCTTGGTTCGGCCGGCAGCGGCCAGCGTCAGTCCCAGGTTGGTCTTGAGCTTGACGTCCTCAGGCGCGAGCCTCGAGCCGGATTTCAAGGTGCGTTCAGCATCGGCCCACCGCCCCTGGAGATAGTAACTGTAGCCGGCGTCATTCCAGATCTTGGGATCCCTCGGGCTGAGCCGAAGCGCCTTCTTGTAGTGCATCTCCGCCTGGGCGAAACGGCCCAGCCGGTCAAGTGCGTTGCCGATCCGACGATGCGCCAGCGCCTCATCGGCTGATCGAGTGCGGCCGATACCCTTGTGCTCACAAGCGGCAAGCGCCTGCTGGTATTCCGACAGGGCCGCTTCGAAGTTCCCCTGGCTCTCGAACACGCGACCAAAATCGATATGAACGTGGATTCGTTGATCCTGGGTGACGTCCTTGCGGAATCCGTTGGGATCATAGGCCTTGGTCAGATCGACCGAGACCGTCCCCGGAGCGACCGCCTCGGGAGCCGCCGGTGGAGTGGGCGGCGGATCGGTTTTCCGCCAGGGCGGATCTGCCTTGCAGGTTGCGGCCATGAGCATGGTCGAGACAACGGCCGCACAGCTAATCAGAGCCAGTTCCCAACGGCAGCCGCCCAACGACGCTGGCCCCATCGTGAGAGAGTCGTTTCGGCTTGTCAGGTTTCTCATGTTAACGGCCTCCCCCGACGCTGGCGGCAATACCTGTGAACTGAGGTGCCAGAGGATACAAACCGCCGGCCTGCTGACTACGAGTGAGAACGGTATTGAAGTTGCTACCGGCCTCGGCACCCATGGCTCCCGGATAGGGAGAGGGACCGATGACCACGCGCTCGGGGACGATCGGCTGGCCGGCCGTTTGCATGGTCACCAGCACGGCCTGGCGACGAGCTTCCGCCAGCCCGGGCTCATCCGGCGTCCACTCGACGACCACCGGCCCCAGCCATCCGCCGAGCCGGGAATACATGAGATTGAACCGGCTGGCGCCGACCGGTGAGAAGCGATCGGTGCCGGGAAGGAAGTCGCTCCTGTACAGCGTGAACCGGTGAGGATCCGCCTTGGCCACTTGCATGGTCATCTGCTCTTTGACGTAATAGCCAAGCGGCGGCTCTACAAAGTTCTCAGGATAGCCGATCATCTTGTCCTGCAGTGTCGCCGCCGAGTGGTGAAACCAGCGATGCAGCAGCCCCTTTCGTTCGTAAGCCTGGGGCGGCCCAGGGGGGTCGTCGGGCGGCTGAGCCTTGGCCAAGACGCCGCCGGCAACCAGGCCCGTGGCCATTGCCGCGCTGGACCACCAAGAGAACCGGATCCTTTCGTTATGCATCACCACCACCCCCCGAGAGTTCTCCCCGCGTGAGTGCCGCCATCGGCCACGCCGGGTCGATTCGTATTTGGATCGCGACCTGCTGGACCTGAACTCCAGCAGCGCCGGCGTACGCTTTGAAATCGAGGCTCAATCGGCATATCCATGAGGTCCCATGACCCACTGCTGCTCGCTCTGAAAGTGCTTCATCAGCCCGAGCGGGTCCTGATCCGCGATGGGAGCGCGGAATTCCCGTCCCAGCTTCCCTTCCATCCGGCCCAGGAGGTAGAACTCGGCATCGTTGGGTTGATAGATCCGATCGCCGGGCGCCTCCGTGACCTCCTGCTTGTCCAGAGGCGCAACCAACTCTGGAGTTACCAGGATGATGGTCTCTTCCTCAATGGTCTGGATGTTATTGGCGCTGAACCAGGGCCCCACCAGCGGGAGATCACCGAGACCGGGGATCCGAACCGTGGTGGCGGTGGTCAAGAGCTGGATCAGGCCGGCGATGGCGAGGGTCTGTCCCTCACGGAGCTCGACTACGGTCCGGGCGCTCCGCATGTCGATCGCCGGGGCCGCGCCGCCGTTGACTGTGGTTCCCTCGGCTTTATTCAACTGGCTTATGGACGGTTCGACATCGAGCCGGATCACGTCGTTGGAGAGAATTTGGGGGATAAAGTTCAGGCTGGTTCCGAATTGATACATTTGGACCGTGACCACCGCCGTACCGCCAGGAATCGACGAGCTCTGGGGGGCCGGGAAGGGGAATAAACCGCCGCTCAGGAATCGCGCGGGCTGACCGTCCAAGGCCATCAGGTTCGGCTCGGCGAGGATCTTGGCCATGGCATTACTGCGCAGGGCATTGATGAACAAGGAGAAATGCCCCGAGTTGAAGACGCCAAAGAGCTGACCACCACTCGATGCGCTTCCCGTGGCATTGAACATCGAGTTTACCGGCGAGAGGAAGCCGATGGGATTGGACGCTCCTGTGCTGTGACTGGCTGTAGCCGTTGCGGAGACATCGCCGACCCCGCCAGCCGAGGAACCGATGATCGACCGGCCCTTCGTATCCAGCCAATTGATTCCGAGCTGCCGGATGGCCGTGCGGTTGAGCACGGCGATCTTGACGTGCAGCAACACCTGCCGGGGCCCAGGAATGACGACCCGGTTGATGATGGTCAGGCCTGCTCCGCCCATCCCGCCGCCCATCCCGCCAGCTCCACCCGCCATGCCACCTCCGGCTCCCCCCGTCGCTCCGCCGCCGCCCATCATGCCGCCCATCATCGCTCGGAAGCCTGGACTCGTCCTGATGGCAGACTGAATGACCTGGAGAATGTCGGCCATCATTTTGGCCTCGGGCACCTGGCCATCGAGGATGATCTGGCTCCCGACCTGGCGGACCTTGACCTGGGCGCCAGGGAATGCCTGGTTGACTCGCGTCTCCATCTCCTTTGAGTCCACCGTAACCCGGACGAGAAAGGAAACGGGGCGATTGCTCTCATCCCAGAGGGTCAGGCTGGTGGTGCCGAACGACTTACCGGTGACGTTCAGGAGCCGCGCTTCCGGCTGGTCGGTCAGCAACTCCACATCGGCGACCTGCGGGTTGGCCACTACCAAACGCGTCAACGTTCGCTTGGTCTGGACGACCTTGCATTCGCCCGCGACGAGGGCGATCTCGGCCTCTGGCTCCTGGATCATCTCGATCAGGTTGGACACATCCTTCGCGACCTCGTCGTTGGACCGGCGCGGGGTTGGGCCAGGGGGACGCGCCGGAACCAGGCCAGTCGAGTCACGCCGGAGCTGGATCACCTTGGGCCGCGCCGCGGCAGGGGGTTGCCATTGAAGCTGACCCGGCAGTGGTTCGATCGGGATGACCCTGGGAACCTCGTCCTGTCGTGGCAAAGGAGAAGGCATGCCCACCCTGGCCTCGATCCCGGCCCCCGTTGCAGGAGGAGGAAGCTCAACCGTTCCCGCGGGAACCGCAGCCGTCGATCCGGCCGACGAGCCGCCAGGCCGTTGCACCGGTGTCGGCAACGGGGGCGGGATGGTGATGATCTTGGTTTCCGGGGTCTGAGCCTGGGCACGAGTACCTGCCGTGAGTAACAATCCCAACACGGCCAGGAAAAGCAGCAAAGGCCAGAACCAAGATCGCGGTCCAGTTCGGCCGTTCCGGGTCTGGTAATTGGTCATCACTCACAAGCCCCTGGCCTACTTCGGCACTGTAAACCTTGAAATTCAGGATATTTAGGTCGACGAGCCCGCACAAACCGGCCTTCGGTCAAAAGCGTTGGCAGGGAAATTGTCGATTGTCATGATTGGCCGGGTCGCACGGGTTCTGTCGCATTATTCGGCATTTTAGGCGACAACTCTTGATTCAGATCGTGAAAGAACTTGGTTGTGGCATCTTGCCGGCAGCGAAGTGGAGAATCCACAATAGGCTACGTCACGGCCTGATTAGCTCCGGTTCGAACCCTGGCAGTCGAAGATGAGACGGGAATGAGCATCGCTCGGCAAGGATTTGACATCGAGGCGATGGACCGCGAGCTGGGCGGCGGATTGTTGCCCGGCACGCTTACCCACGTCCTGCGTAAGGACAGTGACTGGGCCGCCCGTGAGTGGTTGCGCGAGCAATTCCGCTTCTCCAACGCCAACACGATCATCTTGATGGGGCGAACCCGGCACAATGGACGGATGGGCAGGGCCCTGGCGATCACCAAGCACCGCGGCAGCGCTCACGGCGACGAGATTCGCCCTTACC
>JBEKTN010000469.1:0-5308 GCA_049516015.1 Isosphaeraceae bacterium | reverse complement strand
CATTGCTTCGGCCTCCCTGCCTGGTGCCCAGTCCTCCCAAGAAACGTTTGAAAAGCGAAACAAAAAACCCTGGTTGCGACAAGCCGAAAATGTCACGTCAAGGCCAACTTCGCATCAGCCTACCCCAACCCTCTCCCGCAAGGGGAGAGGGAGCCCGAAGTTGCTTCGGCCTTGCGTGTTATGGCTAATTCAACAGTATCGGGCCAACACCTCGTTGGCAGCCATGGCGGCCATCGCCACGCGGGCGTTGATGGCTCCCTGAACTCCGGATTTCTCTACTTTTCTCTACCATACGCCCGTTCAGTACCGGTGAAGCCGAAGGTAGGGAGATAACGCTCCACACCTCACGCTCCACGCCCCACGCCCCACGCCTCATGCGAGCGCCCGATCAGCATCGGCCCGTGCTTCTTTTAGCCTTGGTCTTACAGGTCTTGCTCGCGGTCAGGCTGCAAGGCCAGACAGCTCATCAGCCCAAGGTGAGCCCGGGCCCTGACGAGCCGGATTGGAAGGTGGTTCTTGCCGACCGCTACGGGCTATCGCTGTTCGGCGACCTGCGCAACCCGGTGATCACAACCGCCATTGCGACCCCTGGCCTCTTCCGTAAGGCGGGTCCGGGACCGGTGACGTATACCCGGCGCTTGCGCTTGGCTTGACGACCCGCAATCGCGGCGGGTGGTATCTGCCGTCCGAGGCCGGTGGCGAGCCCCGGAAGTCGGCCCTGTGGACCTACACGTTCAAGAACACCGCCGACGACCTGAAAACCGGCAAGAACCTGCCGCCGCCGCTGGAGGAGGGCTCGCAAACCCGCTTCGACCCCGGCGATCAACCGTTCGGCCTCTGGGTTTCCAACGACGACTTCAGGGACGGCGGCGTCTTCACCGAGCCTGCCCTGGTGGCCCGGATCAACAAGCGGCTGGCCAGGCAGCCCTACAAGGCGATGATCTATCCCAACCGCGACAAGACCACGGGCCGGCTGATCCCGAACAGTTACTTGATCGGCTGGGAATACTCGACCAATGACGACTTCCAGGACGTCGTCTGCCAGGTTGACAACGTGGTGCTGCTGGAGAAGTGACCGATAGCCTGCTCGGCGCGGGCTCGGTTCCAACGCGATGGCCCCCGCAACTTGCCTCACGGCTTCTTCTTCGTTTCCTCTGTGCCGGGCGCCGGCTTGGGCTTTTCCTGCTCCTTGGAGGCCGCGGCGTTGCCCGGCTTTGCCGGTTCGGCGGGAGCCGGCGGCGTGGCGGCAGGTTTGGGCGCCGGCACGGGAGAAGTCGCGGGCGATGGGCCTGGACCTCGCGGCTTCGAATCCACCGTCGTACCTGCTCGGGGCCGCGGCAAATCCGCCTTCTTGGGCAGTTCGGGAACCGGTTTGCCCAGCTTCTCCAGGTAGTAGGCAATGATCGGTCGGACCGTTAGCTCGGGAACGAGCTTCAAGGCGCGGGTGAAGTAATCCGCGGCACCATCGGGCGAACCCGACTCGAGCAAACAGAGCGCCAGCTCGTATTCCCAGTAGGCCTGGCGACTCACCAGGGTGGGCAGTATCAAGTTGATGTTGGTCGCGTGGGTCAGTTGACCGCGGGTGAGAACCTGGGCCATCGACAGTGCCCGCATGCTGCGATCGAACCGCAGCCGGGGAATGGCGCGCTCCTGCCAGAGATGGGCGGCGGTCGTGTAGTTGCCCAGGAGGAAGTAAACCTGTCCCTGCCTCAGGAACGAGGTGCCCGGCTCGGTTCCCAGGTTGGGGTCCTCGCCAGCCCCCGTCGAAAGCAGTTCCACCGCTCGGTCGGGCTGACCGGTGAAGCAGAACAGGTCGACGAGCCGCGGCTTGACGATCAGCGGGCTCATATTGCCGCGATTGGCTTCCTCGAGCTCGCCGATGGCCAGCCCGGGTGCCCCCTGATTGCGAGCGGCATTGGCCTTCTCGACCGGACCCGCCTGGTGCTCGACCTGCAGGTCCAACAGCTTGTCTTCCACCTGCTTGACCCGCTGATTGAGCTGTTCCAGCTGTTGCCGGTAATGCGCTTCCGCCTCCGGGGTCGGAAAGTCGCCCGGCTGGATCTGGTCGAGGACAATCTGGAGCCGGTCGCGGGCCAGGTCGATATATCCTGCCCGGACAAAGAGCTCGAACAGTTCCATGTTCAGGGCCTGGAACTCTCGGCGTGCCTCGAGGGTTCTGGGCGGCGGGGCGGTCAAGATCGCATAGTTGAGCGCGGTGACCCGTTGTTGGAATCGCAAGGAGAGCACGTCGATATTGGGTACCAGGGCGCTGACCCGGCTCTGGTTCTGGCGGTCGAGCGGGATGCCGGAGAGGATTGCGGTTTCCGCTTGCGCCAGGAAACGGTAGGCGGCGTGGAGCAGACGGTAGGCGACCCAGTCGTCGGGATTCTTTGCCAGCGCGGTTCGCGCTTCGCGGATCGCCAGCAGACACCGTGCCGGGTCGGGTAGCATGGGCTGATCGCCTTCCCGCATCCCTCCCTGAAGCCAGCGCAGCGCCGCATTGGTATGCGTCTGCGGCCGGCTGGCAAGACGGTTCTGAAAGAAATCGTCGATCCATGAGGTCGGCGTCGGCGGACGATCGGCCGCGGGAACGGACTGCGCCACGCGGTAAGCTCTCAATTCCGGCACGAGCCGGTTATTCTTGAATGTGGCCAGGTCGGGTTCGGGGGCGTCGGCTCGGCCGAAGACGACCACCCGGCCATCGTCGTAGAAGGGAATCCAGTTCGGGCTCTTGGTCAATCGCTTGTAGGTCTCGACGGATCCGCTCGCTCCCGCCAGATCGATCATCACCGCGGTGATGTCGTAGCGGTCGAGCGCAGGTTTCCAATCGTCCGCGGCATCATCACGGATGGCGACTCGCAGGTGGTGAAGCTCTTCAAGCTTCTCGTTAGTGAAGACATTGCGGCCGTCGATGAACGTTCTCCGCGCCGGATAAGCCTTCCAGATGAGAGCATCGCCCTGGGCGGCCGTCGTGTTGAGAACGTTGCCCTTGATATCCTGTTGCCGGGCCAGGTAGTCGGCGGCTTCAAAGGCGAAGTCGTTGGCATCGTAAGAGAAGCCGAAGCGCGGCTCGTCGGGTTGCCTGCGCCAGCCCGTGATGGCCGCGCTCACGCCGAAGAAGAGCACCGCCAGCGTCACCAGCCGGCCACCTGTCGACCAGAGGGTTGGCAGGAAGCCCAGCCGCCCCTGGGTTCCGAATCGATCGTGGTACCACTCCTGGCCGTTGATCGCGGTCACCGCGGCGAATACGATCGCAAACTCCTGCCGGTAGCCGATCAAGATTGCCCACAACACCGCGATCACGGCAAAGGGGAGGAACCGGCTCCAGGCAAACCGGCGTACGTTCAGGAGGAACGAGCTCAGGCCAATTGCCACCATGAGCACATAAGATCCAGTGAACCAGTACCAATCGCTCGGGAACTGCTTCTGGATCTGATTGCCGAAGAAGGAGATCTCACCGAATGGGAAAGTCTCGGTCTTGGGCCCAAAAACCGACAACAGGGGTGCCATCGAGGTCAGGAAAACGCGATAGGTCGAGGGGTTGGCAAGGCAAACCGCGACGCAGAGCGCCAGGACCACAAGCCCGCCGGACGTGCTGACTGGCCTGATCTCGGCCCGAGGTTTCTCTTCATCCGAGAAGTCATCCGTGAGCGAGCCGGCGGAACGTCGCACCAGGGTAAGGGCGGAGCTTCCATCGAGAACCCGGCCAACCGCCGCCGCAGCCAGTATCAGCAGTCCCACGATGAACGCTTCGTCCAGGTTCACCCAGACGAGGAAGAGTGGAACCATCCCGTACAGGGCCCCGCGGCGGCCTTCGTTGTAGGCACGGTGCAGCAGCAGCATCTCAATCGCCAGCAGGAGCATTCCCCACGTTGAGGGGGCGACGATGCCCGGTCCAGCGATGCCCCCGGGCAAGATTCTGAACGGCGCCACAACGGCTCCCAGGGCCAGCGCCACGCAGACGGCCGACCACCAGAGGCCTGGCCCGGGGCGCCGGATCTTGAGCAAGATCCAGGCCGTGATCAGCCGCACCAGGGCATTGATCCCGATCAGCACACCGATGGCGAGCTGCTCGGCGGACGCTTGATTGGCCGTCGGGTCCGCGGGGTCGGGGGGAACCAGGTCCCGCACCAGCCTGAAGATCGCGGCATGGCTCCACTGAAAGAGCCAGGGAATGTTGACCCACCGCGTTCCGGTCTCGGAATAAGAGAATGTGTCCGACACGACCGGGTAGCTCTGCTGCGCGGTCAGCTCACCCGTCTTCAGGTGCGTCCACAGCAAAGGGTTGTTTTCGTCCACACGAACCGACGAGACCACGAACGCGAGCAGGAGGACGGCGAGCATCACATAAATGTCATAATAAGCGTTCCATTCCGTGACGCGCTCAGGCGTCCACGGTTCGGGTTGCGGCACGGTCTCGGCATCGGCGTCGGCTTCCGAGACCGCCGTCGAGGTCGAGTCGTTCGCGGGGGCGTGGCGCGGTTGTTCTTCTTCCGGAACAGGTGGAGAAGCTTCAGGTTGAGTCATCAGAATCAGCCGGTATCCGAGATGTAAGATGGCGCACTTGACGCTACGACCCCTTCCGTGGTCGAGCAAGGATAGAAGCCTTATGCTAGAAATCGACGCGCGATCGGGTCAAGGGGTGTGGTCGTGCCGCCGGGGCTGTTTATGCGATTCGGAGCAGACTTGGCGGCGGCTGATCGGACCGCTCGAACTGAGGTGGGGGCATTGGTGCACTGGGCCGAGCCGCTGGTTCAGGCAGGGTCTGCTGCCCCGCCTGTCCTCTGCGACCGCAATTCTCCCAGACCCGATCGTCCGCAGTGAAACGAACCCATTTCCGTCGCGAATTCGGAATTCCGGCGGGCATGGTTCTATACCTTACGCGGCCATGAGTGAGACGTCGTCGAAAGAATCTGTCGGGCCGCGCTCGACTGCAAGTAGCCTTCATCCTGTGCCACGATGGCCGCAAGTTAACCGCCCAGATCCCGCCGGCGGTCGTACTAAGCCAAGACGTCCACAGCGAGGCGATCGACGTCCTCGTTAATACTTGAGCACGTAGGCCGGGCTCTTGCTTAGGCAGTCGCGGGACCGGATGTAGGTCAGGGTCGTCCTCGGGTCGGCGTGGCCGGCGAGGTCCTGGTGGTCGATGTACGCCGATTTTCGCGGAGGCGCTATTTGCCTTCTTGGCACTCATTTTCTTGGGTGGTCAGGCCGGTTTTTCCACGGCTGCGATGGCTCGTTCCCCAGAACTCGCGCGCCTGTTCCAGCAGCCGGATCTGGAGAACCACTGGGTACCGATGCGGAACCG
>JBEKTN010000468.1:0-5346 GCA_049516015.1 Isosphaeraceae bacterium | reverse complement strand
GTCCAGCCGAGCTGGGTCTGGATCCCTGCCCACTTCGTCTGGACGCCGGGTGGATACCTGTTCGTCGAAGGATACTGGGACATGCCCCTGGCCAACCGGGGCCTCATGTTCGCGCCTGTCTATTACGCCCAGCCGGTCTACCTTCAGCCGGCCTACGTCTACACTCCCTCGATCACGATCGCGGCGCCTGGCCTGATGGCCAACCTGTTCGTCCAGCCCAACTACTCTCATTACTGTTTTGGCGACTACTACGACCGGACCTTCGTCAGCGTGGGCATCGTTCCTTGGTTCTCGTTCACCTTCGTGTCGGGACCGGGCCGGCCCGTCTATAACGACCCGCTCTTCGTGTTCTACGCGACGGTGAACGTGGGCCGTGATCCCGGCTGGGTGACGCGGGTCCGGCAGGAATACGTGGTCCGTCGCGACAACGTCGCCATGCGGCCCCCGCGTACCTACATCGAGCAGACGCGGATCATCGAGCGGAACCTGACCGTGATCAACAACGGGCGCGGTCAGGGCGCGGTCATGGCCAGGCCGATCAGCGAACTTGCAAGCCACGCCGGGGCCGCGGGTGGCATGCGTCTGGAGCACGTGAGCGCCGAGTCGCGGCGGCAATGGCAACAGCGGGGAGTCGCGTTGCAGCAGTTCCGCAACGAGCGGTCGATCCAGGAGCGGCGGGCTGCGAGCGAGCGGACGGCCGGAACCGGCGCCGGGCGCGGCCTGGCCTCGGCCCGGCCGCGGCCGCTGACGCTTTCCGCTTCACCCGTGGCGGCACCGATTCACGAGCACGGGGCAACCCGTGAATCGATCGGGCCGATGAGCCGCCCCGAGCACCAGGTCAGGGCACAGGGGGCGGGAGAACATGCCGGGCCCAGCTACGAACAGGAGGGCGCCCGGGTCGCAAGGCAGCCGGGTTCCGGGGAATCTCGCGGGCCATTGATCCAGCACCAGGCGGCAGGCGCGATTTCGGCGCCGGACCATCTCTCCCGGCCAGGCCAGGCGGCTCCCCATGACGTCGCCCGCACTCCCTCCTCGGGGGCCGAGCCTGGTGCCGGCGGGCGCGAGCCGAATTCACGATCCGAGCAGTCCCACCTGCACGCACCTCCTCAATACCCGCACCGCCAGCCGCCTCCCGCTCCACGGCCCGCGCCCCGGCGTGAGTCACAGGAGGGAAATCACGGTCCCTGAACCGGCGCCGAGCGAGACGCCGGGGCTGGGCGGCAGGGGACCGGCGGACTAACATCATTTTTCTTGGGGCTGGCATGGCAAATGGAAGATGACAGATGGCAAATGGCAAATGACAGATGGCAAATGGCAAATGACAAAGAGCAGAAGGCAAGAGCTTTGAGATCCTCCGCCCGTCTGCCATGTGCCATGTGCCATGTGCCATGTGCCATGTGCCATGTGCCATGTGCCATGTGCCATGTGCCATGTGCCATTTGCCATGTGCCATGTGAGCTTCAGTAAGCCACCGCAAGTGCGGATGCGCCCGTGATGTCCGGACCAGCCCCCTCTTCGTCTGGAGCCGCTTCCATGCCGACCAACCTGGCCGATGCCCCGCCTCGAGAGATCGGTGACCCGGGCCCCGGCATTGCCGATCTTGGGCTCGATCGGACTGCGACCTGGAGCTGTTACCAGGAAGTCAGGCGTACGACCGAAGCCCTCTGCGCGCCCCTGGAGATTGAGGATTACGTCATCCAGTCGATGCCCGATGCCAGCCCGGCCAAGTGGCACCTGGCGCACACATCGTGGTTCTTCGAGACGTTCGTTCTGTCTTCCGCGCAGCCCGGCTTCGAGCCGGTTGATTCGGAGTACTCTTATCTTTTCAATTCCTATTACAACGCCGTGGGCGAGCGAATTGCGCGCGACCGGCGAGGCCTGCTCTCACGGCCGACGGTAGCCGAGGTGTATCGGTACCGTGCTACTGTGGACAGGCGGATGAAGGAATTCCTCGATCGGGCCGGCAACACGGCGTTCGAACGAGCCCGGAGCACGCTCATCCTGGGGTTGCACCACGAGCAACAGCACCAGGAGCTGATCCTCACCGATATCAAGCACGCGCTGGCGAGCAATCCCACGCGCCCGGCTTATCGTGGGCGTCGGACCGGCGCCCTGGCGCATGCCGGGCCCGGTGCTCCAGGCTGGATTCCGTTTGCGGGCAGCCTGCGGTCGATCGGCCATGAGCCGGCAAGCTTTGCCTTCGACAACGAGGAACCGAAACATCTGGAGTACGTCGCCGCATTCGCGCTGGCCGATCGTCTGGTGAGCATCGGCGAATATCTGGCCTTCATGGATGACGGCGGTTACGAACGTCCCGAATTCTGGCTCTCCGACGGCTGGTACGCGCGCAATCGCAACGGTTGGACCGCCCCGCTTTACTGGGAATCGACGGAGAACGGGCGCCAGGTCTTCACCCTTGAAGGCATGCGAGGCCTGGATCTCGACGAGCCGGTCTGCCATGTCAGCTACTACGAGGCCGACGCCTTCGCCCGCTGGGCGGGGGCCCGGCTGCCCACCGAAGCGGAATGGGAGACGTCGGCCAAGGCCCCCGAAGTCGCCCTGGAGGGTAACTTCCTGGAGTCGGGTCGATTCCATCCCGCTCGCCTGATGGACGCCCGTGAGACCTCGCCTCGTACATCGCCCATGCAGCTCTACGGCGATGTCTGGGAATGGACGCAAAGCCCGTACACGCCCTACCGCGGGTTTCGCCCGACCGCCGGAGCGCTCGGCGAATACAACGGCAAGTTCATGTGCAACCAGCTTGTTCTGCGGGGCGGTTCGTGCTGCACGCCGCGATCGCATATCCGGCCCACCTACCGGAATTTCTTCCCCCCCGAGGCGCGCTGGCAGTTCTCGGGCATCCGGCTGGCGCGCGACGTCTGATCATCGCCGATTTTCGCGGAGTCGCAATTTGCCTTTTTCGCACTTATTTTCTTGGGTGGTCAGGCCGGTTTTCCCACGGAGAACATCGATCCTGAACAGGTTCGCAAGCTTGCTGGCTGGGGGCTGACGCAGAACGACATAGCCAGCTTCGTCGGCTGGAGTCCCCAGCCTTCGGCTGTGGGCCTAGTCCCTCATCAGCCTGGGTTTTTAATCGTCTTATGACTATAGGCGTCTGGCATTAAAAACGGGGTTGAACAAGGTCATGGGACGCAATCTAATCGCTTGGGTATCAAAGACTTGTGGCCATCGACAAGCCGATTCTGGAAGGATCAAGCCAGGCTCAGAAACGGTCAACAACCCAGATCCTGACCCTTTCCGACCCCAAAATCAGGGGTTAAGAACCCAAAACTCAGTTTAACCACAATCCAGTCCCGGAGGGAGGATCACGTCCTCCGACCCCAAAATCAGAGGTCAAGTACCCAAAACCCTAAGCAAACGCGCCCACAACCCCCCGTTGAAAGAGGCTGGGCTGACAAAGCCGACAGCCGCCCATCCCTCCGGGGGCCCGGTGGCTGGGAGGGCGATTGGTACGTCTGGCATGCCCCTGACGGCCTCAGAGCGATAGCGGCCACCGGACTCGGATGCATGCAAGCAGGCACCGAGAAGTTGGGTGTCATAGAGGCAAAAACGATGATCAACTTCCTCAACCCGGCCATCACCGGCCGTCCCGCCCCCTCGCGCGTTCAGTCGGCCTCCTCCTGCAAGGTGCCATCCACAATCGCCCGGAATTGGCTTCGTTTTGCATAGACAACGCCGAATCCATCGACGTTAACTCCTTCAGATCAAGCGATTAATGGCCGATTCCAATTTGGCTTCGTTTTGCACATTTCGCGGATCTCCGGCTTCTTCCCCTTCGCTCCACCGGCCACTGACCAGCTTCTTCTGACCTCCCCCAAGAGACCACCGACCGCTCGACACGATTCCGGCGGCACCTGGTGCACACGTGTTGTCAGGTTACCACTCCATGTTCCGTCTTCGACGTCCGGGAATTGGCTTCGTTTTGCATAAAGATGTCCGAATCAGTCGACATTAACTCCCTGCTGGCAAGTGATTAATGGCCGTTTCCAATTGGCTTCGTTTTGCGCATTTCTCACACCGCCGCTCGCTTCCGCACGCTTCACTGGCCACTGACCACTCGCCAGTCGCCACTATTCCGAGCCACTTCGTCATGCATTTTCTTGACGACCGCCTGGCCCGAGCCGCGTGCTGTTCGGTTAATCCGGGGTGAACCCGACAGATCTGCGAACCGTCAAGCTTTCCCCAGCTCTCCCTATCCGGCTTGTTCGCAAGACTTGCGTGATCCGGATATCAGGCAGGCTGGTTTCCGCGTGTCGAAGACCACACACTCCGCGCGCCGCCTTTCGGCTTGGGGCGGCGCGCGGGCCTGATTCTCAAACCGAATTGACAAAGACGCTCTGCACGATCCCGACATACTCAGTTTACGGCACGATTGCCCGACTCTTGCGGGCGTCTCCGGAAAGTGGTCTTTGATAGCATGAGCGCGATGGCAACGGGTTCGTTGCGTGCCGGGAACGGAAAGGGCCACCCACTTTCTGTAAGGGAAAGGGCTACCAACCCTCCGGCCCCCGGGAAATGTGGATGGCCCCAACTTCCTTTGGCTGACCCGTCCTCAGACTTGAACCGACTGGTGTATTTGTCGAAATCCTCGAAGTTCTGTTTCGGGATCTTCAGTTCCAGGTTGACGTAGGGGTTGGCTACCGTAGCGGGCATGGCCGGCTCCGTGTGAAGTTAGTGGGTCACGGTCCTCGCGATGAGGTGGTGTTGGTCGTCGTCCTTGCGAGCGCAAACCGGACAGTGTTGGCGGTGGTTGCAGTCGCACACGAGTATCGTGGGCTGCTCGACCTTCGGGTCGTTGAGTAGATCGATGGGATAGCTCGCCGAGTTGGTCAGCGTCTTCAATCGCCCGGCACGTGAGTCGAGCAGGTCTTCGACCATCAGGATTTCCTGCCGGGTGAGCAAGAAAATCACCTGGAATTCCTGGCGGGCTTGGGGCTGCCCGGTCCCTGCCTCGCCGGTGAAGGGGACGAGGTCCGGGTTCGAGATGATCTCCACCACCCGACTCTTTACACCGCCCGACATCATCCCGAGGGGCGTATCGATGACCCTGGGGGCGATGACGCCCGAGACCTCGGTCAGCGCCCAGATGAAGGAGAGCGTGAGAGCGCGCTTGGACGCGCCGTTCAGCTCGTGGTCCGGGTCCAGCGTCCTGTTGTCGCCCGACAGCACCTTGATCTCGTAGTCCGGCGTGATCTCCGCCTTCTTGACAGGTTTTTGACAGTAGTCCGGCGATTCTTGCCGTAAGTCCTTTCGCGATGGAGCGGCAACTGTATTCCCTCGCTACACATGGTGCCACGTCTTGAGCGATTTTCCCCTTGAATTTGC
>JBEKTN010000467.1:0-5984 GCA_049516015.1 Isosphaeraceae bacterium | reverse complement strand
TAGGGCTCCGGGTCTGGGTAAACGGGCGATTGGGCAAAACTCCTCAAGTCTTCCCCAGGATCAGAGGTTCTGCAAACCGTCGCGTCGACCTTCACCTCCCTCTCATAGCTTCAATTTCCGGCTGGCGGCAATGAGACGCAAGGGCATGGTTCAAGTACGGGTCACAGCAATTCCTGAGGTCGCGATTCATGGGAGCTCCGGCTTCAGCCGTTTCAGGTACCGCCTGAATGCGGGATTCCGGCGCAGAAAGACCATCGAGTGCCTGAAGCAACAAGATGGTCGGAAGTTCAGATCGATTATCCAACCGGGAACCGCCCTCCTTGAACGATGCCTGATCTGTCATGATTCCCAAACGACGATCTTGATGAATCCATGACCTGCAGTTGATCGCCTACTGGGTCTTCCGCCCGCTTCTCTTATCTGCGTTCATCTGCGAAATCTGCGGACGAGAATTCGGGAGTTCATCTCCAATCGGATATGGGACCTGCGGTGTTGGCTAGCTGACCGCTTCTGGCTTACGGACCCGCAGCTTCATTGATCAGGAGACCAGCGCATGAGAACTTCCCCGGAACTGTAAGGTGGGCGGAGAAACAAGTAATCTGTCGGAGCGCATCTCCAAGCTCGATCCTGAGCCAGTTGCCTGTCAGGATAAATCAACCCTCAGATTTCTTGTCCGCAGATTTCACAGATGAACGCAGATGGGGAGAATCACAAAGACGTCCGTTGCATGGTTCGCTTGACGGATTCAGCAATCCTTGAGGTCGCGATTCGTTGGAGCTCCGCCTTCAGCCGGCTGACGGACGCCCTCAAGGCCAAAATCAAACGCCAGACCATTGAGCAGCCGAAGCGAGCAAGTGGTCGGAGCTTCGCCTCGGTTGTCACCCGGAAACGCCCATCATTGAACCGT
The DNA here is from genome assembly GCA_049516015.1 of Isosphaeraceae bacterium. Taxonomy (GTDB): domain Bacteria; phylum Planctomycetota; class Planctomycetia; order Isosphaerales; family Isosphaeraceae; genus Aquisphaera. The sequence goes on along the minus strand of JBEKTN010000467.1, from coordinate 5,077 downwards.
GCCCAGAACGAACCCAATTTTCGGTTGCAACTTGAAACCCGGGAATCGTTAACGTCCGATGGCTTCGTTTCTCCGCCGGCAATCGAACCCAACCACGACGTGTGGCACGCCGGAGGAGTCACCAACCGATACGCTGCCGTCCGGGCCGCGTCGGTGGCGTTGCCGTTCGCTGGAACGGGTCTCGACGACCCATCGGAGAATGAAACCGCTTCATCGAGATCGGCAAGGACACTGTACCGGGATCGCCTCACTTTCTAGGATAATGGATCTTCCGAGCGGACCTCCCAGGAACCGTGATCCGCCCGGGCTTTGCCGAGTTGACTCGAGAGAACGCCGTGCCCAGCTTGACCGTCGAGAATTACGTGAAGACGATCGCTTTGATCGCAGCCCGCAGCCCGACCGCTGCCCCGGTTGGAACCGGAGAGCTCGCGCAGGCGCTGCGGGTCTCGCCGGGAACGGTCACGGGCATGCTCAAGACACTCTCCGAGGCCAACCTGGCAACCTACACCCCGTACGAGGGAGCACAGCTCACCGGCGCGGGCCGGCGACTTGCACTGAAGGTCATTCGCCGCCACCGGCTGCTGGAGCTCTTCCTGGCCCGGACGCTCGAGATGACGTGGGACGAGGTGCATGAGGAAGCCGAGAACATGGAGCATGCGGCCTCGGAGCGGTTGATCGACCGGATCGAGGCCTTTCTCGGCTTTCCCGCAGTCGATCCGCACGGAGACCCGATTCCTCGCGCGGACGGGTCGCTCACCGAGCCGGAGGGTTTACCGCTCTCTCAGTGTCCGGGCGGCCAACGGTTCCGGGTGGTCCGCGTCATGGATCAAGACCCGGCCTTTCTTCGTTACCTTTCGGAGATTGGACTGGAGCTACATGCGGGGGGAGAGGTCCTGGAGAACCGGCCGGAGTCTGGCGCGGTAGTCTGCCTCCTGGGTCAGCGGAGCGTCGCGCTGGGCCTTGCGGCCGCGGCCAAGGTGCTTGTGCAGATCCTGCCGGAGTGACCGGCTGATTGGTTCATGACCGAATCGTGTCAGCGGCCGGGTCCGGCTCGCGATCGACCCGGAAATGCGCCAGGTCAAGCCAAGGCTTTCGGCCCAGGACGAGGGCGGCGACCAGTTCGGCAGTCGCCGGCGAGAGCTGCAAGCCCGCGCGCTTATGCCCGGTGGCGACGATGAGGTTCCCAAAGCCGGGCGCCACCCCGATGTACGGCTTGGTGTCGATGCTGCCAGGCCGCAGCCCCGCCCAGACCGCCTCGACCTTGGCCTGGCCGAGTGCCGGGCAGAGCCCGAGCGCCTCATTGAGCAGGTCGCGGACGGCCGCCGCCGTGGGACGCGTGTCAAAGCCGGCGTTCTCCTCGGTCGCACCGATCAGGACGCGGCCATCCCCGCGCGGGACAAGGTAGTTTTTGCCGTGTTCGACGATCCGCAGGAGCAGCGGTCGATCATGCCGCAGGAGCACGATCTGGCCTTTCCAGGGCGGGGTGGGGGCGTGCACGCCGATATCTCCGAGCAGCCCACCCGACCAGGGCCCGGCGGCCATGATCACCCATCCGCAGGCAAACACCCCCTCGCTTGTCCGAACCGCGGTGACGCGGTCGCCACGCGTTTCCAGACGATCGACGGCGAGCCAGGGCTTGAGCCGGACCCCGCGCCTGGCCGCGGCCGCCGACAGGGCGCGCAAGTGCCAGGGATTTCGAACCTGGGCCCGGTCGGGCAGAAAGTAGACCAGCCGCAGTTCCGGGTTCAGGGCCGGCTCGACTCGAAGGCAATCGCTGGCAGCCAGCCGCTCATGGACAATGCCCTCGACACGCCACCGCCCGGCCGTGGTTTGCAGCTCATGCTCCTCGGCAACCGTCCAGGCGACATCGACCCCGCCGCTACGGCGATAGCCATTGTCAATGCCCGTCTCCTCGCGCAGCGCGGCGGACCAACGCGGGAACAGCTCGGCGCTCCAGGACCGCAGCTCCACGGTGGGATGAAGCGAGCCCGAACGGTTCTCACTGGTGGGCGCAATCAGGCCGGCGCCGGCCCACGAGGCCTCGCGGCCGAGCTCGCGGCGATCCAGGACCGTGGTCGTGATCCCATCGCGCGCGAGTGCATAGGCGATCGAGAGGCCGATCACACCCCCGCCCACGATGACCACGTCTTGTGTCTCCGACATCCGGTCTCGTCCCGCTAGAAAGACCCCCAGACGATTCACCGAGGCTCCGCAGGAGCCGGGCCCCGCGGTGTTTGTCTCCGCGCCGAACGCCTCCATGTCACCTCGGCAATTCGATCGATGCCCCGACCCTCGCTCACGAGGATCAGGTCCCGTCCATCCCAGGTGATCCCCTCGATCGGCAAGGAATCATAGCGCACCTCGGCAAGCAAGCTCCAGCCCGGGTCGTCGTCCCGCCGGTAGACCCTCGTCACGGCCGACGAGCAGACCGCCAGGAGCTGTCCGTCGTCCGACAGGCTGGCGCCGGTCGCCGGTTCGACGAATCCTGGTAAGACCCCGATGCGCCGGGGCGATGCGGGGCGGAGCAGGGGGGCCGGCGGGTTCAGCGGAATTGCGAACAGCTCGGCCTCGCGACCGTCAAACCGCTTGGCGACGATGACCGCGGAACCTGTGCTCGCCTCGAGAAACAGGCCCTCGGCGTCAAATCGGTCCGCTCGGGAAAGGCCGTAAAACACCGAGACCGAGGGCCGCAGGGGCTGGCCGGCCGGCTTCCCTGGATCCGGTTCGTCGATGCGGTAAACGGCTCGAACCGGCAGCAAACCCCCGTTGTTGCCGATGTCTCCCACGTAAAGGTGGCCCTGATCATCGGCCGCGATGTCCTCCCAATCGATGTTCGGAACACCCAGGCGAAACTCCCGGACGATCGTGCCGTCCCTGCGGATCGCGAAGATCGCGGGGGGGTTTCCCGAGTCGTTATGGACCCAGAAAATGCCGGGGTGCCGCCGGCTCTTGACGATTCCCGAAGCTTCCGGAAGAGCGCGCGTGTCGAACCTTCCCAGAGGCTCGAGCGGGGAGGGAGGAGCGGCGAGCAGCACGATCGTTGTCACGATGGCGGGAGGAATACACATGGGCCGGGGACTCTCCTGCAAAAGCTCTGACCGATGATCGTAACAAACCTGACTCACACTTGGCCACTTCCTTGATGCCGTGACTCATCGTTCGCACTCGGGACAGTGCGACGCACAGCCGCCTTGCGAAATGGCAACCTGGGTGTCAAACTTAGTTCGAATCGAATGCGCCTGAGCGCAGATGCAGCCATCCAAGCTACAACAACGACTCTTCGGAAAGAAATACAAAGCGCCATGGAAATGCCGCAGGTTCGGCCCGGTGCCGTCAAGAGCCCGGAGAGCAAGCTTCGGGTTGTCGCCTTCTTCCACAACGCGGCCGAGGGAAACCTCGCCATCCAGATTCTGACCTCGCTGGGAACGCCTAACGACCGGCTCGGCGTCACGCCGCCAGACCAGATCGAGGGCGGTCAGGGGATGATCCTTTCCATCGGTTGCCAGGATGAGAGGACACTCGCCAAGGCCGAGGATGTCTGCCGTAAGCTCGGTGGCCAGCTCCATCGCCAGCGGGTTTGAGAGTCGGAGTGGCCCGCGGCCGGTTGTTCGCGGCCCGCAACAGGCGGCGTTCCGGGGCTCTGCCCGCTGGCGAGGAGTCCTCAGCATGCGCCGTCGCCAATCAGCGAGGAGAGCATTGTTGCTTCCCGCCTTTCTTGTCGCCTGCCTGGTTGCCGATCCCGTCGTGGCAGGACTTCCGGACGTTCCTACGTTTGCCCGCAACTCTCGAGAGAAACTCGGTTCCAGAAGGGAAAGTCGGGTAGAATGAACTTGTTGACACTTCGAAGCTCGTATGCGGAATTGACCAGTGGCGACAGCTAGCCAGCAAGACGCTCGAGGAGACGGACCAGCCCCAGGCAAGAAGGGGGAGTTGGATTATCTTACAGTCAAGGGCTTCCGCAGCATCAAGTCAATCGAGAAGTTAGAGCTTCGACCGATCAATGTCCTGGTAGGAGCGAATGGCTCGGGGAAGTCGAATTTCCTGGGGGTCTTCGCATTTCTGCGATTCCTGAGACAGGGACATCTCGTTGACTACACCGACCGCGCTGGCGGCGCTGAGAAGATCCTTCACTTCGGGTCAAAGGTGACCAAAGAGATTGAGCTAGAAATCTCTTTCCGCGACGGTACCGATGCATATCACGTCGCGCTTTCGCCGACCGCCGATGATCGGTTTTATGTCCACGATGAATGGTGCTGGTACTGGGTAAAACCCCAGTACCCACAGCCTTACTCAGTAGGACTTACGGGAAGCGGGAAAGAGGCCGGGATCAGCGAACCACAAGAACGAGTAGCTGGCTGGGTGAAAAGACGACTCGATAGTTGGCGCTACTACCACTTCCACGACACCAGCAGCACCTCGGCCATGAGGAAGACTGCGGATGTGGATGACAATCGGTTCCTCCGCGCCGACGCATCGAACCTGGCTGCTTACCTTTATCTCCTGCAGCAAACGCACCAGCCCGAGTATCAATTGATCCGCAAAACGGTTCAGCGAGTGGCACCCTTTTTCGACGACTTTCACCTAGAGCCGCTTCGCAGTAATCCTGATAAAGTAAAGCTGGAATGGATTCACAAATCCTCCGACGCCTACTTCGATGCGTCCTCCCTGTCCGACGGCACGCTCCGTTTTATTTGTCTTAGCACGCTATTCCTGCAACCGCTCGCCTTTCGCCCATCCGCGATCATTGTCGATGAGCCCGAACTCGGTCTCCATCCATATGCGATCACGATGCTGGCCAGCCTCGTCCGGGCCGCCGCTACCGAAACGCAGGTCATCCTCTCCACTCAATCCGCCTTGCTCCTGGATCATTTTCAGCCGGAAGACGTGCTCGTGGCTGATCTGGAACAGGGAGCGACGACGCTGAAACGCCTGCAATCTCAGGACTTGGCCGGCTGGCTAGACCTAAAACAAGCGTAATATATTACGCGACTATAGTAAATATCAGAATCTCATATGTGCGATCATGAGACGTACCTTCTACTACCCGGAGGTCTCAGACCCCGGTCTTTGATTTCGA
>JBEKTN010000466.1:0-5436 GCA_049516015.1 Isosphaeraceae bacterium | reverse complement strand
CTCCATTGGCCCAGGTGGTAAGATAGGGAATTCGGGAAAGCATTATGCGCAATGAGTTCGCGAAATGGGAGATCAAAACCAGCGTGTTTTCAGGGCGAAAATCGCAGGCCGGGAATTGCTGGTGGCCCCATCCAGTCTTTCCCTTGAACTTCCCGTTTTTCGGACTTTTCTATACCAGTTGCGGCCCCAGCTTCCGCTGCACTTGATCGTCATCGTCACTTGCCGGTCCGGGTCGGGATGTCATACCCTTGAACCGTTCGAAGAGACCAAAGACTGAACGGAACTCAACCAGCGGGATCAACACGAAATGAAGGAACAACCGGAGTTTGCCGGAGAACTGGAGTTCGTCAAGGAGCTGGCGAGAGAGGCCGCGGCCGTGGCGATTTCGCGGGCGAAGCGGGTGACACCCGTCGAGAAGGCGAATCTCAGCTTCGTGACCGATCTCGATCAGGATCTCGAACAGTTGATCCGCCGGCGCCTGGGCGAGCGGTATCCGGACGATCGACTGACCGGCGAGGAGTATGCGGCTGAGGGGGGCAGCGGTCCGCGACGATGGTCGATCGACCCGATCGACGGCACCGGCAACCTCGTCCACGGGCTGCCGCTCTGGGCCATCAGCATCGGCCTGATCGAGAGTGGGCAGCCGGTCCTGGGCGTCATCGCCATCCCGCCGCTGGCCGAGCTGTACTGGGCCGTCAAGGGGCAGGGGGCCTGGCTGGATGGGAAGCAACTCCAGGCCCGCGACGCCGAAACGATCCATAACCAGGACAATATCTGCCTCTGCACCAACGCAATGCAGGCCATCGATACCAGGTCGTTCCCCGGGCGGATCCGCGACCTGGGAAGCGCCTGCTGCGAGCAGGTCTTCGTGGCGGCCAACCGGCTTCAGGCCTGCACGTTCCTGGGCGAGGGCGCGCACGACATCGCCGCGGGCGTGGTCATCTCGAGCGAGGCCGGCTGCGTCTTCGGCACCCTGGGTGGCGAGCGGCTCGATGCGGCGGCGATGGTCCGCCGCACGCCGGTCACCACGCCGACATTCGTGGCCCCGCCCCGCCGGCTCCTGGCCCTCGAGCGGCTGGCCCGACCGCTGCCGCCCCGGGAAGACTCCTGATCATGAATCGCGTCATCGCTCGCCTGCCCGAATCGATCCCCGAGCTCTGCCTGGTGCGGCTGGGAATTCAGGTCAAGAGCCCCGCGGCCTGGTTCTATGCCCGCCGGCTGCGGTCGGCCATCGCCGCCGACTCCCGCCGCGCGATCGCCGCAGGAACGGGACTGCTGAATTCGGAATCGTACGCGATCACGCTCAATCATTTCGGGGTCTTGCAGTACTGGCGCAGCTTCGACGACCTGGAGACCTGGGCCCACCGCCCTCCCCATTCCGAGTGGTGGCGCAGCGCAGTCGAGCGGATGCGGCGGAAGCGGGACATCGGCATCTACCATGAGACTTTTCTGGTTCGGGCCGCCGACATCGAGTCCATCTCCATGAACTGCCACCCGGCGGGCCTGGAGACATTCGGTCTCCTGGGCGAACCGGTGGGATCGAACACCACCAGCCGGGGCCGGCTGGGACGAAGCAAGGTTTGAGGTGGGCCATGGGTTACTGGGGAGTCAAGAGCTACGAGAACGACGATGCGGACGATGCGCTCGACGCCGGGTTCGAGGAGGTCCACGGCGACCTTTACGAGGAACTGATGGACGACCGCAACCCGCTGTCCTTCGAACAGGTTCAGAAACGCCTGGCCGATGGCCGGACCCTGGCCGCAGCCGTCGCTGTCCTGGAGGAGATGGTCGGGGCCGCGCTCGCGAGCGACCGCGCGGCATGGGACGAGGCGGCCCGGCTGGCGCTGGCCGGCATCGTCGTCCGCCATGCCGAGTGCGGCGTGGCCATCCCGGAAGTGTTCCGAAAGTGTGCCATCGAATGGCTCGAAAACGAAGAGATTGACTGGGACGAGGAGACGAAGCGGCGGCTGCGGCGCGACAAGGAAATCTCGCTCCTTCGAATGGCCAGGGCTGCAACTCTGGACACTGATGAGAAACGCTGATCAGCCTGGCAGCCCCAGGGCCGACCCCCCAAAAACAAGGAGAACCTCGTGAGCATCATCATCAAGGAAGCCAGAACGGGAACCGTGCTGGCGCAGGGAGAGCAGGGGAGCGACGTGATTGGTTACGAAGGGAACCTCTACTTCGAGCCCACGGCCGTGAATCAGGGGGCCCTCCGAGTTACCGAACGTACTTACACCTGCCCCATCAAGGGAACATGCAACTGGGTGGATTATGCAGGCCCCGACGGCAGCGTGATCCGCGACGTGGCCTGGGTGTACCCGCGCGTCAAGCCGGGCCACGAGCTGATCCAGGGACGCTTCGGGTTCTATTCCGGTTCGCGCGGGGGCACGCGGCAGGAGGGAGCCTGAGGGTTGATTGGCGGATCCGAGAAGATCCGCCGCCGGAACTTGAATATTCTTGGTGGCGAGGCCTTTCGTGCGTTATAGTCTTCTTAACAAGTCGGGCAATTCGTGCCCGGCTGCCGTCGGATCTCCCGGTCCTCGGGCCGAGAGCGGGTTGAAATTGATTTTGGACCTTGCCGCACAGCAGCGGCTGCGATCGCTTCCTCACGCCCACTTGAGCGCCGGTGGCAAGCCCGGGCGGGAGAAACGTGAACGATCGTCAGTCCGGTTGTCACACCTCCCGATCCCGGGCCTTTTGATCTCGCTGGGAAAGCTCCGTAACGGAGTAATCACTGGCGAAACCGAGAGGTCCGGGCTGGCGTTTTGGGACCGCAGCCGTCGCCCTGATCGTCGGGGACACGGCCGGAGCGGGAAACTCGAATGGTGACACATCCCTCGGATTCCGCGGCCCTCGATCGGCCCGAACGCCCCAGACCAGCGCCTGCCGACTTCGGTTCTCGGAAGAGTCTCTGGGCCGGCTGGTGGTTCGTGACCGGGCTGCTCTTGCCGGTCATGATCGCGATCTGGACGGTCCCGGGGTTCTCGACCCAGGATGGCCCGACCCATCTTTACAATGCCTGGATTCTCTCCCGGTCGTTCGAGCCTGATTCTCCCTACCAGGCTTATTACCAGGTCCGCTGGCAGCCCCTACCGAACTGGGCGGGACACCTGGCGCTTGCGGGGCTGGTAAGGGTCGTCTCCCCTGGGACCGCCGACCGGATCATGATCACGATGACTCTGGTGGGGTTTGCCGTCGCGCTGGTCTGGCTGCGCTGGAAAGTCCGCGGCGGGGAAGCGATGCCAGGCGCTTGCTTGCTGATTGTGAGCCTGGCGCCGAACTTCCTCTGGCTGCTGGGATTCACGAGCTTTCTGCTGGGTTGTTGCCTCTTGCCGATAACGCTGGGCGTGTGGTGGAGCGCGCGCGATCATCTCGGTGGCGGGCGGCTGGTCGCGCTCGCGATCCTTTTCGTTCTCGGTTACTTCTGCCACCTGGTCAGCCTGGGTTTGACCGCGGCCGGCCTGGGAGTTCTGGCCCTGTTCGCACCAGCACAGGACAGGACAAGAGCAGGGTGGGAAAGCCGGTTCAGGCGAATGGGCCGGACGGCCGTCAGTCTCCTGCCCCTTGTTCCGCTGGGGATTGTTTACATGCGACTCTCCCCCCAGGGAGGCCCGATGAATCCGCTCTGGGCGAACCTGACCAGTCCCGATGTAGCCACGGCCTGGGGAGCGCGTCTGGGCTGGGTCGACCCGGTCACGCTTTCGAGGAAGGTGGTGCTGCCCTTCACCGAGCGCACGAGCGCACTTTTCGCCGCGTTCGCGCCAGTGGTCTGGCTCTGCCTGGCGGTACTGTGCTGGCTGGTTGGATCAATCGTGGCCAGCCTGACCGAGAAGACGCGAGTTGATGAATCGCAACATTTGATGGAGCAGCCGGCCCCCGCGCAACGCGTGGCGAGCCGTCAGACGCGATCGGTCTGGTTGTTCTATGGAGTTCTCATGCTGCTGGGGGGAATTCTCGGTCCTGACTCACTTGGTTCGGGGCACGGCGAATACCTGGCTCAGCGGCTCGTGCTGCTGGGCCTGGCCGCGATGGTGCCCGCGTTTGACATCCCGCTTGCAACGAGGTGGGGACGACTGGCCGCCGGCTGTCTGGTGGTCGCCATCGGGCTGCAGACGGTGATCGTCTGGGATTACGCCTTTCACTGCAAACAAACGGCGGGGCAGTTCATCGGGGCAAGCGAGCTTGTCGGCCGCGACCAGAGGATTGCCCCACTGCTGACTGGCATTCGCAGCCGGTTCCGGGCCAATCCGCTGCTGCACGCGGATAGCTGGCTCGGGGTTGGCACCGGGAACATTCTCTGGAGCAACTACGAGGCCCGGTACTACTACTTTCCGGTGCAGTTCCGGCCGGGCCTGGATCGCGCTGATCCCAAAGACTTCGAGCGTCTGAGCCTCAGTTCGGACCCGCGCCCCGGAGAAACGTGCGTGAGGTTATGGGAGCAGATCCTCTCCAGGCACGGGAGTTCGATCGACCGGGTCGCGGCCTGGAAGAGCGATCCCTTGCTCGACGCGATCACCGGGCGATGGTACGACCTCGTGGCCGAGCGTGGCGATGTTCGGGTCTTCGCGCCGCGTGGTCCGGGTACGTCAAGAGTCCGTAGTCCGTAGTCCGTAGTCAATAGTCAATAGTCAGTGGCAGGACCGACCAGGGGAGCAGGGCAAGCGGCGCTTTGCCGTCAATCCGGCTACGGACTACGGACTACGGACTACGGACCACTATTCCTCACTTCTGCTTCTTCAGCTCGAAGCAGTACACCTCGTCGGGCACGGGCTCGAAGTCCTTGGGACGGTCATGGCCGGGTATTGAAACGGAGATCACCAGCTTCTCGCCGTCGAGCTTGTAGATCGCCTTCCCGGTCTTGCCCTTGGATTCCTCGGGGCCTTCAGAGACCGCGATATCCAGTGTGGGGTGAGGTTTGGCCTTATCATCGGCCTTGATCTTGCCAGTATACTCCTGCCCGTTGACGCTCACTTCCACGGTCTCTCCCTTGAAAGCCCACTTGGCGTCGAGGGAGTCGTTTTCGGAGGTCACCCAGGTTCCCTGTATTGCTTTGATCGCCGGCGAAATGGCCGAATCGTCGGCAGCGGCGCCGCGGGTCGCTACGCCGGCCGCGAGGGTGAGTAAACCCAGGCCGCATGCCAAGGCGAACCCCATGAGGCGGTCTGTCATGTTCATGATCTGGCTTTCTTGTCTTGGACTCACTTGGGGACAAAGATGAGAATCCTTTGTGTTTTCCGGCCCTCCGATCTTTGAGGCGCCGGGTCACTACGGAATCCGAATTGGATCATTTCATCGCCGGCCCCGCAAGGGAGCTGCAATTCAGACGTAAGCCGCCGGGGCGGCGCCGGGGCCACGGACGCCGCGAGACGCCGTGCCGGCTGAAACTCGTCGCTTCCTTGCGATTTCCCACTCTGCCCCTCCTGAGGCGTCCTA
>JBEKTN010000465.1:0-5494 GCA_049516015.1 Isosphaeraceae bacterium | reverse complement strand
CCGACGCTCGGGCAGATCGAGGCATGGCGGATCTTCCATGTGAACCGGCCCAAAGACCAAGAATCGAAGACTTCCTAAACTCTCCAAACTTCCGCCGTGAATAGCAATGTCCCCTTTCGACCCTCACGTGAACAGGGGCCAGTAGTCAGGGAGCCAACTCACTGCGTCGCTCCCTGGGAAGTGCTGCTGGCCCCTCGCTCGGTCCGTGAGGTATGATTCTCTTACCGCAGGAGGGAGGGCTCGGAACCCGAGTTCAACCGGTGCGGCATGCTCCGATCACCGAACCCCAGGGCTTTTGAAGCAGGCGGGTGCCGTGACGCGTAAACTGCTTGGAACGAACGAGGACAGGTATGAAAGAGCGAATCTCTGTCAGCCCACAGGTCCATTTCGGCAAGCCGTGTGTGGCCGGTACGCGGATTTCCGTGCAGAGCGTGCTCGAGATTGTCCGTGAAGGGCTTTCCTTCTCTCAGATCATCCAGGATTACTACCCGGACCTGGAAGCGGAGGACATTCGCGCGTGCATCCAGTATGCCATTGACGTGGTGGCTGTTGAGGATATCCGCCTGGCAACCACGCCATGAGGTTCTTGACCGACCAGGATGTCTACGCCATCACAATTCGCTTTCTGAGCGGCCTGGGACATGATGTCGTTACGGCAGCTCAGATCTCTCTGGCCCAAGCCGAGGACCTTGAGCTGCTTCGGGTGGCCCAAGATCAGGGCCGTATCTTCGTCACTCGTGACCGCGATTTCGGTGGGCTCGTATTCGTTCTGGGCAGTGGGGCAGGGGTCATCTATCTACGCATTTTGCCCTCGACCCAGAATGCTCTGCACGCTGAACTCGAGCGGATCTTGACCCTGTACGACGAGCAGGAATTGCAGGGTTCGTTTGTTGTCATCGAGCCCGCGAGGCACCGAATCCGGAGACATGCACCAAACCAGGGATCGTAAGCGCCCCGGACTCCCAAACGCTCAGGCTGACGTTGGCCGTCTCGAGCCAGGACAGGGAGATCAGGATTTTGAGGGCGAGGAACTGGTTCTGAAGCTCGCGCCGCTCATCACAGAGGTGACGGACTTTGGCTTCTGTCTCGGATGCCAAAGGGGGCATCCTATTAGTCGTCGCAGGATAGGTAATTTAGGCAGCTATCCGTGATCACTCGCCCGGTGTGGCCGAAGGACGGGGGTTGTCGTCCTCGCGGTCCAGGGCTGTATTCCATGCACACCCTCGCCTTCCTTTGGTTGATCACGTGATAGCACTACCCTTCGGCCGACGGTCGGGCAGATCGAGGCATGGCGGATCTTCCATGTGAACCGGCCCAAAGACCCAGAATCGAAGACTTCCCAAACTCTCCAAACTTCCGCCGTGAATAGCAATGTTCCCTTTCGACCTCCCCCTTTCGACCTCCCGCCAGCCGCTGGAGGAGGGCAAGGTGACCATCAGCCGGGCAATGAACAGCTCGACGTTTCCGGCCGACTTCATCCTCGTCGCCGCCATGAACCCCTGCCCATGCGGGTATCGCTCTAGATTTATATGTGTTTTGGCCGATAACGGTTACGTCACTTTTTTTTACAAATGCAGGACTTGTGCACGAAATTCATGGGTATTGTGGGGTTGATGGGGATTTGTGGAACGCGAGCGCTCCCTTGTGGCGTTGACCGGATCGGCGGATGATGAGCTTGTTGGGACATCTATAACGACTCGGCGGCTCACCATGGGCAGAGGGAGAGAAGTGCCATGGGTGGCCCCCGTCTCTAATCCACTTCCACACAAGATCCCTATCCCTGCCCGAAAGAGGTTGGAATAGTCCGAGATCAATCGATGAAAGGAGGGCTTGTCATGCCACTGCACGATTGGAGCGACCGGCCGGGGTGGGAAGGGATGCACCACCTTTGGATCACGGAACTGCTCCGATGGGTCAAGCCGCGCCTTCCGGTCGGGTATCGCGCCTACATCGGTTCTGCTCCGTTGCTCGCCGTGGGTGCGCCGGTGGATCGCCCCGACGTGGGTGTGCGCTCCTGGTCACCCGCCGAAGCGACGAGACTGCCCAGGCCGGCTGTGGGCGAAACCAGCCCCTCCCCCGTCGAGCCGGACGAGGAGATCGCCGTCGCCACCCTGAATCCGGAAACGGCGGTTTACGTCGAGAGGCAGGGGCGTCTCATCGCGGCCGTCGAGTTGATCTCACCGCGCAACAAGGATCGCCCGATCGCTCGGAGTGCGTACCTGGCCCGCTACCTGGGCTATCTGCTCGAAGGCGCGCACCTCGTGCTCATCGACGTGCACCGTCGGCCAGTGGGTTTCTCGTTCGCGGACCAGATCGCGACGGAGCTCCATCTGGAGCAGCCTTCTGTCCTGCCTCCGATGGCCGTCAGCTACCGCGTCGGCGAGCCGGCGGCCACCGGCGGGCGTCTCCTGGCCATCTGGCGCCGCCCGATGACCGTGGGCGACACGTTGCCGCCGATTCCACTACCCATCACGTCCGAACAGGAGGTCACCCTCGACCTCGATCAGACCTACGCCAGGGCCGCAGACGATGCGTATCAGACCTGATGGAACACAAGGGTGACAGAGCTCGAAGATCGGTCCGAGGGGGGGAAGCTTCAAGTTATTACAGATGCCAAAGGGGACATCCCTGAATGTCATTAACTTAAGCGTGAACCCAAGGCGCCTTTGCACTTGCGGTCGATTTAGGCGAGACTAAACATATGAATTGTACATATGTTAACCTGTTGTCATGGCGAAAAAGATCTTGAACAACAGGGATATATAATAATTCTAATATCAACATCACACCAGAACTACAGGCCCACGTGATTGACGCACACATTTGAGCAGCAAGGTGTTAGGCCTTATGTCAATGCCATTCAGCAATGTCCCCTTTCGACCCTCCCCAACCCGGTGAAGCACCTTGATCACGCCAAGCGCGAGGTGATTGCCGGCCGTCACTATGACATCACGGCGAACGCGATCGAATTCGCGGCACAGAAAGGAACCTGAACATGAGCCAAGGGTGCCGCCGGCTGGTTCCAGAGGAGAACTGATATGATCCGCCTTGTGGAGGCGCTACGATATCGCTGTCTTCGAGACGTCCGCCAGGAGATCGGCAACTTCCAAGTCCTGGTAGGCCCGAATGCGAGTGGAAAATCGACGTTCTTGGATGTAATCAGGTTCCTGGGGGAGCTTCTGAAGGGGGGATTGGTCGTGGCCGTCCGCGAGCGATCGCCTAACTTCTTGGACCTCCTTTGGATGGTCCAGGGTCAACGGTGCGATCTCGCCGTCGAGCTTGAGATCCCAGCGGAACGTTCTCGCCGACTTCCCCAGAACGGCTACGGGCACGCGCGGTACGAGGTTGCCATAGGTTTGGACGTCAAGGGCCAACTAGCGATCCTGGGGGAAAACCTCTGGCTTAAACCATCCGAGGTGAAACACCAAGTGCACAGGCAGTTATTCCCGCGTCCAGCCAAACCGCGAGATACACTTCTACTCTGGGAAGGTCGGCACTCCCCCAGGGGCTGGAAAAAAGTCGTAACGAAAAAGCCGGAGGCGGGGAATGACTACTTCATGTCCGAGACAACGGGCTGGAATAACCCTTTCCGACTCGGCCCACAGCGGATGGCGCTGGCCAACTTACCCGAGGACGAGGATCGCTTTCCGGTGGCAACATGGGTAAAACGGATCCTGATGGAGGGCATCCAACACTTAGCTCTCAATAGTGCAGCCATGCGCCGCCCGGCCCCGCCGGGCAGTCCGGTTGAGTTCCAGCCCGATGGGTCCAATCTGCCGTGGGTGACGCGAGAACTCAGGAAGTCCAACCCCGAGCAGTTCGAGCGATGGGTCGCTCATGTCTGCACTGCCCTGCCTGATGTCCAAACAATCGAGACGGTGGAACGTCCCGAAGACAGACACCAGTATCTCCAGGTCGTCTACAAGACGGCACTGAAAGCGCCTTCCTGGAACGTCTCGGACGGTACTTTGCGTCTTCTGGCGCTGACCCTCTTGGCCTATCTCGACCGACCTGGGCGAACCTATCTGATCGAAGAGCCTGAGAACGGCATTCACCCGCAGGCCGTCGAGACCGTCTTCCAATCGTTGTCGTCCGCCTACGGCAGCCAAATCCTGTGCGCCACTCACTCTCCCGTCGTTCTCTCCCTCGCCGAACCGGAGCAGGTTTTGTGCTTCGCCCGGGACAACGATGGGGCAACCGACGTTGTTCGCGGAAGCGAACATCCTAACCTGAGAGACTGGCGGCGTCAGGCCGATCTTGGGACACTTTTCGCCACAGGGGTGCTGGGATGACCACTGACCCACCACTTGATCTGGTGGTGCTTGTCCCCGGCAAGGACGACCGTGAGACTGTGGACGGCTTGCTCTGCGCAAGGCAGAAGAGCCTCGGCATCCGCTCCATCCGCTACATGATTCTGGTTCACCCGCGCCGAGACCCGGGCTGCTTCCATGAAGCCCCGGACGTTCTCCAGGTCTTTCAGCGTCGGGCCAGCCGAGCTTTAGTGATTCTGGACCACGAAGGATCCGGACAGGAGAAATTGGCCCCTGATGAAGTGGCCGCCGAGCTGAAACGTCGCCTGTGCGCGTCGGGATGGGGGGATCGCGCCGAAGCGCTCATTATTGCGCCCGAGCTGGAGGCCTGGGTCTGGAGCGATTCCCCACACGTCGATCGCATGCTCGGGTGGTCTGGCAGGGCGCCGCGTCTCCGGGATTGGCTTGCCGGTCGAGGGTTCTGGCCCGCTGATCTCCGGAAGCCGCCAAGACCCAAGGAGAGCTTCCAGGCGGCTCTTCGCGAGTCCGGGATTCGAGTGTCCTCAGCCGTCTTTCGTGAATTGGCGCAGCGGGTGAGCCTGAGGTACTGCCAGGATCCAGCATTTCAGCAGTTCCGCGACCTGATGCTCGACTGGTTTGCAGCGGGGAGCAGGCATGGGGGACAATGATCGCCGGCTCATCGAGGATTACCTCCCCATCGAAGCCATCAGTGTTGAGGCTTCGCGGGAGAAGTCGGTGCGCAAGGGGCATATTTCGACGCTGCATCTGTGGTGGGCGCGGCGGCCGCTGGTTGCATGTCGGGCGGCGGTTTATGGGGCGCTCGTTCCGGCGTTGCGGTTCGTACCGGAGGGGGCCAGTGACGAAGAGAGCGAGGCCAAGGGACGAGAGAACGCGGAGGACTTCGTCATGCGGTTGTGCAAGGATCCCGGCGATCCCATGGTGATCGCCGAGGCCCAGAAGCACATCCTCGAAGCGCACGCCGAGCGTCTAACCAAGGAGACCGGTCGACCCGTGACGGTGGCGGACATCCAGGAGGGCCGCGCCCCGCGTCCCAAGGTTCTCGACATGTTCGCCGGCGGCGGGGCAGCTATCCGTGATCACTCGCCCGGTGTGGCCGAAGGACGGGGGTTGCCGTCCTCGCGGTCCAAGGCTGTATTCCAGGCACACCATCAAATTGCCTCGGTTATCACGTGATAGCACTACCCTTGGGCCGACGCTCGGGC
>JBEKTN010000464.1:0-5498 GCA_049516015.1 Isosphaeraceae bacterium | reverse complement strand
CCGAGAATCTGGATCGCGCCCGAAACGAGAAGCGGCGTTTGGTTGCGGCCTTGAGATTGAACAAGCCGCTCGCGGCCGCCTACTACATGAAGGAGGATCTCAGGCAGCTTTGGTCGCAAGCGAACAAGGCCCAGGCAAAGCGATTCCTCAAGGACTGGATCGCCCGGGCCGAAGCGTCCGAGGGTGCGATACAGATGGGCTCCGACGTTGTGTACTCTGGGGTTAACGCCGGGCGGTCTGCCACTTACTGGGCCGGCGAGCAACTTGAGTCAACGGCCAGCGCGGCACGCTCCGGGGCGGAACATGCCTCGAAACAGATTGGTTCGTTGTGGAACTCCGCCCGGGGTCGTCTCGGTTGGTAACCACACGGGTGAGGCGTAGGGTACGACGACTTCCGGAGCGAATTGGGCGGTGTCCGGCGGAATGCCGTTGGACATCGCCCCATCGACTTTTCCGACGCTCATGTAAACCGAGACCCTTGGGAGTTCGTGTTTCGCCACATTGTACTACTGTAAACCGCTTCGCGGTGGGCCAAAGCGGAAGACGGAGGTTTCTCACGGCTTAGTCCTCCGCCCTTGGCCGTTCCCTTGATTTGGCCTCTCTCGTTTCACATCCCGGGGGCTCACACTTCCCCACACCCCGGTCCAGAGGGCCCTTCGCTTCCCCATCATGAAGGTCGTGGACTGACCGGGCCCGCGGGAGGCGATCCTGCCTGTCCCGTGAGCCCGATCGACAATTCCTGGACCGGAGGTCGCTCAGGGAGTCAGGCCAGTTTTTCCAGAGTTGTCCACGGGCGCTTCAACGCGCCCATTGAGGCGAGGCACCGGCACCACGGGTCGGTTATTCGTCAGAGAGCTGTACGGCCGCACCTGAGTCCGAGCCGAATCGAGTGGGGGCCCGCCCATGGGATGACATCCCCCGTTGCCGGTGTACGGCATGTAACGCTGGCCGCGGTTCACGAAGGGATTGTAGTACGTTCCCATGAACATCTGTTCTGGAGGCGCGGAGAAGTAGTGGGGGAAGAAGTATTCAGGGGTGCGGTTTGCGCCTAGAGGCAAGAACGGAGCGGAGTCGTGCCAGCCGTAGCCGTCGGGGTTGTTGTTTGGGAATCCCCAGCCATCACCCGGGCCATCCGGCTCGACCCATCCGCCTGATCCGTGTCCGGAGCCGTGATGGTGGTGCTGCTGACCATAAGGGCATCGCGCCGGGTTGGGACACTGCCCGGTGCCTCCAATCGCCAGGGCCAGGGTGATTGTGACGATCGTCGTGGTCATCTCGATCCTCCGTGTCGAATCGCTCGTGGCGGCTGTCTTTGACTCCGGCCCGAGGCAGCCCTTGACAATGCGCAAGAAACGGCCGAACGCGGGCAAAACCAAGATCGAGTCTAGCACGCCCGACGAGGCGCTGTGGTTGTTCACCCAGGAGATTCTCTTCCGGCGCGTCGTCGGCAACGGTACGATCGATGTCCTCGGACAAGTCGGCGAGCGACTGCGCCGCCCGATCCGTGACAGTCGGTCCAGGCCCAGCCATGATCTTGCTCATCGACAACTACGATTCCTTCACTTACAACCTGGTCCAGCGCCTGGGCGAGATCGACCCCGGCATCGATCTTCAGGTCCGCCGCAACGATCAGATCACGGTGGCGGAGATCGAGGCCATGAACCCATCTCATCTGATCATCTCCCCGGGTCCTTGCACTCCCCTGGAGGCGGGGATCTGCAATGACCTGATCGCCCGGCTCGCCCCCAGGATCCCGCTGCTCGGGGTTTGCCTGGGCCACCAGTGCATTGGCCACACCTTCGGGGCGCGGGTGGTCCGCGCCGACCGGATCATGCACGGCAAGACCTCATGGATCCACCACGACGGCAAAGGCGTCTACCGAAACCTCGCCAACCCGTTCGAGGCGACCCGGTACCACAGCCTGGTGATCCAGCCCGGCACCCTTCCCGACGAGCTTCAGGTCGTTGCCTGGACCGATCAGGGTGAGATCATGGGTGTTCGCCACAAGTCCTACCCGCTGGAAGGCGTCCAGTATCACCCCGAGAGCTTCCTGACCCTCGAGGGGATCAAGCTGCTGAGAAATTTCCTGGAGCCGTGAGCGTTGTCTCGGGGGCGCTGGCCCGGCACTGGGGGGACGGCTCCACGAAAGGCGCATTCATGCTCACAGTCGAAGAGGCGCTCGCACGGGTGGTGAAAGAGGCCCAGCCGCTGCCTCCGGCCGAGCGCTCGCTCCTGGACAGCCGGGGTTGCCTGCTGGCCGAGAACGTGGCGGCCGACGCGGACCAGCCTCCGTTCGACAAATCGCTCGTGGACGGTTATGCCGTCCGGATCTCTGACCTGACGTTCGCGAATCGTCGGCTCAAGCTCGGCCAGACAATACTGGCCGGACACACGCCAACCCGCAGCCTGGGACCGTGTGAGGCGGCCGTCATCATGACCGGGGCCCCCCTGCCTCCCGAAGCCGACGCGGTGGTGATGCGTGAGTACACCCGCTGCGTGCACGAGGATGTCGAGGTGGACGCCCCCGACGTGCGAGCCGGCCAGAATATCCTTCGCCAGGGGCGGATTTACCGCCAGGGAGAGCTCCTGCTGCAATCGGGAAACCGCTTGTCGCCGACCAGCCTGGGACTGCTTGCCGCGGTCGGGCGGACCCGCGTTCGGGTCATCCCCAGGCCGACGCTGGCCATCTTGCCGACCGGAGACGAGCTGGTCGAACCCGCCCAGGTTCCCGGGCCCGGCCAGATCCGCAACTCGAACGCGGTCATGCTCGAGGCCCTGGCCATTGGCCGCGACGCGTTGCCTTTGGTCCACTCGATCGCCCCCGATGAGCCCGGGAAACTGCATCGAATCGTGCATGAGTGTTTGGATTTTGATGTTCTGCTGGTGACCGGGGGCGTCTCCGCGGGCCAGCGCGACCTGGTTCCCGCCGCGCTCGAGCGGTGCGGCGTCCGACGGGTGTTTCACAAGGTTCGCATGAAGCCCGGAAAGCCGCTCTGGTTCGGAATCGGCCCGCAACGTGGAGAGCAGCCCGGGACGCTCGTGTTCGGTCTGCCCGGCAACCCGGCCAGCACGCTGGTGGGGTTCCTGGTATTCGTCGAGCCGGCGCTGCACGTCCTCGCCGGCCAACCAGGCCCCGTGCCTGTAGAGGTATGCGCCCGGCTCGACTTCGAGTTCCTCCATCGCGGCGACCGTGCGACCTACCTGCCGGCGCGGTGGGTGGAACCGCCGGATGGGACCGCGTCGAGCGGCCCCGGTGTCATCGAGATCCTGGATTGGGCGGGATCGGCCGACTTGCTGGGCATGGCCCGGGCCGACGGCTTCGTCGCCCTCCGCGCTGGCGACCGGGTTTTCCAGGCAGGAGAAATTGTCCGTTTCCTGCCGCTACGCTAACATCGAGGCCGCTGCTCCTTCGAGCAACGAACGCAAGCCGTTTTTTCGAGGAGCCTGAGATGACCCCGACCGAGGCGATGGAGGCGGAGACCCGGACGAGGCCGCTCGACGGCCTGACGGAGAGCCTGTCGCAGCATCCGGTTGTCGCGGGCTTGACCTCGGGAGTCTTGCTCTGGTCGGCCTTTCCTCCCGTGGAATGGAGCTGGCTGGCGTGGATCGCCCTGGTGCCGCTCTTCTGGCTGGCGACTCAGAAGGGACGATCGCTGCACCTTTACCTCGGAGCATGGGCAGGAGGCCTCGTCTTCTGGGTGCTCAGCGTGCAATGGGTGCGCCTTACCGATCCCACGGCCTGGTTGGCCTGGCTGGCGATGGCGCTGATCTTTTCACTCTGGTGGCCCGGCTTCCTCGCGCTGGCTCGGCTTGCGGTTTTCCGGCTCAAGCTGCCATTGATGCTGGCAGCGCCGATCCTCTGGGTCGGCATGGAGTTCATTCGGGCCTTTCTCCTTACCGGCTTCCCTTGGTATTACCTCGGCCACAGCCAGTTCCGCTTCCTGACCTTGATCCAGATAGCCGACACCACGAGCGCACTGGGGATCAGCTTCCTGATCGCCCTGGTCAATGCCTGGTTCCTGGATCTTTTATCACTTCCCCTCTTGCGGTCCTCGCCCCGAGGCACCCGGCTGACCCAAAGACAGACGGTCAGACTCTGGATCGTGACGCTATTGATGGGGGGAAGCCTGGTCTATGGGGCTTATCGGCTTTCCACGGCCCAGTTCCGAGCGGGCCCCCGACTGGCACTCTTGCAAACCAATTTCGAGCAGCGGTACAAGATGGGCGGCGATCCACTGACGATCCTGGAGCGGATCGAGCACTTGATCCAACGCGCGATCGCCGCGCAACCGCGTCCCGACCTGATCGTCTGGCCCGAGACTGCGTATCCGTACGGGTACATCGTCACCGACCCGGCCACGCCGCCCGCGGAGCTCGCTCGCCAGGTCGGGTTGATCTCCAACCAGATCACGGCCGCGGACTGGATCGATAAGCAGCAGAAGATTGCCGAGCACCTGCACGAGCTGACCAACCGGGCGGGCGTCCCCATGCTCATCGGCGCGATTCTCTACGACCACCAGCCCGATCACATGAGCAAGTACAACGCCGCGATCCTTTTCGAGCCGCTCGTCCGATCGGTCCAGGCCTACAACAAGATTCATCTGGTTCCTTTCGGCGAGTTCATCCCGTTTCTTGACACCCTGCCCTGGCTGACGGTCTTCACACCCTATCGCAACGGCTATGTACCCACCTTGACATTCGGCAAAGACCCGCTGATTCTCACTCTGGGCCCGTACCGCATGGCGATCGGCATCTGCTTCGAAGACACGGTGCCGCACGTGATCCGCCGGTTCTTCCGCGAGACTGGCGCAGGCCGCCAGCCGGACATGCTGATCAACCTCTCGAATGACGGCTGGTTCCACGGCTCTTCCGAGCTGGACATGCATTTGGCCGTCAGCGTCTTCCGCACAATCGAGCACCGGGTCCCTTTGGCCCGGGCAGTGAACACGGGAATCTCGGCCTTGATCGACGGCAACGGCGAGATCCGGGACACGCTGCCGCGCCTGACCGAGAGCGTTCTGAACGTCACGGTGCCACTCGACGACCGCACCAGCTTCTACACGGCCTGGGGCGACTGGCTGGGAACCACCTGCCTTGCCGTCACCATCGGGCTGGTGCCGCTCGGTCTCTGCCGCCGCGGGACCAAGGCTGCCGCGTGAGCGCGGTCGCTCAGCCTGCCATCAGCAAGAGTCAGTCCCTCATCAGCCTGCGTTTTTCATCGTTTTATGCCTTTAGGCGTCACGCTATTAAAAACGGGGTTGAAAAAGGTCATGGGGCGCAACCTAATCGCTTGGGTATGAAAGACTTCTGGCCATCGGCAAGCCGATCCGCCCTGACGGCCATTTCGCTCTTCTGAGCGACCAGGGGGACCATAACGCTGGGCTGATGAAAACAGCCGTTTTTTGGAGTGCTTCTGGGTTGACATCGGGACGTGCATCTGTTGCGCTTGTCTCCGTTGAGGCATGGTTGCCCCCTTACGGAGAGTTCGCATGGACGCG
>JBEKTN010000463.1:0-5504 GCA_049516015.1 Isosphaeraceae bacterium | reverse complement strand
TGGCGGGGAAGCGAGGCTTCGGGTGGGAGGTGACCGGGTCCGGGGGACCTGGCTCCCACGCCACGCGCCAGCCAGCCTCAGAAAATTGCGGGAAATCGTCGCCGCCACCTACGGAAAGTAAGCGTCAAGGCACATCTGCGTACCTCTGGGTGACGCGAGCACGATCAAGACCGGCAATAAGACCCAAAGACCGGCTTTATTCCAGATCAACCACGATGCGATCTGACGCATTTTGAGAGCAAGTGGCTCTGTTGGTGCACTCGGTCCTCGAAGTCGCAACAGCGGCTCACTGGGAACATACAACAAATCAATATGCTGCCAACCTGATCTTTGGGTTCACACCGAACCGCTGGAACTCCCTTACCATGATCGCCCTGATCTCATCAGCCTTGTCAGGGGTCGTCATGATCGAGTCGTGAATTGTCCCTATAAACTTCCCTGGTAGCTCATCCAGGATTCTTCGGCAGATGATGTCGATCATGATCTTGGACTCATGAGCCTGTAGCAGATAAGCCATCTGATGATGGTCCTTTCGTTTCAGGTCATTGATCGCCTTGCAGACGTTGGGGAAATCCCTGCCAAACAACTTACGTACATATCCTGTTGTTGTGATTCTGCCGAAGAAGACCTGGGAGAAGAATAGTCGTTTGAACGAGTCTCTTCTTCTTGCTGGCATGTTCAATCGTCTCATCAAGTCGTCATAGAGAATTCCCTGTTCACAGAGTTCAACGAACTCCTTTACGTCATCGGCCCAGTTGTGAGTCACCCCATACGAAAAACCCTCTGATCATAACATATTATCATAATTCACTATACTACTTATTTCAATACTAAACCGGCGTAGTATAGGAAGTACTTCTCCCGCTCCCTCCTCCTCTCCTTCATTTCTTCTTGTTTCTTGGTCTTCTTGGGATGAAGCAGAAGATAGAGAAGACGAAGGGAAAGCAGAAGATAGAGAAGACGAACTGCTGACCGCGATCAAGTGATCGCGGAATGGCTCAACTGGCTCTGCGATAATGGCTCAGTGTTTGGCCGCTGCTGACAATTCGGCACGTCTAAAGCCGATGAACCGAACACGTCGCAGACCATCTGGCGAACCGTAGCGGACCTGACCAACGGCGTCTACTACTTCGAGTCCACGACCAGCCCGAACATCGTCTGGGTCAAGTTGAACAAGCTGGACTTCAGCGAGGGGGCAAAGGTCCAGAAACTCGATCTCGTCAACAGCCCGGATCGTGTCGGCGATGTGACCGAGGCATACGAGCCTGCGGAACCGTTCAAGCCGCTGCTCCCGGACCCGGAGAAGTGACTCAATTGGCGTTCAATGACCCTCCGCAACGTCGATCGGGGTGCGGGGGTCGGGTGACGCCGAACCTTGCCAGGAAGCGGATTTTCCGAGCGGCGAATGTCAAAACACCGACTTCTTAGCGGTTTCCATTGCCCCTGGGAGGTCAGATCATCCAGTCGCCGGTGCTTCTCTCACAGCCCAGCCGATCTCGGGTCGCAGCGTGAGCGTCTCCTGGTCCTGAGCAACTCCCACAAACCCGCCGAGGAACTCCAATATCGAAGGATCGCTCCAAGTAGTTCCAGCGGAAGGGTGCTCTGGACAAGCCACCTGGCAATTGCTCAATCGTGGGTCCTTTAGCCCACCCCTGGTTACGTTTGTCATCGGGATTGAGCATCGCATCGAGGTTTCCCCTCGCTCAGTCGAAAAACTCACTAACAGGCACGGTGGCTCGTCTGGTTCGGTAAACTTTCAGGTACGGGAAGAACACCGTGATCCAGCCAGTGATCACCGGACCGCCGCTCCGGTTGTTGAGCTTGTAGAGCGACCGCCAGAATGTCGGGGCAACGTCGCCCTGGGACGCCCGCACGAACTGTCTGAGGATCGGTGCCAAGACCTCAAGCCACGATCCCAGCCCAATTGCCTTGAAGCCTTGCACTCGCTCGGCGAGAGCCTTCCAGTCCTCGTGTGTCCCCTCCAGGGTGATGGCGGGGATGCCACAGAGTGTACGGACGACGTACTCGAAGTAGGACTGCATGGCGTCGAGCAGCACGACCTCGGCTGCGGCTCGTTCCACCGGACCTGTCGTGGAAAAAGCTGGCAGGAACAAGTTGATGTTTGGTCCGACATGATCCCGGATCTGCACAGAGAACTCGTTGAAGACCTCGGACCACGGATTCTCAGGCGAGCCCTTGACGAAATCGTCTCGCTGCACTTGCATTGTGACCTTCCCCTGGTGGCTGACAATCCTCGGTCGTAGCTCCTCGGCGTGGGCGTTGATGTGATTGGCGACCCCCTGAATGATCATCAGCCAGATCATATCGGGCGAGAGGCATAGAGGGCGGTGATCCATGAAGGCACGATGAGCGGCGGCTACCACCGGGTGGTACGCCACCCGTTCCAGCAGCCGACCATGGTATCTGGAGCAGGCTTCGACCGGGCGTGAGGCGGGAGCTTCTGGTAGGACGTGCGGGAGACCTTGGCTCCGCTTCACCTCGATGCCTCCGGGGCAATTCAGAGGCTTGTTCGATGTGAGCAGTGCCTCCACCGCCTCCTTGTAGGGAACCTCGGGCAGCGGTTGCGTCGCCCGCTTGACGTTGGAGACCTCAAAGGTGGTCGTTGTCGCTGTGCTCATCGTCGTCCTCCGCCCTGGTAATACGGATGTCGTTCCAGAGTCTTTCAGGATTAGCCAAAGGGAAGTCATGGCGCTGAATCAAACGCTCAGTCCAGATTGTCTTGCCTGGACTTCCGACGATGCTCGTAGGCTTTGAGCCAGGCTTGGGCTCGTGGAAGATCATCCTCTCGCACACGGACCTTCGGTCCATATCCCCACATTTGTGGCTGATAACCGCCCATCGTCAAGTTGATGTCGATCTTGTCGGCGATTGCTGGGATGCCTTGTTCCATCAACTGGTCGGCGATGAACTTCGCCTCGATCGTATTGCCTGCCATTTAGCATTCGACGAGAGCTGGCATGGGTGTCCCTGCAAAGTCTGCGAAAGGATCATCGACATCGGTTCCCTCGGGAATCTTTTCATCTGGAATCGGATCGGCTTCATCGGCGGTGACGAAGTTCGGGTCTTCGATGCCATCAGCGGTCGTCCCGCATGACCAGCAAACCTCGAACGAATCATCGACTTTGGATCGGCACTTCGGGCAACGCCACATGTTTTCTCCTCCGACCTGGTGGATCTCGAAGACGGAACCACTCACCGATGATAGCCATGACGGAACTCAACGATCCAAGAAAAAGCTCCAATAGCCCGGATGCTCGTCGCAAGTGGTCTCTGTCGGTCGGAGATCGGCGAACCAGAACCCATCTCGCTCAACGACATCGCCTACGTTCACCAGCATGTCAGTGCGGAACTCTGGGCAGCGATAACAGAACGTGTGAAACTCGCCTCGTTCGCCGCAGGGATCGACCCCTGGGGGGCAGTTCCGCCAGAAGAGCGGCGTTCGATGTCAGCCATCACCAAACAGCGAAGCCAGCAACTCCTTGTGTCGTTCGCTAAGACCTGCAGGGCTGGCCACTTGCGCCTCAGTCTCAGACGTGTAATGGGCCGGACGAATCAACGGATTTCGGCGAGCGAGATAGGTGGGCGATAAGAGATAGTTCAGCGTCATCAGCGTTCCACCATATCGCAGAACATAATCTATGACGGAGAGTAGCTTCTCAGGGTTCCTTGTGATGAACTTGAAGGAGGGCGAAAAAAACATCTGAACTTCTCTTAGCTTGATCTGTCTCAGCATGTCCACAAGGTGAGCGTCCAACCTCGGATCGATTCCGCTCGCGACCACGTTGCGGTGCTGAACCTCCCACTTTGAAGCCGAACAATCCATCGATTCGGCTTCCACAATCGGCAGTTCGCAGGCAATCTCATTCTCGGATGAACCGCTAAGAAGTGACAAGGCATGCCATGCATTCGGAAATCGACGACGTAGATCGCCAAACAGATCCCGTTTGGGCTGAACCTGCACAGCGTCGAGATTCGCTGCTTCAAAATATTTCGTGGCTTCGCTCGTAATCGAAGGCATTTGCTCATCTCGAAGCTGTTTTTTCCGTGATTCCAGCACCTTGGTATATGGATGGGATGCGCCGAGGTCTTCAATCAAGCTATTTCTGATAGTAACAACGACCAGCGAGCGGATTTCCAGACTGGCAGTGTAAGGTTCCCAGAAGGATGCCTCTTCGGTCCCCAAAACGAGGATGGTGCGTCGGAATGCTAAATCGCTCCAGTGAGACAGCAGAGATTCCAGCCTTCGTGACACATCCTCAACAACGATCTCCCGCTGCCGCTTGCTTAGAGCAAGGGATCGAAGTTGCGGCAGGAGCAAAGACTGCGTGTATCCTTGAATCACGGTCATCGTGAGTATTTCCTAGAACTGGATAAGCCGGTTGTCGGTGGTCCTTCCGCTTCAATTCATTGATCGCCTTGTAGACGGTGGGGAATCCTGGTGTCACTCGCAGAGAGGTCACGCCTCGAACACCACCTTCCATCCGGCTGTCGGTTGGTGGAGTGGGTTGTGGAATAGAGACGGGTCATCTTGGAGTCGAGACCTGTTGATAATGAAGGCGATGGGCATACCGATCTACTTCGTTTTACGCCCGACATATCTCCCAGCCTTATCGTAATACCTCGTCGTGCCGCCCGAGGTCTCCGCCCGCCCAGAATAAGCTCCGTGGCTGTCGTAAAACCTCGTCGAATTTCCAGACGTAGTGCTGCGCCCGTTGAACGAACCCTTGCCGTCGTAGAACCGAGTGTCTTTTCCCGAAAGTGTTGAGCGACCGGCAAACGAGCCGCTACGGACGTACACTCGTGTTGAGTCTTTGGACGCATCCACTCGCCCCGTCATACGCCCTTGGCTGTCGTACAGGCGGGTTGTCGAGCCGCTGGCAGTACTGTGCCCATCAAAACGCCCGTGACCGTCGTAGTAGCGACTCGATCCGCTGCTCGTGTCCGCTGGTTTGCCGCCAAGGATTTGATTGGGCGACTTGTCGTCGGCGATAAGGGAGCCGACGAGGGTGAGCAGGATCGCTGCCGCAGCAGCGATTTTCAGGAAGCCACGGCGGGTCGGAGTGTTTAAGACGTGCATGGTGGCTCCTTGGGATTCAGCCAGCGGAATAGAGAGTTTTTGGGGGGCTAGTTCGTCTGGGATTGGGTCACTCGCTGATGGTGGCATGCTGGTCCTGCTTGCTGCTTCCCCCTAGAAATCGTAGGGAGCTTGCAGACTTACGTCAACAAGATGCCAGGCGTCCCCAGTGATCCAGAAAGCTGCCATTCTCGCCGTACTGGATCGTGGTTGCCTGAAGCGGTTCCTGGAAGAGCAGAACATTGACGGCGTTGATCGGGGCAGCGTGGAGGCCATGCGATTGGGGCTCAAACTTGTTTTTGACAGTATACAGTGGCATCTTCTTACAGAACCGTGAGTTGCGCGATCACACAGGCGGCGTGGCACCAGGCGCAGTATCCCCGCAGGGAGCCGACGGTTCGACTTGTTG
>JBEKTN010000462.1:0-5551 GCA_049516015.1 Isosphaeraceae bacterium | reverse complement strand
TCGATCCGTGACAATCGCCATGGTAATCCTCCCTCCGTTTGGAGGATCACCATGAAAACCGACCCTGGACTCGTGGGGAATCGTAATTGTCGCCGTGGGGAAATGTAGTTGTCGCTAATCACGAGTGGGCTGTGAGTCGTGGCTCTACCAGATGCCTTGCAGGGAGGATGTACCATGATGGGCACAGGTTTCTGTTGTCTGCGAACGGCGTGTGGCTGACGGATGCTGTTCCTTCCGCATACCTGATGAGGACATGACCGGTTCGTCTACCCAAGTCCCTCCGTCGTTCGCACCTCGCTGAGCACCCGGAAGACCTCTGTGGCGATCACCTGTGCCCCTTCGTCGTTCGGGTGCAACTCGTCGGCGAAATGCTCGTCCCGAAGCTTCGAGGCGATATCGACGAGCGGGACGTGGTTCTCCAGGCAGTGTGCTGTCAGACGCTCATTGTGGTAGTCCCTCATGTGGCGCAGATCCTCGGCGACCCTCCGGGGGAACATCGACTCGTTCGCATACGGCACGTTGAGGAGGATCGGCTGCCTTCCGTCGTCCCGGATGGAACGCACCATCTGGGTGAGGTTTTCGATAATCCGGGGGCTGGTCCGCTCGACCTCGGGCCACATCCCGAGGTCGTTGGTGCCGTAGCCGACCACGAAGTACCGAGCGTTCGGGAACAAGCCCAGGTAGTCCCGGACCTGACCGACCCCGTTCGGGCTGACTTCCCCGGCGATGCCCCCGTTGGCGATCCTCAATCCCAGAGATTCGCAGAGCCCCTGGAGGAACTCCGGGTAGGTGCGATAAGGCCAGTCCCTCACGCCCCCGAAGTTATTCCAGCCAGTGATGCTGTCACCCGCACAGACCACATCAGCCGACATGCTATCCGTCTGGAAGGGGGGCATGCGTCTGTCGGCGATGTAAACCACCGAAGTCATGATCGTCCTCCGCTGCAATGTTTCCCGAGAAGTGCCGGTGATTGTAAGCTCAACGGAAAGTTCCATGAAGCGGGTCGGCGATTACGTGCGGTCAGGGGCACATCGCCAAGCGCTTTGGGCGGCTGGTGAGGCGAGCCGCCCGCTGGTGGATGGCTCGATTCGACATCGATTATGCTACATTGCGGTCCAAGTTTCCCGCTCTTACCCTCTATGGGGGTGTCATCGGAATGACCAATAAGCAGCCACCGGACAACGTGTCCATCGGCAAGTTCGACATCCTCGCCACCTACGCCTACGCTAAAGCCCTGCTCGACGGGCTGAACGACGACGAGGCAAAACAGCGGGGCATGGTGGCGGCGATTATGGGAGCCCAGGCACGCCTGGGCATCCGCAAGGAACACCACGAGGAGTTCCAAGCCCAGAAGGAAGCCGCCGAGAAGAAGAAAAAGACGACGATCACCGCCCAATCGTTCGACAAGCAGGTCGCTCACAAGATGGGCAGGTTCTTCGAGGAGGTGTTTCTTCCGAATCTCAAGAAACTGATCGAGGCGGGGTTGTCGTATGAAGAGGTGAAACGGCTGGTGAAGATCCCGAGCACCTGGGGTGCCAAGATCAAGGGCGAGCAGTTCGAGAAGCGGGTAAGTGCGTATTTCTCGAAATGAAGCGCCCTTGTCGATGAGTTCATCCTGACCGATCTTTTGCCGTTTGGCTAGCTCAGGCATCTCCTTCGAGACACCCGTCAGCAAGTCCACGGTGACTAACGGACCGTGTCCGCCCAAGAACTCGCCATGATACAAGGCTAGCTACGCAAAGCCGCCGTCATCCTGGCCAACGGTTACATCCTGCTCTACTTCTCGAAGCGGGTCTCCTGGTCCTTCTGGCGTCCGGGGGGACACCGTCCCCGAGTTCCTGGTTACCTGGATCGCATACTGCCTCCTGGGATGGATCTTCCTCGACTTGGTGAAGAGCTTCAGGGTCGCATCGTTTGCGCCGTTGTGTCTCTGTGGGGCGGTCTATGGCTGGGTGGCGGAGGGGTTTGAATACCGCAGGATGGCTCGGTAGGATAGGAGCGGTTCATGCGGTGGTGAGATCGGACTCGGTTTCAGGAGGGGGGCGAAGTCATGGAACCGTTTTTCCCTTTCGTATTGCTCGGGCTTGCCGTAGGGCTGCTGATCTGGGGCGTCAGCAACTTATCAGTGCAAGAGAGGTACACGAAGCTCTACGCCACCATTGCCACGGCTGTCGGCGTGGCGGTGCTGGGCTGGTTTTTCATGACGTATGGGAAAGGTGGCCCTCAGTATGCAGTTTACTCAGGACTTCTTCTCGTCGGACTGTTGGTCTGGGGGCTGATCAATCCCGTTGTGGGGCGGCGACTCGCAAGAATCTTCGCAGTGATAGCGATGGGCCTGGGAATGGGCCTCCTGCTTTGGGGGTTCAGCGGGGCTGTGAGTGGAGAACGTCTTCGCCCGACCTTCGGAAGCAACATCATCACGGAAGTCAGCGAAGCGATCGGTTGGGGAGCAGGGTTCCTCACGGGCGGCATCGTCGCCCTTGTGTTCTCATTCCTTGGGAAAACCAGGAAGGCCGGTCAGCAAGACGCTCAAGCGTCCGAGCCCAATTCGGAATCACCGCATCACCCCGCATAGCTCACTTGGGCTGATCCCTTTCGGCGACTCCGAGGCACTAGTCCGCACCAGCGGGCTGCCAGCGTCGGCTTTGATCGAGGTCGGAAAGGGGTCACCGATTGGCCGACCCGGAGCCGGTGGAAAAAGTTGTTGAAGGAGAGTGACCCCTCCTCATGCTGCAACGTCGAAAGGACTGATGACGATGGCAAAACCAAGAGAGCCGTGGAATATCCGCCCGGCAAAGAAAAGAGCCTCCGTAACCGCCTCGATCAAGGCCGAGGTAGAAACGAAAGCCAAGGACTTGATCGACAACGTGTTGAAGCCTAAGCACGTTCTGCCGCCGCCCGTTGAGGCGCAGTCCAACTACATCACCGACATCGGGGTGAAGTGGTACAGGAACTATTTC
Source organism: Isosphaeraceae bacterium (assembly GCA_049516015.1). Lineage (GTDB taxonomy): Bacteria > Planctomycetota > Planctomycetia > Isosphaerales > Isosphaeraceae > Aquisphaera. Next base: position 2,591 of record JBEKTN010000462.1, on the reverse strand, counting down.
TACTTCTTCTCGACCTACACCTGCCCAGGCCCGAACGCCCTCTCCCCCACGTTCGAGTCGAAGTTCGCCAGGATGGAATCCCTCGGCGACGGCAAGTTCGCCCTCTATTTCATGCGTCACACAGGAGAGTGGGTTGGGATATATGACTCCCTCTCGGTGGACGAGTGCATGAAAGCCATCCAGGACGATCCGTGGTTCGTGCCGTGAGCGTCTGGCTGGGCTGGAACGATCAACCTATAAACGATTGGGGTTTCTATGAGCGTTCCTGACGAAGTGCGGCATGACGCTGAAAAGACCGGAAAGCTTGTCCGCAAGAAACTGATGGAGATCATGGAATTGCAGGCGGACATGTCAGTCGCAGCGAATTGGGGTACCACTTTTGCGCTCTTAGCGGGCCAGGGCCGCGACGAGTCGATCGCGGCGGAAGCGGACCAGCCTCATATCAGGTCTTGGCGAGCACGGAGCGGGGCATTGGCAACGTCCTGAGCTGATTCGGATGACGAGTGCAGGGTCGTCTCGTCGACGCGGGCAGTGGGTAGTCATCGATCGCTCATTGGGTCTCCATATCCCGTGGGGAAAATCATCGGGCGGGACTTGACATTGCTCCGACGTTGTATAAGCTGCTCGGGGCAAATTCAAGAAACGCTAGGGTGTTTGCTTGATCGTGGTGGCCCGCGAATCCTGCTGGTTGCCAGCGGGCAACAATCGAGGCTGGGCCTGATTACGGTGGCCCGCGAAAAGCTGCTGGTTGCCGGCCAGAAAGCTGGTTCTGATCGCGGTGGCTTGGGCGGTCGTTTTGGCGGGCAACGGCACTCACTAACACGCGCATGACAAGCATATGTTCACGCGAGCATAAATGAGACTCGCCTTCTTGCAGCTCGAACTGAGCCCATTCGCACCAAGGCGATCCCGTCTACGGGTTCCACAAGAGATGGGCGTGGGGCTTGCAGGTGCTAAAGGCTTGCAGCCCCACCCATCCTTTCGAGAGATCGCCCGCGCGAGGCGACATCTCGAGCCCAGCGGCTGCGGACGCCTTGCGCCGGCGTCAAAGCCCTGCGCAACATTCGCTTCGCGCAGGTTCCGGCCATCCGGTGGCCGACGCTTACTCCGGGCTCTGTGAATCATGTGCTGGCATCAGCGTCATCCGTCGATCCAGGTTCCATCGGCCTTTTCACGTCCGCTCTATGGATGGCTCTGAAGTGAGCGCAACCGTCGCCGCTGGAGGCCATCCCCACCGCCCACGCCGCGCCAATCGCGTCTTTGGTGGAGCGGATATCAGCATTCCCACGAAAGATCGCGATTCTGCGGCCCGATAGCTGGCTCGCTTTGGCCCGCGAAAGTGGCTCCCTTCCCGGCCGCGACTGACAGAATCACTGATGTGATTGTCGCTAACGTCGGTGGCAACGAGCCGGGTCTTGAGCACCCTGCGGTCTTCCCACTGGGGCTTGCCGAGCAACTGGTCAAGACTTTTTCCCAGTCGGATGATCTGGTCCCCGATCCGTTCTGCGGGAGCGGTCAGACGCTTGTGGCTGCAAAGGGATGTGGGCGTCGTTATCTGGGGATCGAGAGGGAAGAGAAATACGTCAAGATTGCTCTGGGGCGGCTGCGATGACGAGCATGATCGACCGGTGACCTTACGAACCCACCGTCAGCAGAAACGAAGGCGGTTCGTAGCACCGCTTCAGATATCATCAGGATCGACCGTTTCGATCAACGGGAGATACTGAGACGCTGCAACCAGAGTATTGCCTGTGCTCCGCAACGCCAGCCCGATCTGCTGGACCCGTTCTCGCATCCAGCGACATGCGTGGATCAACTCCTCAATTGGTCGGGGATCGAAGGACGGGTCGTAGACCTTGTATTCGCCATGATGGAATGATCGAGGATTGCTGAAGGGGTCGGCGAACAGGTAGGTCTTCCGGTCCAGATAGTCGCCGTAGAGCCTCAGCAGGCGACGAAGGTGTGCTGGAGCCATCACGAAGATGGCACTCGCTTGGTCACAGAGTTCACGGTCCACTTGGCGGGGGCAGTGCCCGCTGGCATCGATGCCCCAGTGTCTCAGCATCCCGAGCGCACGGTCGTTGATACATTCTCCCGCAAACAGACCGGCAGACAGGGCGGGGTCGTCTGCGTGCAGATGGCGATAGAGGTAGTAAGCCAGCACCGACCGGCAGCAGTTGGCGTAACAGATGAAGAGCGGAATTTCCACGTCGATGGCTCCCACGGGACACTCTGGCGACCCAAGGAGAGGGACTGACCGGGGCAGTGGCTAACCCAACTTTCGCAGGAAAGAATTAGGAGAGAAATTCGTCATTTTGCGCAGTCGATGCAGTGTAACATGTTTGCTCTTAAGATAGGACCTCTGGATAAGAACGACAACCGAATCCGGGCTGTTGGTGACGAGATCTCCAAAATAGTGACTAATTCCGACGATGTTCATCTTGAATTTCACTGGATGTTCCGTCATCTATAGTGACCATGTACATCCGCAAGACAGTCCGCCGATACAAAGACAAAACCTATGTGAATTTCCTTTTGGTCGAGTCCGTCCTCACCGACAAGGGACAACGACACAAGGTAATATGTTCTCT
>JBEKTN010000461.1:0-5596 GCA_049516015.1 Isosphaeraceae bacterium | reverse complement strand
CCCTTGCCCTGGGAGATCAAGCCACGATCGTACCAGAAGATTGCGGCGGCCAGGCGAAACGCACTCGCGAGGTTCTCAGTCGACGCGGCAATCTCGGGTGGCAAGTGATCCGGGACTTCAATTGTGATCGTTCTCATGGGATGCCTCCAGACACGATTATAACCCCAGGCTCTTCTTCCGGGCCAGCACGCCATCGACCCAGCGCTTCTCATCGATGCCCGGACGGAAACGGGGACGCAGCTAGTATTGACGGCGCGTGTCGAGAGGGGGACGCAGCTAGTTCTCGATTCTAGCTACGTCCCCGTTTCTAATTTATGCATCGTCGGATCCGCCGTGGCCGAGGCATTGGGAGACTTCCCGCTGAACTCCACCGTGATTCGTTGTATCCCATGATGGGGAAAGACGCTTAGGTGGCTGGGGCTGACCGCAGGGAAGCACCAGGGCCGAAGCCTGTGCGTCTGGGGCGTCGCCTCCGGCTCCGCCGCCAGCCACCCGGATCCTGGCAGCTCTGGAATGGTTGAGTTCAACGAGGAGTCTCGGCATTGGGCTCTGCAAGCCAGCGCTGTAGTATTAACCTGCAACGAAGAGTGCTTCGCGGCGACGCGCCCAAGGGAGGGAGGCCACACCATGCAACAGCGGCGAATGGGCCGGACGGGGCTCAAGGTCTCGAATATCTGCCTGGGAACGATGACGTTCGCCGGGCAGGCCGATGAGGCGACGTCGAGGAAGATCCTCGACGAGGCGTACGAACAGGGCGTGACGCTCATCGACACGGCCGACGCGTACCCGATCCCGCCCGAGCCCGAGACGGCGGGGTTCACCGAGGAGGTCATCGGCGGCTGGCTGGCGGCCGAGCGGGGCCGGCGCGACGGGCTGGTGCTGGCCACCAAGTGCCGGGTCCGGGTCGGCCACGGGCCCAACGACCAGGGGCTCTCGCGGCGTCACATCCTGACTGCGTGCGACGCAAGCCTGCGGCGACTGGGGACCGATCGCATCGACCTCTACCAGGCCCACTCGCCCGACCCAGAAACACCCATCGACGAGACCTTGCGCGCGTTTGACGACCTGGTCCGTTCCGGCAAGGTCCGCTACGTCGGCTGCTCGAACTATCCCGCCTGGCAGCTAGCCCTGGCGCTGGGCACCAGCGCCCTGCATGGACTCGCCCGTTACGATTGCCTCCAGCCCAGGTACAACGTCCTCCACCGCGACATCGAGACCGAACTGCTCCCATTGTGTCGCGACCAGGGAATCGGCGTGATCGCCTACAACCCGCTGGCCGGCGGCTTTCTCTCGGGCAAGCACCGGGGCGATGCGCCCCCGGCGCCGGGCACGCGGTTCACGCTGGGAGCTGCCGGTGAGCTCTACCGCGACCGGTACTGGCACGCGGCCCAGTTCGAGGCGGTCGCCAGCCTGAAAGCCTTTTGCGCCGAACGCGCTCTCAACCTGGCGACCGCCAGCGTCGCCTGGGTCCTCGCCCAGCCCGGCATCACCTCGGCAATCGTGGGCGCCAGCCGGCCGGAGCAGCTCACGGCCACTCTCGCCGCCGCCGACATGATTCTCGACGACGAGACCAAAGCCGCCTTCGATGCCGCCTGGTGGTCCCTGCCTCGCAGGCCTCCAGTGAAGTAGGCTCGCTCGGCACAGACCCGCCTGAACCGCGACGCGTGCCCACGGCTTCAGCGCTTGTCCGCGGTCGGCTCCTTGGGCTGGAGCCCCGGCTCGAAGAACGTGGTGCTGAGATGGTACGGGATGCCGTCGATCGGGTATTCCAGCTCCGCGAAGGCTGCCAGATGTCCCGAGGCCGGTCGCGCGATCGAGGCCGTGATCGTGGTACCGGCCTGGAGCGGCGAGGAGGTCCACTTCGAATCGCGGAAATCGCGATTCCCGGACGACGCCGTCCAGAGCCGTGCCGCAAGCGGAACGGAATCGGCATGGACCGTGAGCGTGGAATCTCCCGAGGCCGGGCTCTTCATCGACCACGAGAGCGCGGGCATCGGGCGGCCCGTGACCGAGTGGCGGAAGAACGCCCCCAGCCCGTTGATGGCCCAGTCGCGGTGGACCTCCAGCCCGTGCCCCGCGTTGGGAAGCTCGACCACGTATTTCGGTCCCTTCAGCTCGTTCCAGTACAGGTCGAGGGCGTTCAGGGTCCAGTAGCGGTCATTGGATCCGTTGATCAAGAACTTGGGAATGGTGAGCCGGTCGCGGTAGGTGAAGGGGTCGACCATGCTCCAGAGTTCGGTCCCCTCCCGAGTCTTCGCCCGCTCCATCAGGCCGCGGTTGACGTAGTCGTCAATCTGCTCGCTGTACTGGCCCCAGACATCGAGCTGATTCGGGCCTTGCGCGCCCATGTTGAGCATGACGATGACCATGGGGGCGATGGCAATCACCCGGTTGTCCACCGCGCCGGTCAGCCAAGTGGTCCAGCCGCGCTTGGAGCCGCCGGTCACGACGAACCGCTTGACCTCGCCCTTACCTTGTTCGCTCGCCCAAGCTTGCACCGCATCCATCGCCCGGACCGCGCTCTTGACCATGGGAAAGAGTAGTGGCCAGTTCTTGTCTTTTGTCTCCAGGTACCGGACAAAGGTCTCGGCGATCAGGGTGTCTTCGCGCTTGTCGCCCAGGAGCGGCTGATTGGGAACCTGATGGAGAACAGCGACCCGCGCACCGGTCGCCTTTGTCAGGGCGAACGCCAGCTTGTGGTCGTCGTCGCCCGACTTGCCGCCCGTCCCTCCGCCCGTGATGAATAGCAGGACCGAATCTGGGTAAGTCAGGTCGGCGGGGTCGTAGATTGCCAGTTCGTGGTTCCAGGTAATTCCTTGCCAGACCTGGGAACTGAGGGCGAGCGTGTGCATCGTTCCCGCCGGAGTGGTCTGGTTGCTCGTCTCTTTCCAGGAAAAAGCAGCGTCGGGCTTCTTCACGTAGTCGTCCAGATCGGCACCCGCGACGAAGCCGGACGAGCTTGCCACCAGCAAGACGCAGAGTCCCGCGAGCAAGGAGCAGAAGTTCCGAGCAGAGAACGTGATCACGGAAGTGGCTCCAGAACCAGTAGGCACGACCAGGGTCGTGGGTTGAGACCATCCAGTCTCCGACCGCTCCGGACGGCGAGCAGTCCGCGGCGCCTGCCGCTGTCGACCATTCGAGAACCGACCCCTCGGTACGGGTGGCGAAGTCGAACGGCTCAACAGCGTATCATGGAGTCATGCCGCTTTCAACGACGCAAGAGGGCCGGCAATCAAGGATTCACGAAATCATCCCGGGCGAGACGACAAAGCATCACAGCCGGGGGCCATTGCCGCGCGTGATCAGCCCGTGGGTCTCGAGAAACGCGCGCCGGTGATCCTGAAAGTCGTGAACGGCACGGTTCATTGCGGCCTGGCCGGCGCGCACACCGGAGGGTCCCGTCAGGCGCTCTGGATTTCGGGTCTCGAGATACTCGAGCCCGGCGGCGAGCGTGGCGAGCTGAGCGGTCTGGCCGTCGATCAAGGCCTGGCACATGGACTGGAGGCCGGGATCAGGCGTGACGATTCGACCCAGCCGATCCCGATTAGCGGCGGCACGCGCCTGAAGCTTGCGGAGCGTCTGAGAGAGATCCCGCCTGGATGCCGCGCTTGCCGACCGGGCCTCGAACTCATCGACCTGGGGCAATGCTTGGGAAACCGCATTGAACTCATCGATCGCGGGGGCGGCTTGGTCCATGAAGTCGTCAAATCGGGCCTGAGGCGGCAGGGTGCGCTCTCTCCACCGCACCGCGGCAAAGCCCGCGCCGAGTACCGCGGCCACCAGCGCCAATCCCAGCGTCAGGCGCCTCAGGGTGAGCCAGCGGGACCGGGTCACGGGCCATGGCCGGATCAACACCAGGCCACCCAGAAATCCGGTCACGAGTCCGCCGACGTGGGCCGACTGATCGATGATCGGCACCGCCGCGCCGAACAGGGTGTTGAAGACCACGAAGCTCAGAGCACTCGATCGCAAGGGTCTGAGCACCGTGGCGGGAACCGAACGGTGGTTGACGAGCAAGAATGCCAGCAGGGCTCCGAGCAGCCCGAAAATCGCCCCCGAGGCCCCCACGCTGCCCCGCACCGGCAGTGTCGCCATGCTGGCGATAGCGCCGCCGACCCCGGCTGCGAGGTAGAGTACCGCGGTGGCGACATTGCCGAAGAATCGTTCGACCAGCGGCCCGATGTTGAAGAGACACCACATGTTGACTGCCAGGTGGAGCACTCCGCCATGGATGAACACGCTGGCCGGCAGTCGCCATGCCTCATGCCTGAGCACGACCCGCGCCCCGTTGTTGGCACCCCACGAGAGAAGCTGCTGGGCCGACGGCAGGAACGGGTCAACACCGCTCATGACCATCACCACGAACACCAGGATGCAGGCCGCGAGCAAGAGCGGAGTGACCACGACGCGAGGGGTCGCCGCCATCAAGTCGCGTCTAAAAGTGTTTAGATCTGTGTTCAACGTACGCATGCGCCGGGTGGCCGAGGCCACCTTGGGAAGGGCCAGGGCGATGCGCCGGACCAGCGCGGGATCGAGCCCGTCAAGCGAGGGGTCCACGCCCTTGCGGGCTGCATCTCCGACCGTCCGCAGGTAACCAGCGAGCGCTTCGGCGAGATGTTTGCCACCGCCCTGGAGCGGCAGCGATTGACCGGACCCGAGCGCGATCTGGACCGCTCCTTCGCCCGCTGGCACGACACTGGCCCCCTGCGGGATCAGGGCGTAATCCATTCCGAAAACCCGGATCGGCACGGAACTCTTCAACCCATTGCGGCCGCCGGCGTCACCGCGATCCCGCTGGGACCAGTAAAGCCGCGCGGTCGTCAAGATGATCTCGCTCTGAAAGCCCCCGGCATCGCTGTCGATCAGCGCCACCAGCAGCTCATTTTCCATGAGCGGCAGTTGCGCGCGCAACGCCAGGTTCAGCCGGCCCGGAGGAAACTTCGGGGCCAGGTGGACCTGCGGGAACTGCGCCAGGCGAGCACACGACGCCAGGACAAAGGTCTCCCAGGCGGTCGTCGGTCTCGGGCTGCCGTCAAGTCCGTTCATTCCGTGCCTCGTGCCGCGAATCGATCATCCGTCGTCAAGCGTGGTTGAATCTCATCGAGAAGCATCGAGATTAGCGGAATGTCCTGCAAAGAGCACTCTGTGCGTATGTGAACCAACGCTCGCCGGGTTCTGGTGGCGGACGTGAGTGCGAGCACACGCTGAGCCGCATGATCCGTCCTCTGCCAGGTTTCCTCGCCAAGGTGCGGCACTGGAAATGCCGTTCGTGGCGAAAGCTGCGACGTGGGTTCGAATCCCACACTCTCCGCTTAAGTGTATGAGCAGCCGGGTGTTATGCCGCGAATCGTGCGGCTGATCCCCGGCCTTTTTCTTGGCTTAATCGCCCTGGCTTAATCTCAATACCGTTGAATTAGCAATAACACTCTTGGCCAAAGGGACTTCTGGCTCCCTCTCCCCTCGCGGGAGAGGGCTGGGGTGGGCTGATGAAAAAGGGCCGGCGAATTATGAGCGGACTTCTGCCAGTTTTTGTTGCGCCGTTCCGGCGATGGCGAAGGCCTCCTTTCTCTGTGAGAAGAGAGTTGGTCCGATGTGT
>JBEKTN010000460.1:0-5665 GCA_049516015.1 Isosphaeraceae bacterium | reverse complement strand
GGACAGTCCGACCGCCTCGGCCGCTTCATCGTTTCCCAGGGAGGGCTGCTCATGAAGAAGCAGCACAAGCCGAAAGCGTTGGACGGTCTGGACCGCCACAGTTCGGCGGGACACGGTGTCCAGGGCCTCTTGCAGGAAATCCTCAGGGAAGGTACAGAGAGCAGGCCTCGGTCCTGGCATGGCGGCATCCTTTCCTTGCCGGGCTTTTTGAGGAGTCCACCTCCCTCTACCAAAAGTCTGCCGAATCCGCGACGTTATTTGTGAAACGGACCACTAAGTAATCACAACCGCCTGGGTGCTCACGGCTAGCGCGCACTTTGGGTAGATATGGCAATCTGTAGGGATTGCGCCCTGGGCAGGTTTTTTGTATACCGTTCTCTGTGTGACTCCAATCACGGCACCGCGCGGAGAGCGAACAATGTCAGACATTCGGCATATTTCTTTGGACGAGGTCATCCTGCATTTTGAGAAGCTGGAGGACCCTCGCTCCACCGTCAATCGGCGACATCCGTTGACCAGTGTTATCGTCATCGCTTTGATGGCCGTGTTGGCCGGTGCGAACGGACCAACCGGGATTGCCAAGTGGGCCGCTTCCAAAGAAGAGTTCCTTTTGAAACAGCTCAACTTGCCCAACGGCATACCACGTAAGGATGTCTTTCGTCGCGTGCTAATGGCGGTGCGCCCGGGTATCTTTCAAGCCTGTTTTGTGAATTGGTTGAAGTCGTTGCGTGCGACGGCGGCCGCGGCGAGCGGCGTGGAGCAACCCGTTCTGGCGGTGGACGGCAAGACGGCACGGCGGAGCCACGATCGCGTGAACGGCCTGGGCGCCTTGCATTCGGTCAGCGTCTGGGCCAGCGAGTACGGCCTGTCGCTGGGTCAGGTGGCATGCGCTGAGAAATCGAACGAAATCACGGCAATTCCCGAGCTTCTGAGGCTGGTAGACATCAAAGGGGCGATCATCACCATCGACGCGATGGGAACCCAAAAGGCGATCGCGGCAGTGATCATAGATGGGGAGGCCGACTATGTCCTGGGGCTGAAGGGGAACCAGGAGACGCTGCATGAGGCGGTCATCGATCACATCAACGAAAAGCTCGACGGAGACTTTGATACAAAACATGAGCATATAACGTTTGAAAAGGGTCATGGACGTGAGGAGATGCGAACTTATCTCCAGTTCCCAGCCCCCCGAGAACCTACCAGGCTTTGCGCTGTGGAAGGGGTTGAAGTCGATCGGGATCGTAACGTCGCTGTGCGTTCGTGACGGGAAGGAGACGATCGATGTCCGCTACTACATCAGCAGTTTGGCCATGGGCGTGAAGCAGTTCGCCAGAGCCGTTCGGAGTCACTGGAGTATCGAAAATAGCTGCCATTGGGTTCTCGATATGACCTATCGCGAGGACGAGTCGCGGATCCGTGAGAAGGCGCTGCGGGAGAACTTTGCTTGGCTCAATCGATTTACCTTGTCACTCCTGAAGCAGTATCCCGACGGCCAGAGCATCGCCATGAAACGTCGCGGTTGTGGTTGGAACGAAAACTTCATGCTGGAAGTACTTACCGGGGCAACGGTTTAGTGAGCGCTGGCCCCGAGGTGCTAGGCCTTATGTCAATGACATTCGGGCCACAAATCTTATGCCCTCAAAGAGTTAACGTCAGATGGATTCGGATTTCTTTATGCAAAACGAACCCAATTCCAGGTCGCTCCAGGACGGGGCATCGAAGGGCTACACACTCCGGAAGCCGGCACGCAGACAAGCTCGGCCGACTCTGGATCGGGTGGCCCATACCGACGCGGAATGGGACGGGCAGGCGCGGAAACTGCGCGACGCGTGTCCGCCCGGTGACGCCGGAATAATGGCGAGTGGCGAGAGAAGAGTGGTCAGTGGCACGAGAACAGTGGCCAGTAGTCAGTGGTCAGTGAAGCGGAAGCGAGGGAGCTGGCGGTGCGAGAAAAGCGCCAAAACGAAGCCAATGGAGATCGGCCACAAATCTCTTGGCCTCACAGAGTTAACGTTAGATGGATTCGGACTTCTTTATGCAAAACGAACCCAATTCCGGGTCGCTCTAAGACGGGACATTGAAGGGCTGGCCATGCCGGAAGCTAGCACGGAGACAAGCTCCGCCCCTCAAGATCGGGCAGCTCAAAATGCCAAGTAACCGGACCGGGCGGCGGGACGGGACGGTACAGGAGGACGCCGGCTGGGTGCGCAAGGGGTCGGGGCCTCGGGTGATGGCTGTGCTCTGGAACTCGATCATCGAGCAGGACTCCTTCTCGGGCGAGGCGAGCTTGGCGGCGGCGAACCGCCACGAGATGTGCCACCCCGAGGCGTTGGTGCAGTTCCCGTCAATACCAATCGGAGAATGAAACGGCCCTGATAGGTCGGCTTCCGCACCTGACGCCCTGCGAGTAAGATGAAGAAGCTTGGGAAGTTCGCCGTCGTACGAGGCCGCGCTGATGAATTGCCCTTTTCCAGGAACGGACCCCTTCCTCGAACATCCCGTCCTCTGGGAGAGCGTGCACGCGCGGCTGATTGTGACGATCGCCGATCAGCTTCAGCCCAAACTCGACCCTCGCTACATCACATCGATTGAGGAGCGGGTCTTCATCGAAGGACCGCAACGGCGAATCCCCGACGTCTGGATCCAGCGAGTCCGCGGAGTGGAGCACGACGTGCTGACCGATAAGTCAGAGTCGGATTCGGCCGTGATCGTCGAGGTCGAAGACCTGGAGGTTCACGAAACGCGAATCGAGATCCTTGACTCGTACAATGAAATGAAACTCGTTGCTCTGATCGAGGTCGTGAGCCCGACCAATAAAGCCGCCGGACCAGGCCGCGTCTCCTATCAAGCCAAGCAAGAGGAGACTCTGGCGCGCGAATGTCACCTCATCGAGATCGACTTGCTCCGCCGGGGCCGGCATGTTCTGGCAATCCCCGAGTGGCGCGTCGAGGAGCTGAAACCGTTCGACTCTCTGTGCTGTGTCAGTCGCTGGCCGCGCCGCAATCGTTATGAGCTCTACCCCTGCAAACTGCACGAACGACTTCCACGTTTGAACATACCGCTTGAAGAGGACGATCCCGATGTCGTGCTCGATTTGCAGGCCGCCTTTGAGCATGTGTACGTCGGCGGGCGTTACGCGCGGCGGATCCGTTACGACCGGCCATGCGATCCCCCGTTGACTCCCGAAGAGCAAGGCTGGGCCGAGGAGCGGATCAGGGCGTTTCGATCGGCCCGCCCGGACATCTTCCCGACCTGAGATCGAGGCTCCGTCGCGAGGAAACGTAGAAAGGCCGGCGCCCTCGCCCGGGTCTGGTCCTCCTACCTCAGCCTACTCCCCGATGACCTTGACCAGCACCCGCTTGGCTCTTCTCCCATCAAACTCGCCGTAGAAGATCTGTTCCCATGGCCCGAAGTCGAGCTTGCCCTTGGTGATGGCCACGACGACCTCGCGGCCCATGACCTGCCGCTTCATGTGGGCGTCGGCGTTATCCTCGCCGGTGCGGTTGTGCCTGTACCGTTGGGGCGAGGCGTCAAACGGAGCCAGTCGCTCCAGCCACTGCTTGTAGTCCTCGTGCAGGCCCGATTCGTCGTCATTAATGAATACGGATGCGGTGATATGCATCGCGTTACCGAGACAACAATCATACCCTCCTGCGATCCCTGCTCAGCGTGTGGTTTTGTGTTGGCGATTGAAGGAGGGAGCCAGCCGCCCGATCTCATCGATGCTCTTGGCGGCGAAGGCGTAGCTTTCGACCTTCAGGTATTGCAGGTCTTTCGCAAGCCGCATCTGGAAGCGGAGGACTTCAAGGCTAAGGTTGGCGTCTTCCAGGAGCCGCTGACGCTGCTTGGTGTACTTCGCCCGGATCAGCGTTTCGAGCAGCCCGTAGAGGTTTCGCTCGATCCGCTCGCCCAGCACGAAACGGTGGTTGCGGGGGAACTTACTCGTGTGGTTGCACGACCAGAGGATCAGGTGGGGTCCAGCACGGCTTGCTCAAACTTCTCGAAGGCACGATCGCCACGGTGCCCCCGCAGGGTGGCTTCAAGCATCCTCAACAGCCTGGCATTCCCTTCGACACGTCCAACGTCCTGTTCATCTGCGGCGGGGCCTTCGTTGGGCTGGAAGACATTATCGCCAAGCGGCTCGGGCGGGGTGGGTTCGGCTTCGGTCAGATGCCTGAAAACCGCCAGGTGGCTGCTGATGGGTTGCTGCGGCAGGTGAAGCCGGAAGACCTGGAAGCCTTCGGGTTGATCCCTGAGATGATCGGACGGCTGCCGGTGATAGCGCCGCTGGATGCTCTCGGCGTGGAAGAGCTCGCTCGGATTCTTCAATCCACGAAGGGGTCATTGATCCAGCAGTTCAGAAAACTCGTTCGGTTTCACGGTGCGGATTTGTTGTTCACGGATGCGGCAGTTCGGGAGATCGCCAAGATAGCCCTGCTACGTAACATGGGAGCCAGGGCGCTTCGGGCAGTGGTGGAGGAGGTCATGGAGGGGGTTCTGTTCGAGGTGGAGGCGGGCGTCAGGTACGTCATCACGGACAGAACGGCCAAGGGTGGGGAGGCGGTGAAGCAGAGCATGACGCAAACGTGGGCACCGCTCAGAGCCCATCTGATCCACCGTTTAATGGTGAGGAAGCCGACGTGACCAGCTTGGTCAAGTCATCGTTCCTGACGATCGGCTTGTTAGGCTGGCTTCCTTGAACGAGCGGCATGGAAAACGCCATAGCCGGTTGCGAGGAGAGCGAACACGACGAACGAACCAGGTTCGGGGACGGGATTCTCATTCGGGTCAACGTTGAACGACATCGATAGCGTGTAGCTCGGTATCTGCCCGTAGTCGTTGAGGAGAACCCCACCGGTGGAAACCCCACCATCAATGTGAAAGCGGGATAGATCCCCGAGTGCATTAAGCAAACTTTGGGTCTCAGACGCAGGCGTTCCCGTCGGGAATGTGACTGAGTTCACCGTGCCTGAGAAGCGGCCTACCCAGGTCGATTGAAAACCCTGAAGCTCACTAAACGAGCCAGTTACGTTGCCACTCATTGTGATCTGAATCCCTGGGTCAGTAGAGGATGTCTTGAGCAATCCCTCTATCGAAAACGAGCCCTTCGCCACCCAGTCCTCTTCAGAACTGATGTGTCCGCTCCCTACGGCAGAACTTCCAAGGAGCACCGATCCTCCGGCTGACAGGTCGATTGCATCGGAACTAGGCAGTACGTTGATACTAATCAAAGTATTCACGAAACCAGCGTAGGGAGGATCGGTGAGCGTCTGCTGAAAGCCAGGAGGGTCACCCCCGGTCACCTGAAAAGTCATGGGACTGGCGAACGTCTTGACGGCGGGCAGCAATGCGAGAGCCAGCAGAAACACGGAGAACGAGCGCAGGTAATGCATGGTAACTCTTCCTTGAGTAAGTCACAAATGAGGAGTGTGTCTGCTGCTGATTAAAAGCTCAACCTACGGGGAATGATTCAAGCACGTGACTCGCAGTTGATGTAAGCTATGTTCGTTGGAAACACTGTCTCGTTTTCTATGTCGCACGAGAGGCTACAAAAAGCCGATGAATGCGTCAATGCGGGATTACTAGGCGCTGCAGTTCAGACGTAAGCCGGCGGTCGGCGGAAAGCGGGGGCTAGTTGCGGTCAGGTTCGGGGGGGGCGGGCTCG
>JBEKTN010000459.1:0-9848 GCA_049516015.1 Isosphaeraceae bacterium | reverse complement strand
TGTCATCACCCAAGCAGACACAACAGAGGAGAGGCCACCGGTACTTGGATACCCCGTCAAATCGAGGACATCCCATCGATTATCTCGATCCAAAGTGCATCAAATAGCTTGATCGCTCTCAGATGCTTTCAGCCAGCGCCAGAGGCTGGACCATATCATCCGTGAACCGGCAGAGAGAATGGAACAAGGGAAACTGGGTCTTCTTGATGTTGCGGTGCGCAGCCCGAGCCGATGATGTTGCCAGCAATCACACTCAGCCTGCGTCCATCCTCCTGCTTCGAACTCATCGCACTTGTCCATTGGTGCGCTGGATCTTACGATGAGTGACTGGAGCTGCCCAGAAGAAAGTTTGATCCAGACGAGTACATATACTGAGGGGATGCAAAGACGATGCAAAGCGGGCATGGTGGGTGGGCCGGGAAGGCGCTAACAGCGGTTATGGTATCCCTAGTGACAGTCAGTATCGCGGCAGCTCAGGCACAACCGGGGCAGAACCGCAGTCGCATTCGCAACCAGGGCGGCGCACCACTCAAGAAAGTCCGTCCCGAAGCAGGTGATCCCCTGGCTAAAGCTGATAGGGCCAATCCTAAGGGGAAAGCCAAGGCGGTCGTGGCTGGAACCTATCACTACACCTTCAAGCTGCACTCGTTCGACGGCAGTCCGCTGGTAGCCTCGTTTTACCCATCCAAGCTGGGCTCGACCGCGCCGGTTGTCATGCTCGTACATGAGGCCAATCGATCGCGTAAGGATTTTGAAGAGCCCGTAGCCGAGCTCAAGGGACAAGGGCTAGCCGAGCACTTACAAGAGGAAGGCTATGCTGTCTTCAGCATGGACCTCCGAGGTCAGGGCCAGAACCCCAGGCGGGCACTGAGTGCCAGCGACCGTTCGCTTTTAGCCGAGGATCTTCAGGCAGCCTATGTGTTTCTGCTCGACCGGCATAACCGGGGTGATCTCAACGTGGCCAAGTTTGGGATGATCGCGGTGGGTGAAGGAGCTAACCTTACCGTGGCTTGGGCCTATCAGCCAGGGGCAGCCGTCTCGACCGAGGGCCGGCCCAGCGACCTCAATGCCTTGGTGCTCATCTCTCCCTATCCTGCAGGTTCTGGTTATGTGCTAGGGCGTATTCTCCCGTCGCTCGCTCCCCGAACCCCCCTGGCGCTGCTAGCTGGTAGTAAGGACAATGCCTCTAAGGACGCCGTGGAGTCCGTCCGCCGACTGGTCGAGCAAGCACGGCTTAACAAGCTGGAACTCTTCCCCTCATCGCTGCACGGCTACAAGCTGATGCGGCTCGAGCCCAAGGTTACCCCGACCATCATGCGGTTCCTCGAGCCAACCATCAAGCTTCGCCCCATCGATTGGGAACCCCGATATAACTTGACCCCTGTCACCGTTTCCGAGATCCAAACCGTACGGCACACCCCAACCTCTGAGAAGCCAGCGGTCAAGAAGGGCCAGACCAAGGTCGCCGAAGCTCCCAAGCCCAAGGAAGCTGATGCAGGCGGGAAAGCTGGAAAGGCGGAAGAGAAGAAGAAGCCCGAATAGTGACCGGCAGCCAGGAAGTGAGGGGTTGCCGATGATCTACCACCAGTGAGCCGGAGCGAAAAAACCTATCACCACAGGTTGGCCTTCAGTGAGGGGGGCGAATAACTGGCGATTGACAACTATTCTGACCAAGCCATCTTCCCATCGCGTCAAGAACGGATAGAATGGATGGTATTCGACATATGTCATAGACGCCGGATCGAGGGAGTAGCTCCCGATGACATTTCTCTCGGAAGATCCGACCTATCTGGCTGGGTTCCTCACACTTATGGGCGTAGCCTTCCTGATGACACTGAAGGTCACACAGCGGGGGAAGCACTTGGTCTGGGCGCTGACAGCACTGGGGCTGGCCGTGGCGGTCGTGGTGATCGAGCGCATGTGGGTGACCGACAACGAGCGGATCGAGAGCGTGGTCTATGAACTGAGGCGAAGCGTGCTGGCAGCCAATCCTGAGGATGTCCTGGCGCAGCTAACGCCGGATGTCGAGTATGTGCAGGACGGCATGTCACTTTCGGGAGAAGCGACTCGAGAATTAATTCGCGCGAACCTGGCTAACGCGGTGTTCGACTTTGTTCACGTCCAGGACTTGCAGGCCAGCGCGGGACGGCAGACGCGACGGGGGAAGGCCGAGTTCCGAATTTACGCCAAGGGAACGCTGCGAACATCATTAGCGACGTACAATGTGGGTACGGCCAGTTCTACATGGTCGCTGGGTTTTCAGGAAACCGAGCCGGGCGTCTGGAAGGTAAACCGGATCACACCGGTGTCTATGAGAGAAGGCGTGGCCTTGATCCCCCGATCACCGTTCTCCTCGAGAACTGGGGGCAGAGGCCAAGGTAATGCGAACCAGAGGGTTCCTGGCACAGTTGGTCCTGGCAGCCGTCCCCGAAGCTTACCGTTCCATCGTCGCTCCAGCATTCTCACTCCTGTCCCCGATAGCAGGAGCGAAGAACCGCGTTGACAATGGCTATCTAGTAGATATGGCCATCACCGGCCGAGTGGCTGGTTTTTGAGGTCCTCGTACTCGAGGATCACTAGCTTGTGCTCCTTCTCGTCGTAGCCGTACTTCTGGTAATAGGGGAGCTGAGGCAGGGCGATATTGTTGGCCTTGATGATCTCGTTCATGAACTCATCGTAATCCCTGGGATAACGATCATTCTCGGCGTGGTAAAGGTCCATGGCGTGTTGCATGTTGAGCATCGATGTTTGGCCGGTCATGATGACATAAGCGTTGCCTGGTAGTGTAATCGGATTCTTCGCGGTGATCTTGGTCGTCGCGACAGTGGCACCCTCTTTCTTGATCTCGGTAGCGGCGTTCTTGATCTTCTGGGTCCGCTTGCCCACGATAAATTCGGGCTTGGTAGGCATCGACGATTTGGCCTCGGCCTGGCCGTTTGGCTTGTCGCCAACGTTCCGCTCCTCCTCACAGCCAGCAGTGAGAAGCAGAGCGCAGAGGATCGTCAGGACAAACACATGTCGAAAGTCACAGCACGAGAAGGCATATTGTGATCGCGGACGCATGGTGTTCTCTCCAGGCCCAAGATGCTCTTCGGGACGGTTTGCGGGCCCTCTGGAACATGCCGGGTGTATTACTCGCCCCATTTCCAGCGGCTGATGTCGCCAATAAGGTCGTGGCGAGTCAGGTCAAAGTGCAAGGGGGTAACCGTGATGTAGCCTTCGCAAAGGCTGGAAACGTCGGTCTCCGGTCCACGGAGGTGATGCGGGGGATTGTAGGTTAGCCAGTAATAAGTGCGGCCCCGCGGATCCTGGCGGCGCTCGAAGCCCTCACCATAGCGGCCTAGACCCATGGGAACGACACGGACGCCCTTGGGCTCGCCCCGCGAGTGCGCAGGCAGGTTCACGTTGAACAGCGAGCCGTTGAGTGGCTTGTGGGCCAGGATCTTCTCGATAACCCGTATGGCTTGTTTGGCCGCGTAGGGGAAGTCGAAGTGCTCGGACAACTCAAGGGAGACGGCGATGCTAGTAATTTTGAAAAAGGATCCCTCAATCGCGGCAGCGACCGTGCCCGAGTAGAGTACGTTAATCCCGGCGTTTGAGCCCGAGTTGATACCCGAGATGATCAGGTCCGGAGGCCGGGCCATCAGCTCGCAAATGGCTAGCTTGACGCTGTCCGCCGGCGATCCTTCAACCATCCAGCCAAGGGTTGAGCCGTCTTCTTCGTCCACTTGCTTGACAACTAAGGGTGTGAGTAGCGTGATCGTATGCGCCACGCCACTTTGTTCCAAGGCCGGCGCCACTACCGTGACGTCTCCCAGGCACATGAGCTCCTTGCGCAGGGCTCGTAGCCCAGGGGCAAACACGCCGTCGTCATTGGTAAGGAGAATATGCATCGTTGCTACTTATACCCAGGGTGAGGCCCAAGTGTTCGAGCCAGGTCAAGCCATTAGTCGCCGACAAGTCATCGCATTCGAGCCGAGTTTGGATTTCCTTATCATTACGGGCCCTTCCATGGCGATCGTAACGGCCTTGGCCGACTAACGTCAACCGGAACAAACAGCGTTAGTGAACACTTGGCCCGCATCGTGGTGTCGCCAGTTCACCTGGCGTTTCGATGGCTAATCGGAGATCATGAGAACGAGCTTGCAGCCGCTTTCAGGGCTGAAAGAAATCCAGGAAGGAGATGAACTCGCCGATGGATCGACGTAAGTTCTTCAAGATCGCTGGCGTAACCGCACTGGGCTCGGTGACAACCGCGGGTATTTACCCGTTTCTCGAAGCCAAGTGGTGCCGGCTTGCGCGGCGCACAATTACATTGCCGAACCTCCCACCCACGTTCCGCGGCATGACCCTGGCGCTGATCTCCGACGTACATCACGGCCCGTTTGTGCCGCTTGCATACGTCAGAGACATTGTGGAGATTGCCAACTCGCTCGAACCCGACCTCGTGCTGCTGACCGGCGACTACGTATCCCGACATCCCCGTTACATCGAGCCGGGAATTGAGGCCTTGGGCAAGCTCAAAGCCCGGATCGGGCAATTTGCGGCGCTGGGTAATCATGACCACTGGGAAAGCGCGCCGGCAACGCGTCAAGCGCTTGCCGGGGCGGGAATCAGCCTGACTGAAAACACGGGACTGTGGATCGACCGTCAAGGCGACCGGCTACGAGTTTGCGGTGTCGGCGATCTGTGGACCGACCGGCAGGATTCTCAGTCCGCGCTGGGAGATGCCACGACGCACGATGCTGTGATCATGCTATCCCACAATCCGGACTATGCTGAGACCCTTTGCGACCGCCGCGTCGGTCTTATGCTCAGCGGGCATACCCACGGCGGGCAGGTTGTTATACCGGGCTTTGGTGCCCCGATCGTTCCCTCGCGATATGGCCAGAAATATTTGCATGGCCTGGTTCAAGGGCTAAGCTGCCAGGTCTTCGTTACCCGGGGCGCTGGTACCGCCGGTCCTCCGGTACGGTTCCTCTGCCGACCGGAAATCGTCCAGATCACCTTGATCTGATTCGAGCCGTTCAGAGCGGGTGGTTCGGTGAGAGATGCCTGACTGTTTATTCGCCGACATGCACGTCTCCCTCGACCACCGACCGCTTCATCAAGAGCGTTAGAGGGACGATCGCTAATGCGATCAAGGTGAAAACCCAAAAGCAATCGAGGAAGGCCTGCACATAGGCCTGCTGGTCGCGGACCAGGTGGATAGCGCGCAGGCCCATCAACTGGCCGCGGGCTGGATCTCCTGTGATCTGGGTAAAGAAGCGGCCGGTGGTTTCTAGTGCGTTCGCCGTGGCAGTGCTGAGCGGTTGAAGGCTTTCGGTCAGCCGGAACGAATGGAGCTGCAAGCGGTGCTGGAGCACGGCTGTCAAGAGGCCAATGCCCACACTCGAGCCCTCGTTGCGAAGCGTGTTGTACAGGCCGCTGGCGTTGTTCATCTCGGTTTTGTGTCGGTAACGGTCAGCGAGGGTACAGCTTTTTCGGCCAGTTGGGGACCACCCCGTAATCAGTGAGTTTCGTTGAAGTGGTCCTGGCCGAGCGGCTTGGCAGCGCGGGCTTGGCAGCGCGGTGGATTGCCTTTACGCTGGAGGGCAGGGACAGCTACGAGGGCTGAAGGGATCAGAAAAAGGCGCCTCGGAGCGGAGTAAAAGGGACTCCGCGTCCGAGGCTTGGCCGTCGGAAGTTAGCCGCTTCCTTGGGCCCACATCCAGATTGCCTCAATCCTGGCGCCCGTCAAGGGGTTCGTCGGCCCCGCCAGAGACGTTGTTTGCTCAAGGGATGCGAGCGGCTCTTTCGACCGACCCACCCCCAAGCCCGATACTGTAGCCCCGAGTGCCGAGCTGAAGCGCGGCGATGGCGGCAACGACGAGCCAGCCGGCAGTATCAGCAGACTCCCAAGGGTCGGGAAAAACGTCAGGCCCAGAGCCAGCGCTATCGCTGTCGTTGTGCCGAGCGTCGTCAGGCAGCAGCCGCCCACGCCCAGGAAACGCTTCCCACGGTGCCGGACACCGCCTGCGCGTGTCCGACTCTGGGGTGCGAGGGTCAGCGCCCAGCCCACCGCGCCGATTTTTTTTGCTGCGATCGTCCCGGCTGCTATGAGCACTTCGCGCCGTCCCGGCGCAGCCCCTGCCAGCGGTTTTGCAGCGCGGCCTGCCGTCAGGCGTTGCGCCGAGTCATCGAGCGGGAACGGCTCTGGCGGAAGCGATCCCTTCAGGTGCGCCATCAGCACCGTTGCGGGACCGCCCGCAGGCCGTGAGTTGCTTGGCCCGTATCGACTCCGGCCACGACACCGGGATACGAATTGATCGCCCCCAGAAGGAGGAAGGGGCGGGAGGGCACCGGCACCATGCGGGGCACCCCGCTCCCTTTCTCCGATTCCCCAAAACGGAGACAGGGCGATGGATTCATTCCCCGCCGGTCAGGTCGTTCCCATGCGCCTTGATGAGTTGGGTGACCACTTCCGCCGCTATCGGCTGCGGATACCCCAAGCCGTACTGGCGATGGCTCAGTCACTGCGCCGTTGGGGTCAGTGCGCGCCGATCGTGGCGACACTGCGCCAGGAGAAACCACAGGTGCTCGACGGGTTCACCCGCTGGGATGCCGCGTCTCAGGTGCGCGGGATGACCACCCTGTCGGTGCGGCTGGTCGAACTCGACGACCGCCGCGCCAAGGCGGCCATTTACGGGCTGAATCAGACGGGTCGGCGGCCGTACGAGCTGGAGGAAGCACGGATCGTTCAGTCGCTGGTGCGTGAGGACGGGTTGTCCCAACTCGACGTGGCGGAACTCCTGGGCCGGCACAAGAGCTGGGTCTGCCGGCGGCTAGCGTTGCTCGAAAAGCTCTGCGCCGACGTGCGTCAGGACCTGGAAGTCGGGCTGCTGACGCCGACGGTGGCGCGGGAACTCGCCCGGTTGCCCGCGGGCAACCAATCGGAAGTCCTTGATGTGGCGCGGCGCGACGCGCTCAGCGGCGCGGAGTTGGGAGGCGTGGTTCGCCTGATCTTGGAGTCGGTGACGGCGGAGCAAAGACAGTTCGTGCTGGCCAAGCCGCGGGAGGCGTTGGGGCACGTCCGCGCCGGGGAGTCCCGGGGCTGGGACCCCCGCCTCAGCGCGTCCGGCAATCGTGTCAGCAAGCAGTTGGCGGCGCTGTTGGATCGGCTGGCGTGGACGGAGAACTTCCTGGAGTGCCGCGGTTGGACGTCTCTGGTGGCGCGCGATCGCCTGGTCCTGGGCCCGATCTTCGACCGGCTTGCCCGCGACGCGCGATGCGTGGCGGAGGGAGCCGGTGACCTGGCAGTGGAGATGCGCCGAGAATGAACAGCACCTTGATTCATCAGATCGTGACGCTCTTCTGCGACGGTGCGTCGATCCGCCGGATCGCGCACCGCCTGCAGATCAGCCGCCGCACCGTTCGCCGGGCGCTGGCGCAACTCGAGCAGGCGCGCGCCACTGGTCCGCCCGTGGAGTTGCCGCGACCGGCGGCGGCGCGGGGGAGCCAGCTCGACGCCCACGAAGCGGCGATCGCCGCGCTCCTGGCGCGTCATCCCGAGATCACGGCGCGACGGATCTACGAGGAGTTGCGCCGGCTCGGTTACACAGGGGGTTACACGATCCTCTCAGAACGCGTGCGACGGTTGCGTCCGCGGCCGGTCGGTGCACCGGTGCGGCGGTTCGAGACCACCCCGGGGGTGCAGGCACAGATGGATTATTCCACATACGATCTTGATTTCACGAACGAAGGCCGCCGTCGCGTCTACGCCTTCAGTTACGTGCTGGGCTACTCGCGCAGGCAGTATCTTCACTTCGTGGAATCCCAGGACTTCGCCACGACCATCCGCGAGCACATCCGCGCCTTCGAGCACCTGGGTGGAGTCGCGGCGACGTGCCTGTATGACAACATGAAGGTCGTCGTCAGCGGCTACGACGGCGACGAGCCGGTCTATAACCCGCGATTCCTGGCATTCGCGGCGCATTACGGCTTTCGGCCGGTGGCTTGCCGCGTGCGCCGGCCCCAGACGAAGGGGAAGGTGGAACGGCAGTTCGCATATGTAGAAACGAATTTACTCAATGGCCGCAGCTTCCAGGGTCTGGAGCATCTCAACGAGATCACAGCCCAGTGGCTGGCCGAGGTCGCCGACGTGCGAATTCATCGCCAGACCAAGGCGCGCCCGGTGGACCGCCACGCGGAGGAACGGCCCCACCTCCAGCCGCTGCCGGCGCGGCCTTTCGACACCGCCGAGGTCGTCTACCGGACCGTCGATGCCGAGGGGTTCGTGGTCTACCGGCAGAACTTCTACGCGGCGCCCTGGCGGCTGCTGGGCCAGACCGTGGCGGTGCGGGTGTCCGAGAACGAGTTGACCATCTACGACCCCGCGTTCAGCATCGCGGCATGCCATCGACTCTTCCCCCGGAGCGTCGTCGGCCAGCGGAGTCACTGCCCGGACCACGAGCCACCCCGTGATTCCCAGCAGCGCCTGGAACACCTCACGGCGCGGTATGCGGAGTTCGGCACAGCGGGCACTCGCTTCCTGGAGGGCCTGCTGGCCTGTGCCCGCTACGGTAAGAACCAGGCGGAACGCGTCCTGTCGCTGGCAGCGGCCTATCCGCGATCGGATGTCCTGGCGGCGCTGGAGCGGGCCGTGCAATACGGCGCGTTCAGCCTGCAGGCGATCGCGCGCATTCTGGCGGCACGGGGCCAGCCCAAGACACCGCTGGACGCGCTGGCCGAGGATCAGCGGGGGCATCTACCCCCCTGGCTGGAGGAAAACCTGGTGTCCCCACGACCCACCTCCGACTATCAAGGTCTGTTGAGCGAGGAACCCCACGATGCCGAAACGACCGACCCCCCAGCCCCAGCCCAGCCACCCATCGAGGAACCGCCGGGCGAAAGCAGCGGCCCCACCCAGCCTGCATGACGACGTCGTAAAGGCGCTGCAAACGCTGGGGCTGGCGTTGGCTCCTGGTGCACTCGACGCAGCGCTGTCAGCGGCAGAGAAGGAATCACTGAGCCACCTCCAGTTCTTGCATCGCTTGCTGGCCGGACCTGCCGAGGCGAAGCTGGCGCGTGCGCTGGAGCGTCGCATTCGCGCGGCGGGCTTCCGAGAGCTGACGACCCTGGAGGGGTTTGATTGGGAGTTCAACGCCCAGGGAGTGGATCGGCGGAGCATCGAGCAGTTGGCGACATGCGACTTCGTGCGCCGCCATGAGAACGTGATCTTTGCGGGTCAGAGCGGCCTGGGCAAGAGTCGGATTATCCAGTCCCTGGGTCTGACTGCGTGCACCCTGGGCTACCGGGTACGGTACCGGACCAGCTCCAAGCTGCTTCAGGAGTTCACCGCGGCAATGGCCGACGGGTCGCTTGACCGCAAGCTGAATCGATACGCCAGGTATGACCTTTTGTTGATCGACGAATTCGGATTCGATCGGCTTGAGCGGGAGGTGAATGCCCGGGCCAGCTCGTTCTATTATCGCCTGCTGGAGGCCCGCACGGGCCGGTATTCGACGGCATTGGCGACCAACATCGACTTTAGCGAGTGGGGCAAGTACCTCGGCGACCCACAGTTAGCGATGGCGTTTCTCGACCGCTTGGTCGACGGCGCTGTCATCCTGAAGCTCAGTGGGCGCTCCTACCGTGCCCACCGCGCGCGACCTGCACCGGAGACCGGTCAGGCTGATTGAACCTGAGGGAGCGCGCCGTAGCGACGATGCGGCGCGCTCTACCACATCTGCCGCTTCAAACTCGACATCCCGCCCGCTGTCAGGATCCCAAGAAGGTATCCTCACCCCTCCTTCCGTGCCCCCTCAAACGATTCGCGCCGCAACCGGTCAGGTGGTTCCCACTGGACC
>JBEKTN010000458.1:0-5672 GCA_049516015.1 Isosphaeraceae bacterium | reverse complement strand
AAGAGCTCGACACGGCGTCATCATTCGTACGCCGTTGCCTCACGGTTAGTTCACCGGGTCCCGCCGATGCCATCGGCCGGTGCAAGCTGCCTGCTGGCATCTCGCCCCGGCCGTCGTGATCAGCTCTCGGTGACTGGAGCCACATTAATCCTATCAACACTCGGACCACGGGTCAAATCCCCGAAGCCTCTTTTCGCGAAAAAAGACGGTTTTCCCCAGGACTTTGGGAACCACTTCAGTGCACCTTAACGCTCAGGAAACATGGGCAAGGAAAGGATCGGGATTCAGTAAAAGAAAGCGGCCGCTTCATTGTAGTAGGAGAGATCGAGAGACTGTGTCGCGATGGCGCTTGCCGTCAGCGCGGAATCGGTGATCCGTCCTCCCTGGTAGGTCACGACGGTGCCGAACCTATGCTGGAGCACGAGCTGGCTGGCGGCGAGGCCCAGGCGGGTTGCCAGCACGCGGTCGCGGGCAGTGGGAGCTCCGCCGCGCTGCAGGTGCCCGAGGACGACGCTGCGGGTCTCGATCCCGGTCTGTTTCTCGATCGCCTCGGCGATGACTCCGGCGATGCCTCCCAGCCGGAGGTTGCCGAAAGGATCGGGAGGAAGGTCGAGTGCCAGTGGTTCCTGGTCGGGAAACTTTGCCCCTTCCGCGACGATCACGAGGCTGCATTTCTTGCCGGCCGCGCGGCGCCGGGTGAGCACACCGACCAGGTGGGGCAGATCGATGGGTACCTCCGGGACGAGAATATAGTCAGCGCCGACGGCCATGCCTGCGTAGCAGGCGATCCAGCCGGCGTTCCGACCCATCGTCTCGACCACCATGATGCGGCGATGGCTCTCGGCGGTGGTACGAAGTCGATCGACGGCCTCGGTGACCACGTTGATGGCGGTATCGAAGCCGAAGGAGAAATCGGCGAGGGCCAGATCATTGTCGATGGTCTTGGGAATGCCGACAACGGGCAGTTGAAAGTCGTTGTAGAGGCGGACGGCGACTCCCAGGGTGTCGTCGCCGCCAATCACGACCAGCGCATCCAGTCCGAGAGCCCCGAAGTTGTCGCGCAAGGCGACCAGGTCGGTCTCCGGGTTCTTGTAAGGATTGGACCTCGACGAGCCAAGGATGGTCCCCCCGAGAGCGACGATGTCGTCGGTCTCCTCGACCGACAGCGGCGTGGTCAGGTTACGGACCAGGCCGCGCCAGCCCTCGATGATACCCACGCAGTGTCCACCCGCGTTGGAGATCCGTCGAACCACGGCGCGGATCACTGCGTTGAGCCCCGGGCAATCCCCACCACCGGTGAGCAGACCGACGTTCATAAAGCAAGTCCGATGGAAAAAATGGGTGGAACGGCTGGCGACGCACGCGATTGCCGGCTCTTCTTCTGGCCCGCCTCGTGGATGCAAGCCCGGTCAGAGGCACCCCTTCCGAACCTACCAAGAAGAACCGGGGGAGGCCAGCAATCCAGAGCCTTGAGGGTCTCCTCTGGGCGCCATCGCGGATCGAGATTGGCACTGGGATCAATTTGCCTGGGGAATGAGCACGCGCTCAACCCACGTCGTGTCCACCCGCCCGTCGATGAATTCTTTATTGCGAAATGCCTTGCGATGCAGCGGAATCGTCGTCTTGACGCCCTCGATGACGAGTTCATCGAGTGCCCGGCGCATCCTGGCGATGGCCTCAAGCCGGGTCGGGGCATGGACGATCAGCTTGCCCAGCAGCGAGTCGTAATTGGGGGGCACGGTGTACCCGACTTGCACGTGCGAGTCCCAGCGCACGCCAGGGCCGCCGGGAATCCGCAGCGCAGTGATCCGGCCGGGAGACGGGCGAAAATCGTTGTCCGGGTCCTCGGAGTTGATCCGGCACTCGATCGCGTGGCCGCGGGTGACGATATCTTCCTGGCGATACGGCAGCGGCTCGCCCGCGGCGATCCGGATCTGCTGCTGGACCAGGTCGATGCCGGTGACCATCTCGGTGACGGGATGCTCGACCTGAATCCGGGCGTTCACCTCGATGAAGTAAAACCGATTGTCGGCATCGACAAGGAACTCACAGGTTCCCGCGTTGACGTAGCCAACGGTCCGGGCCAGCCGGACGGCGGCCTGGCCGATTTCGGACCGGACTTCCGGGGGCAGCGTGGGGGCGGCCGCCTCCTCCACCAGCTTCTGGTGCCGACGCTGGAGCGAGCAGTCGCGGTCCCAGCAGTGCAGCACGTTGCCATGGGAATCAGCAAGGATCTGAACCTCGACGTGGCGCGGGCGATCGATGAACTTCTCGAGATAGATACTCGGGTTCTTGAACGCAGCCGCGGCCTCATTGCGAGCCGTTTGCAGTGCGCTTGCCAGGTTGGCCTCGTCGCGGCACACGCGCATACCCTTGCCGCCCCCTCCCGCGGCCGCCTTGATCAGGACGGGAAACCCGATCGAACGGGCAAAGCCCATCGCCTCGGCGTCGCTGGCAACGGCACCCTCGGACCCGGCCACGCAGGCCACCTTGGCCGCGGCGGCGATCTGCTTGGCTTCGGTCTTCAGGCCCATCTTGCGGATCGCCTCATGGGGCGGGCCAATGAACTCGAAGTTGCAGCTCCGGCAGATCTCGGCGAACTGGGGGTTCTCGCTCAAGAAGCCGTAGCCGGGGTGAATCGCTTGCACGTCGGCCACCTCGGCAGCCGCGATCAGCCGGGGAATGTTCAGATAACTGTCAGCGCTGGGGGCCTTACCGATGCAGATGGCGCGATCGGCAAGCTGCAGGTAAGGCGCGTCGCGGTCGGCCTGGGAATAGACCGCGACCACCTCGATGCCCAGCTCCTTGCAGGCCCGAATCACGCGCAGCGCGATTTCACCACGGTTCGCCACCAGGATCCGTTGAAACATCGAGAGACATCACCTTATTTGTGTAGGTTTATCAATGCTTCGGGGTGGTCGATCAGGATCGGCCGTCAGGCTCAAAGATCCACTCAGTCCCGGGTCAGCTCGCCAGGCGTCCGGCCTGTTGCCTTCCCGTCGCGGCAGCAGGCCGCTCGCGATCAGGCCGGAATGACCCGAAACATGGGCTGATCGAATTCAACGGCCTGTCCGTTCTTGACGAGGATCTCGGCGATCGCGCCAGAGACCCCCGCGGGAATATCGGTGAAGACCTTCATGGCCTCGATGATACAGACAGTGGTGTCCGGCTGGACGACGGAGCCGACCGTCACAAACGGAGAGACATCCGGGGCGCTCGAGGCGTAGTAGGTGCCGACCATGGGGCTCTTGATGACGATCGTCTGGGGGCCGCTCGGCGCTTCGGCGGCAGTCTCCGATCGAGCGGCAATCGCCGCGGCGGCAGGAGCACCCGGCAGGGAACCCGGGTGCATTCCGGCCGCGGGGATCGCCTGCATGGGGACCATCTGAATCGGGGCCGCGGACTCGGGGCCGCGCCGCTTGAGCCGGATCTGCACATGACCGTCGTTGATGTTCAGGTCGGTCAGATCATAGCGCTTCATCAGGCGGACGAGATAGTGGATTTTTTGAACGTCCAGTTGCTCACTGGAATCGCGGGCTTTCTCTGCCATGCCTTCACTCCGCTTCACGGCAACCGCCTGAGGCGCGTCCTGGTCTATCGGGCACCAGCATCCGGTGGTTCTTCACGTGCAATCGATCGACGAACAGTTCGGGTGTAGCTGCCCTGGCCGGTCGGGGCCAGGCGTTGATCGCCGCTTCGGCTCAAGAGGCGGATAGGTCCTTCTCAAAGACGAACCGAGTCCAGGGTCCTGGCCAGGTGGGTCAAGACCTCGCAGCCGTCGGAGGTCACCAGGACATCGTCCTCGATGCGAACACCGCCCCAATCGGGAAGGTAGATCCCCGGCTCGACAGTCACGATCATGCCCGGCTGCAGGATGGTCTCGGATTGCTTGCGGAGCCGGGGCGACTCGTGAATTTCCATGCCCAGTCCGTGGCCGACGCCGTGGTGAAAAAAACGGCCGAAACCCGCTTGCTCGATAACGGAGCGGGCTTCGGCATCGACGTCATGGGCTCGCACGCCAGGGCGGATCGCCGCGATCGCTCGCTCCTGAGCCAACAGGACGGTTCGGTAGATTGTTTCGAATTCTGAAGTGACCTTACCGGTCACCACAACTCGAGTCAAGTCACTTTTGTAGGGTCGGCCGGTCGCTCCCCAATCCAGGAGTACGAAATGGTCATCGCCGATCCGCGATGTCTCCGTCGGCCGTGCGTGAGGCAAGGCGGAGCGAGATCCCACGGCGACGATTGGCGGAAAGCTGGAACCGGTCGCGCCGCAGCGCCGGAGGTTCGCCTCCAGCAAGTCGGCGATTTCCTTTTCGCTGGCCCCCTCCCGCAACTCGGGCCGGAGCATCTGGAATGCTTTTTCCGCAAAGGCAATCGCTTCCCGGATCGCCTCGATCTCGTGCTCGTCCTTGATCTGACGCAAGAGCTCGACTCGATCCGTCGTCGGCACGAGCGTCACACCGGCCATGGCCTCGCGGATGGTCTGAAAATCGGCCACACTCAGGATTGCTGCCTCGAACCCCAGCCGCCCAACACCCAGCGAACCAGCCACGTGGGCAATGGCCTGATTGAGCGTCTGCGTACTCGGTCTTATGTAGGCCTCCAATCCCGGGCATTCCTGCTCGATCTGGGTGGTGAACCGTCCGTCAGAGATCAACAGGTCCCGCTCGCGGCTCACCACTAGCACCGAGGAATCACCAGTGAAGCCGGTGAGGTAAGCGACGTTCGTCGCTGAGCTGACCAGCAGACCCTGCAGCTCATCGGACTTGAAACTCTGCCGTAACTTCTCTTTTCTTGAAGCGATACGATTCATGAATGAGTCCAGGCTGGGTCAAGTCTTATGGCGAGCCGGCGGCGGGTGAGCCAGGGGCTCGTATCAGGCTCGTTGCATGGTAAGGTAACCGGGACATGGTCCGCCGCAAAGGGGTGGCGGTACTGTTCGTTATCAACTTTCGACCTTGACGAGTGGAACACTCCCGGCAAGCGCCCGGACGGCTCGGAGCACAAGTTCTCGAAAGTCGCGATCGGCAAGCTGCCTCGCCATGTGTATTTTGGATTCCAGGACAAACAACGAACGGGCCCGAACTCGTCGAACGAGCCCTCTCTCACAGTATGCGCCGAACCGAAAGACACTCGCGGATAAAATCATCCGTTCAGTACCGATGCGGCTGCCCGACCCTTGTCCCGGGGAAGCGTAGGCGCTAGACGCGGCAGGCGCCGCTATTTTTTTCAACGAGCCGACAAAGAGCTAAAAGCACCGCCGGCACTGGAAGGATCGGCCATGGTGGCGCGACCCACCAGACCGCAAATCTTTGCAGTAAACTGAACTGCGCCAGCTTGCCACGACCGCAGGGCCGCGCCGGGTCACTCAACCTGAGATGATTCAGGAAGACAGGAAGACAGGAAGAACATCGATCCTGAACAGGTTCGCAAGCTTGCTGGCTGGGGGCTGACGCAGAACGACATAGCCAGCTTCGTCGGCTGGAGTCAGTCCCTCATCAGCCTGGGTTTTTAGTCGTTTTACGCCCTTAAGGCGTCTGGCAATTAAAAACGGGGTTGAACAAGGTCATGGGACGCAATCTAATCCCTTGGGTATGAAAGACTTGTGTCCATCGGCAAGCCGATTCTGGAAAAATCAAGCCAGGGTCAGAAACGGTCAACAACCCAGAT
>JBEKTN010000457.1:0-5676 GCA_049516015.1 Isosphaeraceae bacterium | reverse complement strand
TTTGCGGCGAACTCGGAGCAGCTCATCGTCGTCCTCAAAGGCGCGGGAACAGTGGTGACGGACGGACACCGGGTCTATGTCAACCGGACCGGCAATCCGGGAATGGCCACCGGAGGAGCCGGGGACGTGCTAACCGGCGTGATCGCGGCCCTGATCGGCCAGCGGCTGCCCGCCTTCGATGCGGCCCAGCTTGGCGTTTACATGCACGGCCTGGCCGGCGACATTGCGCGCGACCAGAGCGGCGCGATTGGCATGATTGCCGGCGACATCGTCGATTCCCTGCCCGATGCGTTTGACCACGCCACCATGGAGCCCGAAGGCGGATTCTGAGGCGAACGCCCCAGATCCAATCGCGCGTGGACCAAGGAAAATGACGGCGAATCACGAATCGTGTGGTCAGTGGCCTATGCCACGAACGCGATCTGGAGTATACTAACACTAGATAGTAGATCGCGCGGCTATGCTGGAGTTTTCAAGGCGGGGACTCGGTCGCCACGATCCCGATGCCCAACGGAACCCAGGAGGTCGGATTGTCATCTCGCGAAAACCCACCGTCGGCAGCCTGGACTTATCGCATGGAAGTCTCTCCCACCGGACAGGGTGCCGCTTCCACCGCGACGAATCCCAACGAACCGATCGTCTTGCTCCATCTCCTGGTCAATCTTCAAAACCAGACGCTCGACTTGCTCCGGCAGCTTGTGGAAGTGCAGCGGCAGCAACTCGATCTGGCGCGCGAAACAGTGCAGGTTAGCCGCGAACAGCGGGCCAGGCAGGGCGCCGAGCTGGAACGGTGGCAAGTCGGCCACGACCACGTGCTTGATGCCTGTCGTGATACCCTGGGCCGGCTCGAGCAGGTCCACGCGTCGCTCATGGGCGAGCTGGCCAATTACGTCGAGGACAATCACGAAAATCTGCTCGAAGGCGACTACTCGCTGAGCGATTTTGTCGACCGCTTCGGCCCCCGGCTCGCCCATCTGAATACGATGCTGGCCGTACTCCGGCCGCTGGCCGCCGCCCAGAGGAAAACCGAGAGCTGAGTCACCTGCCAGGCGACCTTGCGGCCGGCCGGCGGATCCCGTAAACCAGTACGGGATGGTCCATCAGAGAGGCCCGGCCTTCAAGTCGCATGCGCAGCCGCTGGGCAACGCGAATCGACGGCTGATTCTCGGCGTGGATCATGCTGATCACATGGGGTTGGTGGAGCCGGGAAAAGGCCACATCGAGTGCCGCCTGCGCTGACTCGGACGCATACCCTCGGCCCCAGAACGCCTTCCGCAGGGTCCAGGCGATTTCCATCCCCGGCCAGCCCTCCGGCTGCCAGCAGCCAACCCGGCCCACCAGCTCGCCGGAAGCCCGCTCCTCGACGGCCCACAGACCGAACAGCCGAAGCTGCCAGTGTCCCAGCACCGTCGCCAAGCTCCGCCAGGCTTCCGACCGGTTCATCGTGGCCCCGCCGAGATACTTCATCACATCGGCATCGCCGCACATCTCGGCATAAGCGTCGAGGTCGGTCGCGCGGAACATCCGCAGGATCAGCCGCTCGGTCTCCAGACGATCGATTCTGGTTGGGTTCCGCATCCCGGGTTCCGACTTACACCGAGGCTTCGGCCTGTCCACGTTTCTGCAGGCGATCGACTTGATCTTATTGAGCGACCAGTCCGGCGTCTCCTCTCAGCGCGGTAGACTGTCCGCGAATCTCCGTATCGCCTCGTCGATCCGCTTTCCACCCACGTCATAGAAATCGTTGTGCTCCGCGTCGTCGATCACCAGGGTCGACAGCGGCCCCTTCGCCGTGGCGGCCAGCCGCTCGAACATGCGGAAAGGAACGAGCGGATCCTGAAGTCCGTGACCCAGCAGAATGGGGCAAGTGATCGCGGCGATCTTGCTCTGGCTGTCGAACTTGTGTGCAAAGAACCAGCGGGGTAACGGCACGGGGCAGATCGCCAGAGCCATGTCGTGAGTGCTGGTGAACGTGCTGAATGCGATCAGCCCGCCGACCTGCTTGCGCGAGGCCAGGTCGATGGCGACGGCGCCGCCCAGCGACCAGCCGCCGGCGATGATCCGCGCGGGCGGAAAACCCCGCGCGACAAGCGCCTGGTGGGCCGTCTCGGCCGTCTCGCGGCAACCGGTCTCCGAGGCCTTGCCGCCGCTCAAGCCATAGCCCAGATAATCGGCAATCAGCACGTTCAAGCCCAGGCGGCGGAAGCGATCGAACTCGGGCTCGGCGTAGGCCAGGCACATCGCGTTGCCGTAGAAGTAGACCAGGGCCGGCCGCGACAACGCATCGGGGTGAGGACGGCCGTCCGGCAAGAGTGCGGGGCCGTACAGGGCCGCCACGTGTTCTCCCCGGGACGTCGCGAGCTCAAGGAGCTCCGCGCCGGATCTCGGATGAACGCCCGCCTGCGGACTTCCCTGCGTGGCACTCCCCGGAAAGATCAACCGGTCCTGGAGCAGGTAAACCATGGCAAAAAACCCCACCAGGATCAGGATCAGCAGGCGCGCGCCCTTGACCAGGACCGATCGCCAGGGCGGTCGATCTCGCCGGGTGGGCACAGCCGCGGAGCCCGCAGTCGAAGCCTCTCCAGCAGCCATACGCAGAACCCATTCCGGGGCGATACCTTTTACCGAACGCGGGCGCGACACCTGAGATATCTTACCTTACGCGGCCATGAGTGAAACATTGGGACCGAACATCGATCCTGAACAGGTTCGCAAGCTTGCGGGCTGGGGGCTGACGCAGAACGACATAGCCAGCTTCGTCGGCTGGAGTCCCCAGCCTTCGGCAGTGGGCCCGGTCCCTCATCAGCCTGGGTTTTTAATCGTCTTACGCCCTTAAGGCGTCTGGCTATTAAAAACGGGGTTGAACAAGGTCATGGGACGCAATCTAATCGCTTGGGTATGAAAGACTTGTGGCCATTGGCAAGCCGATTCTGGAAGGATCAAGCCAGGGTCAGAAACGGTCAAAAACCCAGATCCTGACTCTTTCCGACCCCAAAATCAGAGGTTAAGAGCCCAAAACCCTCAGTAAACGCGCCCACAACCCCCTGTTGAAAGAGGCTGGGCTGACCAAGCCGACAGCCGCCCACCCCTCCGGGGGCCCGGTGGCTGGGGGGGCGATTGGCACGTCTGGCATGCCCCTGACGGCCCCAGGGCGAGAGCGGCCACCGGACTCGGATGCTACACTCTCGTTCGGTTCGCTGTGCGCCCACCGCTCAGTAAACCCTCGAGGCAATGCATCGGCCTATACCCCGGCAAAACCGGAAACGGTAGCGACTCCTGATCCTACTGTTTGGGACCCGTTCGGCGAGGGTCTCCTGACCCCGCCGTTCGGGACTCGTTCGGCGAGGGTCTCTTGACCCCGCTGTTCGATTGACCCAAGGTCCCCACCAGAATACCTCGGAGTCCTGCTCGGGTATGTTGGGTCGGACATCAAGAAAGGATCGTGCAGTTCAGGCTTGGGAACTGGGCAAAGCCTTTATCGAAGGTCACCAGCTTGCGTCAAGGTGGTGGAAATGGACGTCGAACGCCAAGGCCAGCCACAGATTGATGTCAGGCAGGAACATCGTCCTCTTCCAGGAACTCCGCAACGCGCTGGCCGGTCAATTGCAAACTCCCGGGGCGCCGGGATCGGACGAGAGGGAACTCGATCCGTTGTTCACCGACCGGCTTTGTCTCGGGCGCAGCGTCGGAGGAAACGATCACTTCCGTGCCTTCCGGCAATCGGAGTTCGCCCTCCAGGACCACGACGCCATTGTGGACGCGACCATGGATTTCCATACCCGCATTCTCAATCGTCTTGTCATCTGAATCAAGACCACCCTTTGTTTCGTTAGGTCAATCGATGAGCAACCCGGAACAGCGAATCACCTTTAGGGCCGGCTTCCACCTGGCGTGGGCAAATCGTCAATTCGGCGCGGTTGATCTACGAGCGTTGACCTCAAGACTCTCGCTCCACACCCCATGCCTCCGGCCGGAAATTGGCTTTGTTTGGCCGGCTCGATTCCGCCTTGGTTGGTCTTAAGTCACAGCATGCCAACGATTAACACTACTGACACTACGAGCTAATTGGCTTTGTTCTGACACTTTTCCATCATCGCCAGCTCCCTCTCTTCGCATTCACTGGCCACTTACCACTGACAACTGGCCACTGTTCCCGTGCCACTGTTCTCCCGCCACTCGCCACTCTTGCGGAATGCGGAATGGGGAATTCGGAATGCGGAATAAGCACGAATTGAATTGATTCCCAATTCCGCATTCCGCATTCGCGCCATCGGCCACCGTTCTCCCGCCACTCGCCACTATTCCCAGCCACTCGCAACTCACCACCGTCCAGAAATTGGCTTCGTTCGGACGGCTCGATTCCGCCTTGGTTCGTCCTAAGTCACAACATGTCAATGATTAACACTACGAGCAAATTGGCTTCGTTCGCGCGCTTTTCTCCTACGGCGCGATGTCCCCGCTTTGCATTCACTGGCCACTGACCACTGGCCACTGTTCTTTCGCTCCACGCCACGACCAGCGGGATCAGGTTGTGCGCAGACCCTCCCCCGCCGGCTATTTGCCTGCCACCGACGGTCGAATTGACAAAGACCGAAAGGGGCCCGATCTCGACGATCGGGCCCTTCATTTCAGTATTACACCGAACCGGGCGACCGATTCGGGCAAAATCTCTTTCTTCCCGCTCGCCACCGCCCGACCGTTGACGATTCTATCGTGGCCGGAGGCGCTCAACGCCAGTGGCTTAAGGCCAATACCGTTGAAGTAGCAATAACACCCTTGGCCAAATGGACTTCTGGCTCCCTCTCCCCTCGCGGGAGAGGGCTGGGGTGAGGGGCGAGCGCCGTTACTGGCTCCCTCTCCCTGGGGAGAGGGCTGGGGTGAGGGGCGAGCGCCACCGAGAGCCTTCTCAAGTTGAATCGCCAGATGCGCATCCTTTCCAAAAAGGATTTCTTGCGCTTGGTCTCAAACTACTTCCTTCCCAGCCGCTCGTAGAATCGCAAACAGCACAGCCTCGGTTTCCTTCAGGACATCGTCATCGCTGACCCGGAGCACCGGAAGTCGCTGTTGCTCATGGAGTTCTGTGAGAGTGAGCTATACCCGGGGCTTTTCTTCTGGAGAAGGATCTGTCTCCTCGCTCTCATTCTCGGCGATTGTCCTAGTTTGATCAACTCGCCCCTCACCCCAGCCCTCTCCCTGGGGAGAGGGAGCTAGTAGTTAGCGGCGCCACGGCTTTTACGCTGGCCATGGTCTCTCGTGGCGACTCATTCGATTCGAGCGGCTGTGTTGCTGCAATCGATCCCTCACCCCAGCCCTCTCCCCGAGGAGAGGGAGCTAGTAGCGACGAAAACCCCTCCCTCTAAAGGGGGTTAGGGGGGGTGGACCCGGCGCGACCGATCACAAGGCCTTCCCATGCTCTCTCCCTCTCAGTCCTTTCGCATCCCTCTCGCGCGGCGAGAAGAATCGGTCTCGATTTCCAAGGCTCATCGATCGAACATCCGCTCGACCGGCACGATCTTGACGGTCACGTCCTTGAGCGGAAAGGCGGCGATCTGCTTGTCCTCGGCGAGGATACTCTCGGGGGTTCCCTGGGTGTCGTAGGTGATTGGCGAGGGCTTGCCCGAGGTCAGAATGGCGCGCAGCTCGTCGGCGTTCTGGGCCACGATGGCGATCTTCATG
>JBEKTN010000456.1:0-5699 GCA_049516015.1 Isosphaeraceae bacterium | reverse complement strand
GCTTTGGTAGGATGAGCGCACCAGAAACCATCGGACACCCGAGTCATGCCTCAGAAAATCCTCGACGTAGCCGACTGTTGTGGAGTCACTTGGAAAAAGTACGCTCTTTCCGGATGAACCATTAATTCTTCAGACTTGGGCACGCCGACTGTAGCAAAAAGGTCAGGGAAGACAGACCGCAGTGAGCGGCGCAACCAGACATAAAAGAAGTCGGATAGGTCAGCGTAGCCGATGTTGTCGTAGTAGGGAGGGTCGGTAGAGACAACTTTCTGATCAGAGATCGTCTGCGTCGCGGCATCTTGCTGTCGCGCATCGCCTGCCGGGTATCCAATAAAGCTCTCGACCGCCTTGCACATTCCTTCGAGAGAGACCCGAATGTCCCCAGCCGCTCCGGCAAGAGGATTGACTTCCGCATAGTCCCATACCATGGCAAGCGCGTTACGTGCAAACGTACTCTTCGCTTGGTCCCGCGTGGGGCTCCAAACAACGAGCGAGCTGTTGTAGTCGGCAGACTTGTCGACGGAAAGCCCGCAGTAAACCGAAACCGCCTCGGCATACGCCGTTGCCCCGATGCCTCCGTCGCGAAGGGGCTTATCGTCGTCAGGCAGGCCCGCGGCCACAGCACTCAGCTTCACTTGCTCTCTGGCTTCCTGGACCAGGTCGGAGAAGGTCGTCAGAGCTACGAGTTGGCGGCCGCTGAAGGCATCACCCCACGTAAACATCCCGTACATCGGCAAACGATCGACATCGTGGCAAGGGGTCGGAACCTTTAACTCTGGCTTCCAAGCCGCCTTTGCCTCTTTGGGAGCAGACTCATGCTCAATCGTAGGGGCGAGATAGACTCTCCCACGATCAGTCTCAGCAACAATGGCCATAAGGCGCGCGCCCATTCGGCCCGCTTTTGCCTCTGAGCGGATGTATTCCGAAGCGATCGGCGTCCCCGACACTATGCACTTAAAGTTTGCCCCGCGAGAGTGCTTGCTTCCGTTATTCGCCGCCTCCGGGTTCTTTGGCTTACCTACTCTTACTGAGAAACGATACTCGCCGCCCTCGATCACCGGCTCGACGTACGCCTCCTTGCCTGGCTTGGTGGCGAGCATAAACGTGGAGACGAGCGGCACGTCCACCTGGGCAAAAGCGGGGTTCGGGCTCTTCACCGTGCGAGCCCATAGCCACGCGATCACGGTGAGCTTCTGGCCCACGTAGGGCTTCAGGTCCGGCCGCTCCTTCACCAACTCGGCGGTGACCTCGACCTTGGGATAGAGGTGGCCGATGCGCTTTTCGGCCTCATCCCGCATCCACTTGCCGTAATAGCGCACGTCCTCGGCCAGCCCCTGCGCGCCCTTCCACGACTTGATGAAAAGCTGCCGCTCGCGCCGCGCGTCCGGGTTCACCGGCGGCTTGCCGGCGAACTTGGGCGGGATCTCGATCATCGCCTTGTTGATCAGGACCGCGACCGGGTTCAGGTCACTGGCGGAGGAAGCGGGACAGGTCCGATATTGCTAAGTCAGGCGACTTTTCTGCTTGCCGATATTGCTAACTCAGGCGACTTTTCTGCTTGCCGATATTGCTAAGTCAGGCGACTTTTCTGCTTGCCCATATTGCCAATAGCGGACCTGTCCCGCTTTCCCCGCAAATTGAACCTTTGCTAATTGTTGGATGCACTCAATCAAGATGCCTGACCAGATTTTTTCAGTGATGTCAGTGAGATGAAGATCATCCGACCAATCCAGGTCACCATGATCACGGCATGCATCGCGCAAAGCCGGGGAGGGAAAAAGAGGGAGGGGAAAAGGGACATCACTGATATCGCCCGTTTGCGAGGGGAAGGAGCCTCGGGAACATGCACGTAAATGCTTGATGCAAGCGGCTTAGGGGTTAAGCAAGTGCTGTTCAGTGATGTCCCTTTTCCCCTCCCTTCCCCTTATCGCACTGGATTTCATTGCGGAAGGTTGTCCCACGCATACCGCCATTCGCTCCATGCTTGGCAAATGTCGGATACGGTCTGGCGGTCATCTTCCGAAATGTTTCTGCGAGGAAACCATTGGTCCTGCAAGTATTGCGAGATTTGATCGCCGGCAAGATGGCAGGAGTCGTACGACGCGGCGAAAAGCTTGAACAGGTCTTTGCGATAGAACCCTTGGCCCCAAAAGGGGCCGCCGCCACCGTCTGGAAGGATGATGTCAAGATATTCGCAAATTCCCGTAAATAGCTCTAATTCGGTCATCTCGCTAATGCCTCCGGTTAATGGTGTGCCGCTTCTTCGATCTACCATCCGACAAGGGCTAGATCGGAGACCCTATCTAATCATCATTCATGGATCACAGCCCACCAGTATACCAGTATACTCATGGCCAGATCACTCTGACCAGCCCACCTTTTTCGAAAGAAGACAAAGTTCAAGTTTCGCAGATTTCGAGGGGGTTCGCGAGCGGCCCGGCGGGTGAAATTCCCCCCGGCGAATCGATCGTGAAGTGGTCCTGGAGGCCGGGATATCCGGCCGAAGTGCCGCTTACCCTGTTCGGCTGAGAAGCTCGGTGAGCTGGGTGATCCAGGTTTTCAGTCGAGTCTGTTCTGGAGACGGTTGTGGGGTTTTCTCCTCGTAGCTGACCCGTCCAGAAAGCGGAAAGCGGGACAGGTCCGCAGCAATCCGCTGCTCAGGCTCCCGAGTAAACTAATTGGGTCCCGGTGTCAGTAACAGTCCGCGAGGGTACCACTATTTCAGTGAGGTGGGGACCAGCCTGAAATCCGTGGGTTTCGGTGAAGTGGTCCCCTTCCCTGTCCGCAAGGCGTTTTTCTCAAGAATCCTCTTGACGACACGCCTCTGCCGACCCAAGATGATCGGACTCGGTCGTGGTGAGTCGATCCGTAGCGATCTGAGTGGCCCGCCGGCCCGTGGTAAAATGTAACGAGTTGCCCGCGGGCAACCGTTCCACCCGGGATCGACGCCAGCGGAGCACATCTCGCTCTTCCGCGACTCCCAGGCACATCGTTATAAAAACGCGCATACATAAGATTACGGGTTCCTCTTCTCTGTTCCTCGCGTCACTCCTTACTGACGCATAGTCCTATTTTGCCATGTACAATCTTTGGAATCCGTGAAAACACGGCCATGCCTGGCATTGACTTCGCCCAAGCCCGAGCAATGATCTCTTTGGCCGATGTCCTCGACTTGCTCGGCTTCGTCCCCTGCGAGTCCTCGGGGGATCAGGTGCGCGGCCCTTGCCCGGTCCATCATTCGATCTCCCCATCAAGCCGCAGCTTGTCCGCGAATCTGAAGCGACACATCTACAGATGCTTCAAATGTGGAGCAGGCGGGAATCAATTGGATCTGTACGCTTCGGCGACCGGGCTGAGTCTCTTCGAGGCGACCGTGGCCTTGTGCGAAAAGCTCCATCGTGAAGTCCCTTGGATGCTCAGTGGGACATCTCCCCAACATCGGCCAGCCGATCGCCCCGCCGCGCAGCCACCGAACCGAGGAGCTGGCTCGATCCCTGAGCGTGGTCAAACGGATCGCGCCGCAACCGCTCTGCTGGTACCCACTGGTCTCCCAAAGTGGTACCCTTTCTGACTGAAACCGACATCCCCACCCCCTCTCGACTGTTCCACTGCTCCGTCCTCTCCTGTTCTGAAAAGACCGCGCCGGAAGAGCAAGCCGGCGCGGCCCGCAGTACAGATCGCAGAGAGACTCGGGGGATGAGCCTCATTTGTCAGTGTACGATACGATCAGCCGTCTTGAACCGTGAGTGTCCGTGGATGCGTACGGTACTCCAGTCCGGCCATGGAGTTGCGGCCGCGCGCCAGGGCATCGGCCGCGCAACGCGAATTGGCCCCTCAGATGGGTCGCAGGTCGTTGCAGGCTGGAAAAAGGGACGCAGCGAGTTCTTGATTCTCGCTATGTCCCCGTTTCTGCTCCCTGACCAGCAAGGTGACCGACGACCACCTGTTCATCGGCAACAACCTTGGAGATGCAAGGATCGTGTCTGGGGGGGGGCGACCGGCTTTTCGAAGGGACTGAGAATCGGCTGCCCGGGTGGCGGTGATGCCTTGCCGGGAACGGAGGAACAAAGGGGTCAGGAACCGTTCTTGTCCTCCAAGCGGGGAGTTGCCCCCAGGATCCTGGGGGCTGGCCCCGAGGTTTCTCCCGCCGTTTCCCAGGCTTCATACTGGCAGCGATCGGTTGCTCGGCCAAGGATTCCGTGCTATGCATGACCCATGAGCGCATCACGAGGATGGCAGCAAATCATCAGCCGCATCGCGGCGGTGGCGAAAGGACTTGCCGTCAAGCTCCGCCCCGGGCGCGCTCGTGAGGCAATGCCCGCCATGATCGGCACGCCACCATCGAAGCGGTCCATGTGGCATGACCCGTCGGAGCACGCCAGGGATTTCGCCGAGCGGTATGCCGAACCGATGAATTACCACGTCGAGAACCGGATGAACGAGCTCGGCATCCCGATCGACCGGATCGGCGCGCGGAAATACGGCTACTCGCACCGCGCTTTCTGGCCGGAGGAGACGACCGGCGGCGGCAACGTGCCCGGCAGGCGGCTCACTGTCGATTCGGGCGTGTTCAACACCGAGTTGATGGCCAACCGCCCCGAAGCGGGGGAGGTCTGGGCAAAATCGAGGCTCCGCGATAGGATCGACGCCATCATCGCCCATGAGGACGCGGAGAGCCTGACCGGCGACCATGACCTTGCCGAGGCGATGGCCCCAGACACGACGCTACCGATCACGGCTGGGGCGCGCCATATTCTTCGGGCGATCAGGGGGAATCCCCGGGAGCGGTGATGTGATCCATTACCTGACGGTGGGGCATCTCGACCCGGAAGCGCTGCGTGAGTGCGCGGCCGTGGCGACCAGGCCGCTCGACGAGACGACGGTCCGCCGCGTGCTGGCCGAGTTCCCGGGCGTCAAGGCCGAACGCAAGGATGGGTACATGGTCCTGCCGTGGCACGGCCTCGGGCCGGTGGGCGTGAGCGAGGCATTCGCCCTCCGGCTCCACGAACTGACCGGCTGCTTGATCGCCGACCGGAGGAACGGGCGTCTCATCGAGCCGGAGGCATTGTCGGGGAAGAAGTGGGCAGCGGTTCAGGAGTTGTAGAACGCTTCGGCCACACACTCACGACTGGGAAGGGCCGGTAGTCTGTATTGACTTTGGGCGCTTTGGCGGTGCAGCCGGAAGTGCAAAAGGTTTTCCTGGTTTTTTTTTCGTTGCGGCGCACGACATTAGCACGTCCGAGTGCTCCGCGACGCAAGACCCCCGAGTTTTCTCAATGAGACGACACGGGGCTAAAAACGCCGATTATCGCGGCGGCGTAACTTGCCTCTATGACACCCAACTTCTGGGCGCATGCTTGCATGCTTTCGAGTGCGGTGGCCGCTGTCGCCCTGGGGCCGTCAGGGGCATGCCAGAGGTACCAATCGCCCCCCCAACCACCGGGCCCCCGGAGGGGTGGGCGGCTGTCGGCTTTGTCAGTCCAGCCTCTTTCAACAGGGGGCTGTGGGCGCGTTTGCTCAGGGTTTTGGGTCCTTAACCTCTGATTTTGGGGTCGGAATGGGTCAGGATCGGGGTTGTTGACCGTTTCTGACGCTGGCTTGATCCTTCCAGAATCGGCTTGCCGATGGCCACAAGTCTTTCATACCCAAGCGATTAGATTGCGTCCCATGACCTTGTTCAACCCCGTTTTTAATGCCGG
>JBEKTN010000455.1:0-5706 GCA_049516015.1 Isosphaeraceae bacterium | reverse complement strand
GAGGGTTACCCCGATGAATACCCCAAGACGATGAAAATCCGGTTCGATGAGGAACTCCCCGTATGGAATTACCGTGCCATTCCGGGCAAATGCGACAATTAATAAATTCCGTATCCTTAGCACGTCGTCGAGGGATGTTTCCCGCTCGGGGTCCAGGAATCCCTGTCGTGAGCACCCGGCAATCAACCGGTCAGGTCAGGCACTATCGATTGGGACCGTCAGGGGGAATGAGGCACCAAGGGCGACTTGGCGGGTCAAGTCTTGGCCACGCATCCGCAATTGGGACAGAGGGTTATCACTGGAAAGGGTATTCCCTTTCCCCAGACTTCCCACTTAGCTCAGGCGAAGGTGCCTGGCCAGAGCTTTTCATAGTCTCCGCGTCGTTGGCTGCGATCACCAGTTCGATTCGACAGCGTGCTCCCAGTGCGGGTAGAGGGACTCGAGCCGGGTTTTCAGCTCGCGGTGGCGGTCCTGGGTCTTCACGGCCTTGAGCGCATCGCGATAGGTGGCGGGCTGGCCGAGCAGGTCCTCGACCACCGCGAGCTCGGTCTCGACCTGGCCGATCTCGCGCTCGAGATCGGCGGCCTTGCGATAGGGGAATTTCTGCTTCGAGCCGCCGTTGCGGTCCACGGTTCCCGAGCTGGCCGGAGCAGGGGGGGCGGACCGGGTACTAGCCTTGTCGGCGGCGGCTTCTTTCTCTTTCTGGACGAGATTCTGATAGGTCTGGTAGTCGCCCTCGATGACCCGGGGGCGGTCCGGGCCCAGGACGATCAACCGATCGGCCACCTGGTTGAGGAAGTAGCGGTCGTGGCTGACGACCAGGACCGTTCCCTCGAACTCGCGAATCGATCTTTCGAGAGCCTCGCACGACCAGATGTCGAGGTGGTTGGTGGGCTCGTCCATGACCAGCAGGTTGGCAGCCGTGGCACAGAGCCGCGCGAGTGCGGCCTTGGCCTTCTCGCCACCGGAGAGCTGGCTGACCGTCTGGAACACGAGATCGCCGGTCAGGCCGAAGCGGGCCAGCAGGTTGCGGACGTCCCCCTCCACCCATTCGGGGTCGTCCTCGGGCCAGACGGCCCGCACCACGGTCGTGCTTGGTGAGAGCGATTGCAGGCACTGGTCGTGATAACCAACCTGGACCCTGTGGCCGAGCTTGACCTCGCCGCGATCGGCTCTCTCCTGGCCGATCAGCGTCTTGATCAGCGTGGTCTTGCCCGAACCGTTCGGTCCCATGACGCCCACGCACTGGCCGCGGAGGACCGCGACGTTCAGATCGTGAAACAGGACTTGATCGTAGGCCTTGGCCAGATTCCGAGCCTCGATGACGATGTCGCCCGAGCGGTCGACTTCTTCAAAGCCCATGACCGGCCCGACGATCTCGCGGATCGTGTCGACCCGCTCGCGTTCCAGTTTCTCGAGCTTCCGTTCGCGGTCATGGGCCTGCTTGGCGCGCTGCCCGGCGCCATACTTGCGGATGTAGGCTTCGAGCTTCTCGGCCTTCTCCTCCTGCCGCCCGGCCTGCCGCTCCAGCACCTTGGCCTTCTCGGTCCGGAGCTTCCAGTACTGCGTGTAGTTACCCGGGTAGACCTCGAGCTTTCCCTCGTGCAGCTCCCACGTCTTGGTGACGACCTTGTCCAGGAAATAGCGGTCGTGGCTGACCACGAGCATCGCCACCGGCTGCCGCGCCAGGTAATTCTCGAGCCATTCCGTGGTCTCGATATCGAGGTAGTTGGAGGGCTCGTCCAGGAGCATGAGGTCGGGGCTCTCGAGCAAGAGCTTGGCGAGCATCAGCCGCGACTGCTGCCCACCAGAGAACGTGCGGGCCGGACGGTTGTAGTCCGCTGCCGTGAACCGCAGTCCGTAGAGGATCTCCTCGACGCGATGATCGATCGAGTAGGCGTCCTGGTGGACCAGGCGCTCGTGAAGCTCGTCGTACCGGCGGCTGGCCCGATCGCGGTCGCCCTGGTCGTCGGCCTCGGCCATCTCCTGGGCCGCTTCCTCGAGCTCGCGCTGCAGGTCCAGGAGCGACGCCAGACCCGACCGGGCCACGTCCATCAGCGTCTCGTCCGGACCGAACTCGGGCTGTTGGCACAGCAAGCTGATCCGGATCCCCGGCCGGACATGGATGCGCCCATATTCCGGCGCCTCGGTCCCTTCGAGCAGCTTCATGAGCGTGGTCTTGCCCGCCCCGTTGGGCCCGACCAGACCGATCCGCTCACCGGCGCGAATCTCGAAGGCCAGATCGAGGAAAACGGGATCACCGGCGTACTGACGGCCAAGGCTATGAGCGGAGATGAGGATCATGAGGTTGATTCAAGGGTGAGAGGTACGGTGTGCTCGTGATCGATCCGGTCGCCCAGTCGTTGCCAGAGTTCCTCAAATCCAACCGCCTGATCCGCTCCCACCTGCCTGATGTAATCCGGGCGTTCCGCATTCCAGTAGTAGTAGAGCTTCTGCGGGGTATAGTCGGCAAGAAGATCTGGGAGATTATGAATGTGATCGGCTTCGAGGGCGCAGAGCTCGGCCTGGCCCTGCCAGGCAAAATAGCGGACCCTGATCAACCCATACTGGAGGATGGGCAGGATCACCTCGGCGATCTCGGCTGGACAATGCATCGGGTTCACCGCAAGGATAGATCAAGAATCGAATCAGCCAAGGCCACCGCGGACAGCGATGTCACCACAACCTCGATCAGGCGCCCCTCCTCGGCCGCGGCTCGGATATAATGGTGACCATCAATGATAACTCCTTCCCGGGAAACCTGAATAGGCGTGAAC
Organism: Isosphaeraceae bacterium; assembly: GCA_049516015.1. Taxonomy (GTDB): domain Bacteria; phylum Planctomycetota; class Planctomycetia; order Isosphaerales; family Isosphaeraceae; genus Aquisphaera. The sequence goes on along the minus strand of JBEKTN010000455.1, from coordinate 2,929 downwards.
CTCGCCTGACCGCTCAGGATCAGTTTGACGAACGCTCAACTCTCCTCTCCGAGAGTCTTCTTGGTCCTTAGCATATGGTGATAATGCTGGGCGAACCGGTGGGCCTCGTCGCGGACGTACTGAAGCAGGCGGAGGGCGAAGGAGCGGCGGCGGAGCACGATCGGGTCGGATCGGCCGGGGACGTAGATTTCCTCCTCGCGCTTGGCCAGGGAGATGACGGCCGGCGGATTGACCTTGAGGGCCTCGAAGGCCGCCAGCGCGGCGCCGAGCTGGCCCTTGCCGCCGTCGATCAGGAGGATGTCGGGAAACGGCTCGTCGCGTTCCTGGAGACCCTGGATGCGCCGGGTGATCACCTCTCGGATCGAGGCGAAGTCATCCACCCCCTGCACGGTCTTGATCCGGTAGCGGCGGTAGCCGGGCTTGAACGGCAGTCCGTCAACGAACGTGACCAGCGAGCCGACTGTCTCGGTTCCTCCCAGGTGGGCGATGTCCACGCCGTCGATGGTGCGAGGCAGTGAGTCCAGGCCGAGCACGCGCTTCAGCCCCTTGAGGCCCTTGCGAGGATCGACGTAAAAAACCTCGGGCTGGGCGTGCTTGGCCAGGTCGCCACGCAGGCTCAGGTTTTGCAGGGCTTTGATCTCGTCGCGCAGTCGCGCAGCCTTCTCGAACTGGAGCCCCTTGCTGGCCTCGCGCATCTCCTCCTCCATCTCCTGGAGCACGACCTCCTTCTTGCCGTCGAGGAACAGGCGCAGCCGTTGAATGTCGCGACGGTACGTTTCCCGGTCGATCCGCAGGTTGCAGGGCGCCGTGCATTGATTGATCGACGCCAGCAGGCAGGGCCGGAACCACCGCCAGCGCTGGTCGTCCTCCTCGATGTCCAGCGAGCAGGTACGGAACTTGAAGATCCGCTGAAGGACCTGGATCGCCCCGCGCAGGCTCTTGGCCCTGGGAAATGGGCCGTAGAGCTTGACGCCCGAGTCCTTGGGTTCGCGGGTGAAGTTGACCCTCGGAAAATCCTCGCCGGTGGTGATCTGGAGATAGGGGAAGCTCTTGTCGTCCTTGAGGTCGTGGTTGTACTTCGGCTGGATGTCCTTGATCAGCCGAGCCTCCATCAGCAGGGCATCGACTTCGCTGTCGGCAACCAAGTGGTCGATATCCGCAACCTCGTCGATCCAGTCGCAGATTCGTCGATCCTGCGCGGCGGTCTTGTGAAAGTACGAACCGGCCCGTGCGCGTAGGTTCTTGGCCTTGCCGACGTAGATGACTCGCCCCTGGGCGTCCTTCATCAGGTAGAGGCCGGGGGTGGTGGGAAAGGATCTGACTTTTTCGCCGGGCACAACGCTTGTTTGGGTGTCGGGGTCGGCCATGCCTGCCTCGCTTATCCGTCAGCGATCGGACTTCTCCTGGGTTTTCGCTCAACTGGGCTGGAGACTCGAAGCGCGTTCCAGGATCCAGCGCGAGCAGAGCTTGGAAACCGAGACGCCCGAGGCAGCCGCCTCTTGTTGGATCGCCTTCAGGTCCCTGCGAGGGATCGAAATGGTGATCTGCTTCAATTCGGGCTCACGTCGCAAAGTGTAGCCGACGCTGTACAGCCGGCCCGCATCAAAAGTGACGCGAACACCGGATGCCAGGACCAAATGTTGGTCGGTCCCCGAAGCGATGCCGCCATCGACTCTGATAGCCGAAAGGTCCAAGAAAGCGCGAAACTCCTCAAAAGTGGTTTCGTGTGAAGGCGACCAGCCGATCAACTCCACGGAATCAGGTGGCCTACTGCCAGGTGTGTGGAAATAAAGCGAGATCGAAACCAGGAATGGACTTGCTCCGTCAGGCAGTTGGTAAAAGCTCAATTCTAGAGAACCATACTTCCAGATTCGTGGATGCTTTTGAGAAGACACTGCATCGGGCTCTCCTAACAGGTCGCGAACTTGAGCTTGTGACATTTCACAGGAGAGGCTTCCCAGGTGTCCCGTCCTGAGGAAATCAACGAAAGACACCATCACTTATTCTCCCATCGTTCGAGCGCGCGGATGAGGTTTCGCAACTCAAACAATCTCCCTCTGGCCAGAACGTACGTGGACCCTTGGACTCCCATAAGGTGGGTCATCGCCTTCTCGACGGTCTCTTTGAGTTTGCTACGCCAAATCGGGTCGTCGAGCATGCTCGTGACCAGACGACCTGCGGCATCGAGCTCCCACTGCAAAGTCGAGGAGAAAGGAGAGCGGAAAACGATACCGCCGAGATGATCGGGACGGAGGACCAGCTCGACTGCGCCGACATACACACGACAACCCTTTTTGACCCAATCATCGCCAACGGGGGAGATCCGGCACATCACTTACCTGAAACCTTGCCCTCCAAGGTTCGGGGCAATGATTCCGGCCAGCCCCGTATCCATGCGTGCTCGAAGCTCGACTCGCGCAGCTCCTACTTGACCGCCTCAATGTATTCTTCGATATCCCGCCTCATCTGGTCAAGCCGCCTTGCGGTCTGGGCCTTGGCCTCCGCGAGCTCCGTCGGTCCTTTCACCTCGGTCCGAGCAAAGAGATAGAACTTGATCTTCGGCTCGGTTCCCGAGGGGCGGGCGGCGAATCGAACGCCCGGCAGATCGGTGTGAAAGATCAGGAGGTCGCCGGAGGGCTGGGGCAGGGGGCGAGTACTCCGCGAGCCGGCCAGATCACGAATTTCGTGGTTCTGATAGTCAAGGACCTCGGTGACGGCAAGTCCGGCCATGGTCCGGGGCGGGTCGGTCCGAAATGCCCTCATCAGCGACCGGATCTTGTCGAGACCCTCGCGGCCCTTGAACGTCTGGTTGATCAGGTGCTCGCCATAATGCCCGACGTCGACATACAGGTCGTCGAGATATTCCATGACGGTCTGTTTGCGATCTTTCACAGTGGCCGCCAGCTCGGCGAAGAGGAGCGCGGCCACG
>JBEKTN010000454.1:0-5730 GCA_049516015.1 Isosphaeraceae bacterium | reverse complement strand
CTGGTCCGGCTCTACCGGACGGGATTGGTTACCCGCAGGGTTCCATCTGAAAGGTTTCAAGCTTACGACTATCCTCCTTTCCCGAGCTTTCTTGGCGCGAGGTCAGACCGAGTTTCAGGTTAACTTGAAACTCGGTCTGACCCCACTTGGTTGTGGTTCAAGCGACATTATCGTGATGGGAACTCACGGACGAACGGGGCTCAGCCGGCTCTTGATGGGCACCGTGGCCGAGGCGGTTTCACGGAAGGCACACTGCCCCGTCCTCACGGTAAAGCACCCCTTCCCGGAAACCAGCAGCGGAGAGCCTGCCGCCCCGCCTGAGTCATGAATCGGCGAGTCGCTCTCATGCCCTCAGCGGCGCCAAGAAGAGTTCATTTAATCTGGATTTCCCAGATGGGCTCGTTCGAACCCATTGATCTACCTCTCGTCATTCGGTGATAAGAATTCACTGAATCTTCTTAATTTCTTAATTGGAACTGGTGTGCAACTTGTTGGTCCCGCTGTTCTCATGAATAGAAAGCTGGCACGTACGGGAATGTCTGCCAGCGATGTCGTGAAAGATGCGGAGACCAAATCATGACACCGATCGAGGCTTCTCGCGCCACCTGCGTTTGGCGGCATGGCGCTCACAGGTGCTTCAAGAAGGGGCTCGCGGCTGGCTGGACCGCTCTGACCCTGCTGTCCGTGTTGTCAGGCGACCGCATGGTGGCCCTGGCCCAGCAGCCGGCCGAGAACTCACATGTGGGCAAGCGGGTGATCACGCAGCCCGGCACTGTCCTCAAGGTAGGCAACCAGGTCGTTGACGACGAAGGCCTCGGCAAGGAGCTGGCCCGGGGAAAAAACCAGAACGAATTCCGGACCTACATGGTAAAGCAGGCCAATGGCCCCTGGCTCTGGCTGGTGGCCGAGGGCTCCAGCGCCAAGGGCTGGGCACCGGCCGCTAACGTCATCCTCTTCGACCAGGCCATCGACTACATCACGGGCCAGATCCGCGCAAAGCCGGGCGATTGGGCTAAATATGTCTGGCGAGCCAACGTCTGGTTGAAGCGAAAAGAGTTAGACACCGCCATCGCTGACTATAACGAGGCCATCCGGCTCAATCCTGGCTCCGCGGGCGTCGCCCACCAAGGCCGCGGCAGAGCCTGGCGCGACAAGAAGGATTACGACAAAGCCATTGCTGACTGCAACGAAGCCATCCGGCTCGATCCCGGGCATGCACGCGCTTATTACACCCGTGGCGTTGTCTGGAGCGACAAGAAGGATTACGACAAGGCCATTGCTGACTACAACGAAGCCATCCGGCTCGATCCCGGGTATGAACGCGCCTACAGCGGTCGTGGCAATGCCTGGCGTGCCAAGAAGGATTACGACAAGGCCATTGCTGACTACAACGAAGCCATCCGGCTCGATCCTGGGTATGCACACGCCTACAACGGTCGTGGCAAAACCTGGAGCGCCAAGAAGGATTACGACAAGGCCATTGCCGACTACAACGAGGCCATCCGGCTCGACCCTGGGTATGTACACGCCTATTGCAACCGCGGCGTGGCACTTCTCCTTACCGGATCGGCGAAAGTGGGCGACGACGCGCGGAAAGTGCTCGAGCTTGAAGGGTGGCGGGGCGAGTATTCACAGTATGCCGTGCTCTGGGGCTATTTCGGTTTACGGCGGGCCGGCAATGCAGACTCAGCGAAGAGGTTGCTCGACGACGCGGCGGCCCGGTGCGACACCACGGCCTGGCCTTATCCGGTGATCCGCTATCTCCGGGGCGAATTGGATCAAACAGCCATGCTTGCCGCAGCCAGCGACAACGACAAGATGACCGTAGCCCGCTTTTATCTGGGACTCGACCTGGCGCTCAAGGGGAGGTACGAAGAGGCCAGGGAGCACTACCGCTGGGTCAAGGAACACGGGAACCCGAGCTTCTTCCAATTCAATCATGCATTGGCCGAATTGGACAAGCTGGAAGGAACGGGATTGTCGAGCGCCCCGTGACACCCTGTCAGGTCTCCTTCCCTGCCCCGAAACGACAAGAGCTGCGTCCCCCAGCAGGGGCTGGGATCAGATGCCAAGTATCGGCCTCAAGGTTGAGGATGAGATGAACCCGCCGGTTCCGATCGGCGGGTTCGATCTCGACGGGGCGGCTCAGAAGTCCATGGCCAGTCGCATGCCGAAGCCCTGGATCGTACCGTCGCTCTGTCCGATCGGCTGCCCCGGTCGCCTCCATTGATCCCCTTGTCGTTGAGGTTCAGGTAGTTGTAGCGGATCCCAACCTGCCATGCTCCCAAGCCGTGCTCGTTGGGCTTGCCGTCCTTGCCCTTGATCCAAAACGCGTCCTGGCGCGGTATGATGCGATCGTAGATGTCCCCCTCGCGGATGTAGGCCCGGTGCTCGCCGGTCAGGAAGTACAGGACCTCAACGTAGCCGCCCGAGTAGAAGAGCGTCCCCACGCTCGTCTGGCGCGTCCCGACTGACGAACCAAGCCACGCGTTCCCGTTCCAGTGGAAGTCGTATTCTGCATCGATCGTCCACGGCCCGAACACATTGACGCACTCGATGTTGATATCCTGGGTACCGCCGGTCGCGTGGAAGGGCTGGGTATTGGCGTAAGTAAGCCACGCCGGGGAAAGGCCGGAGCGCTCCGGGGCGCGCAGCCGGTAATGGTCCGTGCCGTTGTCGTTGCCAGCATAACGGCCCGTGATGCCCAGGTGCATGACCTTACGCCCTTCATCCTCGTAAAGTAGCAGCCCCGTGACACGACCCGTCTCCGCCCAGCCGCCACCGCCGGTCATATAATCGTACGGGTTCGACACGTTCTTGAAGACCCCCGCGGCCCAGGTCATGCGGAGATCGAACGCCGTATTGAAGGCCAGCACGCCGCTGCTTTGTCGGCTATAATACATTAGAGTACAAAGAGTGAGGTGATCTTCCCTTCCTGACATTGCGAGCGGGAGTGGCTCACGCTTGCAACGGTTGAGATGCTGGGGTTTGAGCCGAAAAGGGGTTGCTCCATGAGCTTCAGCTTTCGAACGACGATTCTGGCAACCGGCTGCATCTTGGCAATCGGAACCCCCGCTGCCCGGGCCCAGATGCCTCGCGCCTTCTACTACCCCGCGCCGGGCAACTACGCCACGACGCAAGGGACGGTCAACATCCCGGCCGCCGGCTACTACCACAACGTCCCGCTCAACGCCGTCCCGGCTCCGGCCAGCCCTGCCCCGGCCCAGGGGTTTACCTACTCCAACTCCTCCTTCTACTATCCCCGCGGTGGGGCTTCCACGGAGGGAGGCGGCGGCGCGTATGAGGGCGGCGACGAACGCCCCAGCGGCGCGTATGTTAGTGGCGACAACGAGGACGACCCGGACTATTAACCGTCACGCAGAAAGCCAATGCACCGGATCCCCCGGTCGTACAGCCCCCTGCTGGCCTGGGACGCCCCCCGATGTCCGTACTGGCAGCCCGAGCGGGAATGATGATGCAGCGGAGTGCCCAGGATCGGCGGAAAAGCGAGATGTCGTCGGGGGTTTGTTCGCCGGAAGTGTTAAAAAAAATGGCTGCAATCGAGCCAGGGGGCTCGATTGACTCCTTCGACTCCTTGGGGTCCGACTCCTTGGGGTCCGGGACTCCTTGGGGTCGGGACTCCTTGGGGTCAGACCGATTGGGACGCCTTGGGGTCGGGACTCCTTGGACTCCTTGGGCCGGGTAGACCTGGGTGGTTGCCCACCCAGGTCCCCCACAGATCCGGGCTTGCACATCACGCGCACCCGGTTCCTCATCTATGACTTCGCTGCGCCACGCAACAGGCTGCGGACCACTCGAGCCTTTGGTAGGCCGTAACGCTCCTCCAGTCGAAGGAAGTCCGACCAGGGGATCTCGCCATCGCGGCGTCGCCGCGAGAGCCAGTGTCGCCAGATCTTTCTCGCCTCCACCAGGAATTCCTCGAGCCTGGGGAAGTTTCCGGTGATCCCATAGTACGCGTAGTGGCCTTGCAGCTTCTGCTTGAGCGTCTGGTGTTGAACTGCGATCGGTTGGTGCAGGTTCTGCCGACACCAGTCCGAGAGCGATTGGATCGCCCGCTGTAAGCGGCTCTTCGCCGTCTTGCGCTTGACCACCCATCCTCCCCTCAAACTTCGGCCCCAGTAATGGGTGAAGCCCAAGAAGTCGAATGTCCGGGGGCCAGTGGAGTTCTGGTCCTTGGGTTCGGAGTCGGCTGCCTCGGCCGGATGAAACCGGACCAGGCGCGTCTTCTCCGGGTGGACCGTCAAGCCGTACTTGCTCATCCGCTTGGGCAATACTTCCATGAGCCGCCGGGCGTCGTCTTCTCGGGCCACCCCGATCACGAAGTCGTCCGCATAGCGAATCAAGAAGGCTTCCCCTTTCAGGCGAGGGCGAACCTCCTTCGCGAACCATTCGTCGAGCACATAGTGCAGGACGATATTGGCCAGCAGAGGGCTGATCACACCGCCTTGGGGAGTACCGTGCTCCGGAGTCGTGAGGACCCCATCCTCCAGCACCCCCGCGTTGAGCCATTTGCCGATCAGTCGCAGGATCACACCATCGCGCACCCGTCGCTTGAGGAACTCACGGAGATGACCATGGTCGATCGTGTCGAAAAATTTTCGGAGATCGACGTCCACGATCCAGCAGCATCCCAAGTTCATCGCCTGTTTCCACAACGAGTCCAGGGCTCCGTGTGCACCGCGTCCGGGGCGGAAGCCGTGTGAGGCGTCCAAAAAGTCCGTCTCATACACCGGCTCCAGCACCATCAGCACCGCGCGTTGCAGGATCTTATCCTCGAACGTGGGTATCCCCAGCGGTCGAGTCTCGCCAGGCGAGCCCGCCTTGGGGATGTGCACTCGACGCACGGGCGGGGCCACGTACGTGCCAGATTTGGCGCGGTCGAGGAGATTCTGAAGGTTGCCCATCAGATTGTTCTCGTAGTCGTCCGCGGTTTGTCCGTCCACGCCGACAGCTCCGTCCTTGCGAGTCTGGGCATACGCCATGTGCATCCAGTTGATGTCGATGTGATGCGCCAGGGTCGTGAAGGCCATATCAGGGCCGTTCCTGGCGAGTTCCGCGATCCGTTGTTGTTTCGTTAACACGGTTGCAGGTCTCGGTGTACCTATCATGTTTCCCTCCAACGGTTCATAGAATGGCGCCTCCTTCCCTCCCCAGGGTCCCTTCGGGATGGTTCCCCTGGCTCACCGGTACTATGAGACGCTGCGACTCCCTGCCGCCCATTTCGCCGCGCTTCGTTTCCTTCACTTGGCGATACCATCGTTGCGTCCGTTGTTCGTCCCCCCCGGCCCCGGACGCGGAGCCGTGGATCAATCTGGAGTTGGTAGGCGGTATCTCCGGCCGCCGTGCTCGATGGAAACGACAGGGTCTCCCAAGTTCCCGGAGGAACCCTTGTGATCATTCGCCGTACTCCTCCGACCCCGGTGTGACCAGGCAGGCTGAGTGGACCATGAGTTAGTTGCCTGGCGCGGCCCCCGCGACTGACCACGACGAGGGCTCACCACGAGTTGTGATTTCGGGGCTCAATCGCACAGCGTTTGATCTGGCTGTCTACGCTTCGTAGGGGTGGTTACCCACCCACCACGCAAGACTCGCTTCCGGCTACTGGTCCGGCTCTACCGGACGGGATTGGTTACCCGCAGGGTTCCATCTGAAAGGTTTCAAGCTTACGACTATCCTCCTTTCCCGAGCTTTCTTGGCGCGAGGTCAGAC
>JBEKTN010000453.1:0-6255 GCA_049516015.1 Isosphaeraceae bacterium | reverse complement strand
CATGGTACAACAAGCTGGTGGACATGCTGTGTCTCCAATCTGAACAGAATAATTGACCCAACAACAGATTGGGCAAGCACGTCCACTTTTTTCAAGGCCTGTACGCTTCCCCCGGATGAACCGGTATTGTTGGTGTTGAGAAAGTAGGTCGTGCCCGAGGTGATCGTCACGCCGTTCAGCGTGTCGTTGAAAAGGCCTTGGATCACGCCGCTGCCGACGGAGGTGAGGTTGCCGCCGTTGATCGTCGCGCCGGTGAAGGTCACGGTGGAGGAGGGTCCGGCGGAGATCGTCCCGCCCGCGTTGTTGACAGTCGAGGAGTTGATATAAAGCGTCCCGCCGCCGGTGGCCATGAGCGTTCCGGTGTTGGTGACATTATTGATGGTGTTGATCTCGAGCGTCCCGCCCGAGACGTTGGCATTGACGGTGGCCTGGTTCTGGAACGAGCCCAGGGTCTTGATGGAGCCCTGTCCCTGGATCAGGGTTTCGGTGCCGTTGACGCCGCCGAGTATGGAGCCGGCGTTGTTGAGGGTGATCGTGCCGCCACCGGAGAGGTTGATCGTGCCGTTGTTGATATCGGCTAAGAGTGCGGAGCTGTTACTACTGTTTCCGACGATGATCGTTCCCTTGTTGGTCAGATCGCCGGTGAGGTAGGTATTGTTGTTGTTGAGCGAGTAGGTCGTGCCCGAGGTGATGGTCACGCCGTTCAGCGTGTCGTTGAAAAGGCCTTGGATCACGCCGCTGCCGACGGAGGTGAGGTTGCCGCCGTTGATCGTCGCGCCGTAGAAGCTCACGGTGGAGGAGGGTCCGGCGGAGATCGTCCCGCCCGCGTTGTTGACAGTCGAGGAGTTGATAAAGAGCGTCCCGCCGCCGGTAGCCTGGAGGGTCCCGGTGTTGGTGGTGGTTACTTCGTTGATCTCGAGCGTCCCGCCGGAGACGTTGGCATTGACGGTCCCCTGGTTCTGGAACGAGCCGAGGTACTTGATGGAGCCCTGTCCCTCGATCGTGTTGCCCTGGTTGACCAGGGTCTCGGTGCCGTAATGGCCCCCAATATAGCTGTTCGAGGCGCCGAGACCGACCGTCCCACCTCCCGTGAGGTTGAATGGCGCGCCGCTGCCGACCAGCAGGATATCGACATCGTTGCCGGCCTGGATCTGACCGGCATTGGCGATGCTCGAACCGTAGATGTAGAGATTCTGCGATCCCTGGATCGAGAGCGTGCTGTACTGGTCCAGGGACAGGTTGTGAACCGAGGCGCTCAGGCTGTCGAGCGTGACCACCGATGCGGTCGTACTCGTGCCCGTGATGGAGACGTCGGTGGAAGGGCTGTTGGGCACGACGTTGGGCGGGGGGCTGGAAGTCCAGTTGGAGCTGACGTTCCAGTTACCGGTTCCGCCGTTCCAACTACCGGACTGCGCGTGGGTGTTCTGAGCTCCGACAGTCAGAACAGCCATCGCGACCAGGGCTCCAAGCGTTGCTCGCGGGAGCCGAGGGAGAACGAAGCGATTGACCATTGCTCACTCCATGGGTTGCGAACTCTGACGATTCAGACATCCTGACAGCTTCGACGACCTTCCGTGAACCGAAAAGGCGGCGTGGCAGTGCCACGCGGCGCCAGGGGACTACTTCTTCGTGGATTTCTCCACTTCTTCGAGCCAGCGCTTTGCTTCGTTGCGTTCGATGAAGAGCCCGGAGACGGCGATTGCCTTCTTGAGGAGCGGGGCGACCAGATCCTTCTTTCCCCTTGCGTCCTCCACTCGAGCCAGTGCAAGCACGTCGTCCGATTGAGCCTGGCCGCTCTGGAAGACGGCCGCGAGCAGCTTCTCGGCGTCGTCGAGTCTCTGGGTGCGGAAATAGACGGCTCCCAGGGTTGCCAGAGCGCGGGGAGACTTGGGCTCTAACTTGACGCCTTGCTCGGCAAGCTCCAGAGCTCTGCGTTTCTTTGTCTCGTCATTCTGCGCGGCCAGAACAAGAGCGAACTGGCTGCGCCCCCAAGCGTCAGCAGGCGACTGGGCCCAGAGATCCTGGAAGATCCGCTCGGCTCCGGCCAGGTCGTTCCGCTGCCGTGCCGCCAGGCCAAGGACTCGCTGGACATCATTCGACTTGGGCTGGATCTTTGCCGCGGTTTCGGCCTGGCTCTGGGCTTCGTCGGCGCGTCCCTGCTCCAGCAGCCAGGAAGCCACCCCCAGGCGCACGGGAAGCGAATCGGGGCTCGTCTTGACCGCGTAGTCCATCCATTCCTCGGCCTTCTTGAGATTCCCGGCCCTGGTGAAGAGCCAGCCCATCACGACCTCCGCCGGCTCGAGCGCTTTGTCCTCCTGGGAGGCCTTCTGCAGCTCCTTGTAGGCCTCGTCCTGCTGGTCAAGGCTGAACAGGGCCTTGCCCAGCCGCTGCCGCGCCCGCGCATTGGCCGGCTCCAGCGCCAGCCACGCCTCCAGCGCTGAGCGCGCGGCCTTCCAGTCGCCGCGGCTCTCGGCCACGAGCGCATTGCCCTGATGACAGAATCGCTCGAACCGGTGCCTCTGGTCGGCCGTCCAGTGCTCCGCCGCCGCCAGCGCCTTGGCCTTCTCGAAATGCAATGCGGCGTCGGTCGCCCGGTTCTCGAGCAGGGCCAGGTTGCCAAATAGGATGTAGATCTCGGGATGATCGGGGGCCTGAGCAACAGCCGTCTCCAGGGCGGGACGAACCAGCGCGATCTGATTGCTCATGAGTGCCAGCTTGGCGAGCAAGGCGTGGGCCGGCGGCAACTCAGGGTGCGCCTTGACGGCCTTGGCGAGCTGCTGGAGGCAGGTGTCGAGATCTCGCTTCTGGAAGCTCTTGATCGCCTCGTTGACTTCCACGACGCTCTTGGAGAGTTCGTCGACCTCGGCGGCGAAGGGTTGTGAGACGCCATTCGAGGGCAACTGAGTGGTGATGTCGGCCCGCGCCACGGAGGCTGCGGCGAGAGTGATCGCCACGGCCGCCCAGAACGTCAAGCTGCCGATTCGATTTCCGAGACCATTGCGCGCCATCTTCATTCCCGGCCCTCCACCTGCGATTTCCTCAACCGAGCCTCTCACTGCCGCGAGATTTCGTGTGCGAACTGCACCCCGGCGACGTGGCCGGTCCGAACGAAGCCCTGAGCCGAACGGGTCCTGTCATGGTGTTCAGTCGAAGTTGAGAGCGATCAAGAGGAGCGTGCCGTCAGTAACACTGAAAAAGAGCTTGATCGGGCTCGTGGCCGAGCGCCCCCCTGGCATCGGTCGCTTCCGGGACTGCGCGATACTCAGGCTCCTTCACCTGCTTCTGCGCAAACCATCCACGCAAGAAACTCACCCTTTGCCCAATGACAGGTGGCAGTTTCTTTATGACGGGGATGATGTCCCCACTGAACCAAGGATGTATTACCGTCCGGATGGCAAACCTTGCAAGAAAATTCTCCAAACAAAATGTGGAATGTTCGTTTCTGGCAACATGGCGATGACCGGGCGCCTCTGGCATGGCGAGCAGAAAGCTGGCCTGGCCGCGGAACGGAATCTCCGCGAATGGCTGAAGTGGGAACCAGGGAACCAAAGTACAGGCATTGCGGGGTTCCACCGCGGCGCAAACGCATCGTACGCCCGTCGGACGGTCCCGGATTGGTCCCATCGAAGATCAGATGATCGGAGTGGCGAGAGACTTTCGAGAGATCGCGCTACTCGTCCACGAACGGCGCGGCATGCGCCCGAGGGTCGCCGAGGGGCGCCGTGGGTTCGACCGGCAGCCACGCGAGGGCGGCAAGTCCGAACTCCTCGCGGCTCGGCACGCCTCTGTTCGTGACGGTAAAACCGGCGACATAGGCCCTGGCTTTTGCGGAGAACTTCTGGTGCGTGAAATGCACCGGCTGCTTGATGCCACGATCGTCAATCAGCCAGAAGCCGCGCTGTCGGCCGTCGGGAGCGACTTCGTTGGTAAAGCTTCGCCCAACCCGTTTGTACAGGCACCGCTCTCGACGTAAGTCCTTAATCCTCGGCCAAAAGAGTTTTCGTAGGGTGGGCAAGGCCCACCATCCTTAACGTCCTTACCATAAAGGAGATCGGATCGGTAGGCGGTGCCCGCTCTGCAGAAGAATACGAATATTCATCTTTAAGATATAAACAATCATAATGATTATTTCAACGGGTTGGTCGAATCATTACCTTCGTTGTTATACATCTCCCAGTATTAGCGCGGTTTGCTCGCGCGTTGCATACAGCGATCAAGAAAGGCCGTGGCGCTCATACCTTCTCCTGCGGGAGAAGGTGCCCCGTAGGGGCGGATGAGGGGATGAGATGCGCGCCTTGGCCGGCAAAATGCCCTCATCCGGCCGTTCCGGCCCGACCCCGCAAGTGGGGTTCCCCTTGCTCCCCGAGGGAGAAGGAGAGGAGGCCCCGCCGCGTCTGCAACTCAACGGTAAAACGCGCTAGGAAGCGCCGATCGTTTGCGTGCCGATGACGTAGTTGTACGTGTTCCGCAGACTCTCCCCGGCGGTCGCGGTTCCGGCGCATAAGACAACAGCCGTCAAAATTGCTCCGGCAGCGAGCGGTCCTGGCAGTCTCGACACGCTGGAAGTCCTCGGGTGCGGTGCTGGCAATGCGTTTGATACCAGCTCGAAGCAATATCGTTACACCGTACACGAATGGATGCTCAACCTGGCAGCCATTCCCTTGCGGACTGCACCGCGGGCAGCAGGAGGGCGATCAGCACGCCGATGATGGAGATGACCGCCAGGAGCTCGATCAGCGTGAAGCCATTCGTGGCGGTCGGGTGGCGGGTGGGACGAGTCTTGATACGAGCCTCGACATGGGACCTTCGGCGACACAGCCGACGCTTGCGCGAACGGTTCGCGACCTGTCCTTGGATGCCGACTCGGCCTGTCTGGTTGTCGAATCGTGTGGTACAAGTGGAGTCTCGCGAATCCTCGCTTCCGATCGTTCGTGTGACGGCGCTTCACCCGCGACGGATCATGGAAAGGAAGTTCGATGCCACCGACGCTCGCTCCCAGCAAGACGGCCTCGGCCATCTGGAGTCGGATCGTGCGACCGGAGCGGGGAACGCTCGCGCCCGAGGTCGCTCGCGCTCTCCTGAAGCTGGACTTCGACCCCGAGGACCAACGGCGCGTCGAGGTGCTCTCGTCCAGGGCCTCTGATGGAACTCTCTCCACCGAAGAGAGGGCCGAGCTCGAGGAGTATGTCCGGGTCAATAACGAGCTCATGATTCTCCAGTCGAAAGCCCGCCTTTCCCTGCAAGAGCCGCGTCTCAGGGCCAAGCGATGACGGAAGTGGAGAAGCGAATACGTCGACGGGCTCGCCATCGCGGCGAATACTGCAAGCTCCCCCAGTTCGCCTCCAGGCTGCGTCACCAGCCCGACCACATCATCTGGGTGCCGGCCTCGGGGCTGACCGACAGCAGGCTGCACTGAAAGTCGAGGTCGGCGACCTGCTCCAGCCTGTCCCGCACCTCGGGGACGACCCGCAGCTCGGCCAGGCTAAGCTCGGGGTCGCAGCCGTGCTGCTGGATGTGTTCCTGGACCAGTTGTTCGAGGACAGCATACCGCGCCGGGCTCGGGGCGCCGCGGTCCAGGAGGACCTGTCCCAGGGGTTTGGTCTTGTCCGTGACCCAGTCGCCGAAGGCGGCGACGAGGCCGTTGCGGTCGATGAAGTTGTTCTGGAGCGCCAATAGGCCGAAGAGCAGGCTCTCGGCCGCGCTGACCGGCCGGCGTGCCGGGGATGGCGAGTCTTCGCTGAGGAACGCCGCATTGACTGGCGGGTAGTCGTCGGGGAAGCGCACCAGGTACTCCCCCGGGGTCGGCTGCTCGCCGGCGGCCCGGCGGAGCTCGCACTCGACACGGACGAGTTCTGCGAGCAGGTGGGCTCGACCGCTTTCGTCGGCGTCGGCCAGGCAGTCTTCGATGCGGGGCCGATCGGGACCCGTATTCCACTGGCGCTCGAAGCGGTCGGCCGCCGCGTCGATCCAGGTCTGCTCACCACGGCGAGACTGACTCATGCCAGCGCTCCTTCGGAATCGGGCCACATTGCCCCGCTCGGGCAGAACACTTTCTAGAGCGGTCTTCAGATGCATTGCATACGCCGTGGCTTTCACCCCCCCTACCCCCCCTTCGCAAGGGGGGGAAAGTCGGCGACCCCCTTCGCAAGGGGGGGAAAGTCGGCGACCCCCTTCGCAAGGGGGGGAAAGTCGGCGACCCCCTTCGCAAGGGGGGGAAAGTCGGCGACCCCCTTCGCAAGGGGGGAAAGTCGGCGA
>JBEKTN010000452.1:0-5779 GCA_049516015.1 Isosphaeraceae bacterium | reverse complement strand
ACGGGGTTCAAATCGATGTAAGCACAGGTCGCCAGCAACGACTCCTCATCGAGGATCGCCACGCTCTTGAACCGGCCCTCGAAGAACGCGCCGCGGGTCTGCTCCTCGCGGTTGGCCAGCCGAGAGAGGGGCTCCTTCAAGCACTTCATGAACCAGCTCAGGCTTTGCAACCGCCCGCGCGCAGTCGCGACCCACCTGGCGTCGTTCAGCCGCGCCTGGACCCACTCGTCCGAGACCGGGGCCACCTGTCGCGCCTTGTCGCGTGGCGGAAAGAGGCGTCCCCAGCGTCGCACGACGTCCTCATCGGACCAGCCCTGGGCCACGTCCGGATCCAGCCGTACTAGCAGATGTAAATGATTGTGCAGGATCGCAAACCCCGCGACGGCCACCGCGAAGATTTCAGCAAGTGCCTCGAGCCGATGTTCGATCCAGCTTTTCCGGTCCTGCATCCCTTCCCCGAGCAGGAAGGCCCGTCGCACGCAGCGCGTCACACAGTGATACCAGCGGGTCACGGCAGGACCAACCAGATGGGCACGCGCAATCGTCATGGGCGGATCCCCTGGGGTGATCCGCACAATCTACCGAATCCAACCGCTGAGTCAATACTGCTATGCATGTCCTCTAACTCCTAACTCGCTGGCAAACCAGGCGCTCTCCGGCGAATTGCGTTGACGTAACCAATTGCTGCAATAAGGCTTGTGATCGTAAGGCTTGACGCAAGCATTTTCCGGCTTTTAGTGGGATTTTGCGGGAATTCTCATGGTTTCTCGCCGATTCTTTGCTGCGGTAGAGATTGATACGTCGATGGAAGGTCCGCTCGGTCGTGGGCCGTTACTTCCTCACGCCGACTCGTTGGTTTCGGCCTTTCCCTCGTCCCGGCGCTTCGAGGAAGCTCCGCAGGGAACGCAGAACCTCGCTCTCCGCGGAGGCGGCAGAGCCTTGACGCTCGGGGCCGGTCATGCGTGCTTCCAGCCAGCAGATCGGGTCCTCCCCGGTCGCGGTCAACGCGCGTTGCAGTTCTTGACGGATGGTACTGAGCTTTTTCGGACCGATCACAAGAGTGCCTCCAACAGGTCCCACAGTTCTTGGAGCCGCCGGGTCGACACCTCGAGGGCCTCCCCATGGTTGAGCAATTCCACGGTGGCCTTGGCCACCAAGGCATCGCGATCCGCCTCAGCAGCACAATGCATGGCCCCCAGGAGCGATGCGAGGATTTCTTAGCTCCCGGCGGAGATGCGCGCCGCCGCGACTCGCTTGGCAATTCGCGGATGTCGAGCCAAGAGCTGATGGCCGCGCTCATGAGCCAGAATTGCTTTGAGGGAAAAGTCCTCCGGGTCGGCGTCGCGCTCGAACGCCTCGGCACACACTGTCAATAAATCCTCATCCGCCGTGCTGCCCCGGCCGTACTGCGCGCCGCCCGTCTGGCTGTAAACATGTTGATACTCGACACGTCCGATAAACCCCAATTTGCGCGCGAGGCGCGCGACCTGGCTACGGCGGGCACGCCGTTCCGCAGGGGTCAGAGGCCGCGGTGAGCGTATTGACATGAGCCCATTGTAGCCCCTTTGCCGCCGCCGAACATCTCGTCGACCTGTCGCCGCGCCCGGGGCCTCGGCCTCGGACAAGCCGGTACGGCCGCGCCCAGGCGCATGGCCGTCGTCGAGGCGGATCGCTGTCCTCCACCACGGGGGACAGGGCTCTTTCGGCTGGAAGATAAATGCGTTGCGTCCCCGTTTTTCGCGTCGCCGACTCCCCTCGCCGCTAAATGACGTTTTGTAATTCAGCGAGGGCGGGCCTCCCGGCGAGCCGCCTTAGGATCTGGCTCCGACGGAGGCTTGCCCTCAACGTTTCGCGAAGAGCCATTTAATCGGTTCGTCAGGTCCATAAATGGTTGTGCTTCTGAGGCCATGCACTTTCTTCCGCATTTGAACCTTGGCATGACTGTCGGCTTCCAGGACAGGCTTGGCAACATCGCTCTCCCTGATTTCCCGAAATTCGCCCAAGCGGTTAGGTGTGACGTCCCCGGGACTCCGCAGAAGTATTCTATGATTCGTCGGATCGAGCTGCCCAGGTCTGAGGGAGGATTGGAGGCAGCCACGAGAAATCCAGCCCGTTCACTTTGAAGGTCACTGGCGCGAGAGGACTGGCTTTTGCTGCCGCCTGCGGCGAGGTCCCCTGGACTAATTGAGTCATCGCCTCTTCGAAGCGTTTGGCGAAAGCCTCGCGTATGCTAGCGACGACCGGGATGGCCTCTCCCATGGGATGGGCTCGGAAGAGAATCAGTGACTCAAAGCCATTCGTGACGGACCAGGTCGATGCGCAGAAAATCGCCTCGATCTGGCTGGTGTCTTTGCGAACGTAACGCTCAACAAGCGGCCCAAATTGCTCCGGGGGAAGGCTACCATGGCCGGTGTTGAGATATATGATGCCGCCCCGCAATCCGTCTTCCCCCAGCAATTCCTTCGTCGAGCGGAGCTGCTTTGACGCAGACTTCACCTGGGTCTGGATGGGGCCGCATAGGATGTCAAAGTAACGGCGACGGTCGGCGTCATCGAGAATCAATGGATCGATCCGGAAGGGAGACCCCTCTGTTACATGTGGAGCGAAGAGGGCTGCCAGCTTCGATTGTCTTTCAGGCTGTAGAAGCCCTTCCTCTTGAAGATCTTTCAGCTCAAAAAGCCACTCGCCGATCCGATAGTCGACGATACGATTTCTCTCATCGGCGGGAAGACGCTGGCCACCCACATCGGCTATGACTTGGTCGACAAAAGTCTCCGTGACTCTCGGAGGACGGATCGCTGGGATACCTTCGCGTCCAGCTCCGAAGTTCTCCGGAAAGACTTGGATCGCTTCTCCGTTGCGCTGAGCCGCCTCGTAGAAGTTGAGGAACTCTCCTCCTTGTTCCCGGACCCGCTCGCCCAATAGTCGATCGATCAATTGAAATTCGAGCAGTTCCCACCGTTCCCGCTCAAGGATGGTGCGGGCTTGCTTAATCGCTTCTTCGCGGTCTGCTGACTTTACGAGAATGACGATCTCCGCGGTTTCCCAAGCATCATACTCGCGATGAGTGCGAGCGGGCTTGGCCCGAACGCAAATCCGGGATATCTGCTCGACCATCGGAAGCCCTCTGAGCCATCCGGTACGGAAACGGAAGTACGTGACCTCCATCGGGTCTGACAGAGGATAGTTAGCTGGAACAGCCTCTGATTATCTATCAGCGGTATCTTACGGAGCGGGACACACGAACCGAACGACTATAGACTCTAGATCAATAAGTCCAGTCTTCATGGCGGATGGAGTGGGACGCGGACATGCGATGTGTCACCAGGGCACACCATGAAAGGCAATGGACGCCCAGAGCCATGGGTGTTGGACTGCTTTGTCACCGTTCTTGTACTCCCGCTGGCTCTCGCGAATCCGTCGTGCCACATCGGCGACGGAAGGCGCACCGCGGGAACCCGCCAGGAAGGCGGTTAGGTGGGCGATCAACTCGACGGGGATTTCCCCCGATCCCGCCAAGACAGCGCGCACCCCCTTTAGCAACAACACGCTAGCAAGTCCCTCCACATCCTCAGACGCGTGGCGCACTTCCATACCGCTCCAGCAGGCGCCGAGCATTACGACCTGGACATGGTCGGCGGGCAGCATGCCATAGAGAGCCTCAGATGTCAGCCACCCCTGCGGACCAGGCGGTGCGAGCTGCAGAAAAGGCGTTTCGGCAGTCTGGCCGTGGCAGAGGAAGATGAGAGCATCGCATCTCCGGAAGGTCTCAAGGGCACGTTGCGGGGTGGCTGCTTCTCCCTCAATGACTTGGACCGGTTGGGCATGCAGCCAGTTCAGGAAGTCAGCGGAGAGGTGAAGGCCTGTCTCCGGGTGGGGTGCTGCTTGAAGGAAGACCTCGGCACAGGACTCGCTGCTTATTGGCGGCGTCCCGGACGACCAGAGGGCCAAACCGAGGCCTGGCAGGATGCCAGCAACTGAAACGTCAATTATCCGCCGTCCGCAACGCAAAGGTAGTGCAGACCACGGGAGTTCAAACACATCCCCTGACGGAACGATCAGGAGAGGAAATACTCCCGAAGGAAAGAGCCCTGCCTGATCCCAGGGATGCAGGAGAAACCGAGCGAGTTCTTCAAGCCGATCCTCGTATCGCCGGACGTTTTCCTCCGTCAAACGATAGGTTGGCTGCCCGGCGTGCATCTCTCGGCAAGCTCTGATGCAACATTGGAGGGATCGATGTCGCTCGCCAAGCTTACTGGCAGACGAATCAGAGATTTGGGCGTGGCACCTACCCTCGTGCAGCAAGAACATCCACAGTCGTGCATCCGGCCCGGGTATCCCCTGGGACCACGGCTCTACGGTATCGGTCAGGCAGATTCGTGGTGGGTCAGCAGGATCGTGTTCGATCTGATAGGCTAACACGACGGCCCCGGCCGGAATGTGCCGACGAACGGAGTCCGGGTGGATCCAGCTTGCGGCCACCAGTCGGGCCAGGTCTGGATTGTGTTGTAGTATCTGATTGAACAGGTCGGCGGGCACCTCCTCCCACTTGGAAGGAAGGTTGGTCTCGACGACTGGGTTAAGCGACCCGAATAACGCGTCCTTGAGCCCGCACGTCCTCTCGTCATCCTCCGGCCGGACCAGGAGCGTACGGTTGCCGAGGGCCAGATGATCGATCAGCCAGCGGGACCGGGCCATCTCGAAGAGGCAGAGCCCCTCGAGCCGATCTTCGCGGGTGGCGGTCCGCCAGGCGGCCAGGGATGTCAGGACGGGATGGAAGAAACCAGAGAGGGTCCGGCGGATTTGGGCGTCATCGATCATCTCTAACCGAACGAGTATCTGGCGGGCGCAGCGTAGCATCTCCGGATCCCAACGACCGGTCGCTTCTGGCATCTCGGCACGAGCGACCGCGAGCTGCCTCAAGGCTTCGAGCGTGAGGAGGAGTTCACCTGGCTTTCCGACCCAGAAGTGCATAAGGTCGACGCGACAGGCTAGGAAACCAAATCGCTGCGCCGACAGGTGGTTCGCTTGCTCCCACTCCTGAGTGCCGCGGCCGTGCAGCCGGAGGGCCCGTAGCTCCAGCAACCAGATGGGCAGGATCCGGAAGGTTGCCCGGGGGTCATTCTTCGGTGCTGATGCCCGCAAGCTCCAGGATCTGACTGGCTCCTCGTCGAGAAGCCTACGGGATCGATCCAGTAGTTCCTCCGGCCCCACCCCATCACATTCGTGCCAAGCCTCGATGACCCTCATAAGGAATTGGCAACGGGAGACTTCCTCGGATTCATTCGTCCACTCACAACGACCGTAGCGGTGATTCCAGCAGGTCCGGTAACAGAGCCATCGCTGGATCTGCTCCAGGATACGACGCCCGCGTGGGGAGTCATAGAATGACCAGTCCAAGTAAAACAGTGCGGGTAGCAAGGCGCTCAGCCCGGCATACGCCTTCGAACGGTTGGACAGGTACGACAGGGCGGTGCCGAGTGAAGCGCTGAGGTGGTCCGGTAGATCAGTGCCCGCGAGTTTGAGATCCTGGTCGCGTCCCTCGGAAGAATCCTCGCTAGTGCGAATCGCATAATCGGCGAGAGATTGCAGGTCGTGCAGCGGGATCCGTCCCAGACCGAAGCGCCGCTCGTGCTCCTCGAGAGCATCCAGGTAGGCGCCCAGGTGATTGTTCAGGTAGAGAAGAAGGGTTCATCCGGGGGAAGCGTACAGGCCTTGAAAAAAGTGGACGTGCTTGCCCAATCTGTTGTTGGGTCAATTACTCTGTTCAGATTGGAGA
>JBEKTN010000451.1:0-5781 GCA_049516015.1 Isosphaeraceae bacterium | reverse complement strand
GGGTCTTCGGTCGAGCGTCCATTCTCGCATCCCCTTCCCTGGAAAGAAGTAGGATGACAAAAATGCCGCCGGCCGGATACCCGGCATTTCTTCAATACCTGCAATCCGGTAGGGTCAGGAAAAGCTCGCCCCGTGTTGCCCGAGCCGACGTCGCCCTGGCGCCGCGGCCCCGTGCGGAGAATCGCCATCGGCTTCGCGCTGCTGGGGTTCGTCCTGGTCTACGGAACCGCTGGCTACATGGTGATGGGCTGGACGTTCATGGATTCCTTCTACCAGGTGTTCATCACGATCTCGGCGGTCGGCCTGACCGAGGTCCATCCGCTGGTGTCCACGCCCCTCCGCGTGCACACGATGCTGGTCATCGCCATGGGGCTGTTCTCCGTAGCCTTCACGCTGGGCGGATTCATTTCCCTGCTCACCGAGGGTGAGTTCCAGAAATACCTGGGACATCAACGCATGATGAAGCAGATCGAGGCGCAAAAAGGGCACACGATCGTCGCCGGCTTCGGCCGGGTCGGGGCCCTGGTCTGCGAGGGACTGACCAGCTCGGCGCTGCCGTTTGTGATCATCGAGCAGGACGCGAACCGGGTGCCGGAGATGGAGGCCCGGGGGTACTTGCACGTGGCGGGCGACGCGACCGACGAGGCGGTCCTCGAAGCAGCCGGCATCGAGCGGGCGAGCGTGCTGGTCAGCGCTCTGGGCAACGATGCCGCCAACGTGTTCATCACGCTGACGGCACGAGAACTCTCCCCCGCTCTCCTGATCATCGCCCGGGCCGAGCAGCCCACCAGTCAGAAAAAGCTCCGCCAAGCCGGGGCCAACCACGTCATCATGCCGGCCGTCATCGGCGCCCACCGCATCGTCTCGCTGCTCACCAACCCGACGGCCCTGGAATTCGTCGAGCTGGTCACCCAGAGATCCAGCCTGGCCATCGAGATGAATGACATCCCGATCCACGCCGATAGCCCACTGGCCGGCCAGACACTCCGCGACGCCGACATCGGCCGCCGCACCGGCGTCCTGGTGATGGCCATCAAGCGAGCCGACGGTCGTGTCGAGTTCCCCCCCAGCGGCGACAATCCTCTCGAACCCGGCGACAGCATCGTCCTGCTTGGCCGTCGGGCCAGCCTCGACCAGTTCCGCGAGAAGTTCGTGGTGTGAACCAAGACAGTCAAGGCTGGAATGGCAGAGAGGGAGGCACGGCGACCTCAGCGGTAGGCATCACGCCGGTGTCGAACCGCGATGACCTCGACAATGCGGCGTGCATCGTCAATCGCATAGAGAGCCCTGTAGTGGCCAATGCGAATCCGCCACAGATACACGGAGCCCTCGAGTTTCCTGCTTCCCGGAGGACGAGGATCCCGTTGGAGCCCCTCGATGTTCGTGAGTACTCTTTGTGCGAGCTTGGGAGGCAAAGCCACCAGTTCTTTTCTGGCGGAGCGCGTAAATTCGATCGCGTAATCATCCATGGGACTGACGCTTCGCCTTTTTCAATTGCTCCTTGACCGCTTGAAGGGATTCACGCGGTTCTGCTTGCCGTTCCCGCGCGAGAGCCAGATCGAAAAAATCCTCCCAGAGTTTGCCATTCTTCTTGAGGTCGATCAGGACCCCGGTCCTGATCCCCTTTTCGTCAACCAAGAACTGGACACCTTTCATGAATCGTCCCCCGGTCAGAGTGTTAGAGTCCTTGCACCACGACTTTAGCATACCAGAGGTGACCAGACCAGCAGCAGTGGCGATGAGTGCTCGGGACAGGACCCATGCGATGGCAGACAGGACTCAAGTACTCGCTGAATGAGCCCCGCCCACCGGCTCATGCCACAGATCGTGAACGACCACGACGAAGAGACCGATCGCCATCATCATGTGGCATCCCAGCGAACGCGCCGCCGGCCACATGGTGATACCCAGAGAGAGCAGCGCCAGCATGATCAAGAGTTTGGGGCGGTGCAGCAGGAAGAGCGCGGCGGGCATGGTCCAGAGGAAGTAATGGTTCCAGCAGATCGGCGTCGAGGCGAGCATGACGATCGAGGTCAGTGCGAACATCGCCAGCCAGCCCCGTTCGGGCGGCACGCGCGCCGCGGGCACAAGAGCGAAGAGCCAGGCGCCGGCGAGGGCCGCGAGTGATCCATACCAGATCGCCAAGATCGTCCGCAGAGGCAGCCGACTGGTAACCGCGGCGTCGGCAACGTTGAGAGACCCTCCACAAAATCGAGCCAGCACCATCGGGATGCTCTCGTTGTTGGGCCGCAGGTCGGCCCCACGCTCGATGATGCCGCGGGGACTGTGCCTGCCGCGAAGTAACTCGACCTGCTTGGCGATGCCGTCCACGGCATCATTCCAGCCCACGGCGGCGACGAGAATCCCGAGCCCGAATGCGAACGTGAGCACCATGCCCAGCCAGACGTCTCATGACCTCCGCCGGGCCACGACGGTTGCCCAGTGCAAGAGCGGTAAGAACTTGATCAGCCCGGCCAGACCGATCAGTCCCATGCCGATGGCCCCCCGACCCTTCCTGGCGGAAACCAGGCCTGCCGCGACCAGCAGCAGATTGATCGGGTCGCTCTGGCCGAGAACAAGTGCGTCGATGAAGAATGGCGCCGTGAGGGCCCAAGCTGGAAGCTGGCGCCGGAGCTCGATCTCCGTAAGGCGATGAATCACCGCGGGAAGCGCGGCGACGGCCGCCATGGAGAGCACGGCCCGGGCGGCGACGGCGGCGCCAAGCGGAAGGGCCGCCAGGGGGCGAGCAGCACGTGGAAGGTGACCGGATACCGTGCCTGAGCCCGAACGTTCAGCGCGCCGGTCGTCCAGACAAACCGTGCCGCACCGTAAACATACTTGAAATCGCTTGCCCGTCGGGCTCCCCTCTGCGCAACATACGCCAGGAACGCAAACGCCAGGGCGGCAACAACAAGTTTGCACACCAGCCCGGGACGTTCGAGCCGGCTCCGGCCGCTTTCCTGACCCGTCATCACGCCCTCCGGGATGCGAGTCCGACTCGCGATGCGGACCGTCAACTCGATCCGCATTACAGACTTCAATGCCGGACCTGTCAACCGCGACCCGCTCCTGCCAGAATATGGGAACGGACCTGGTCAGCTCCTTGCCGGAGAGTCTCGAAGCCGGACGCCCGTTCCGGGTCACCGCTGGCAGCCGCGCTGCCGAAAGGGCTCGATCCCGAACCATTCTGGCCCCTGTCCCGGCGGCGTTGTAGGATGAGTGGGTCACAAATCCCTGGCCATCGAAAGGACTGACTCCTATGACCGACTATTCGCCTTATCAAAAGAAAATCATCAACCGTTACTACAAGAATTTCGACGCGATCAAGCACCAGCAGCTCTCCGAGCTGGCCACCGAGCTTTACCTTTCGGAAGGCAAGAAAGCCGACCGGCTCTGGAAACGCGTCGAGGAAAGCCTCAGGAAGCTCGAGTTTCCCGAGTCGCGAATCGCCCACCTGCTCACCAAGCGCGATCCCGCGCTGCTGGTGGGAATTCTCGGCGAACTTGAAGGGCGACCCCCCGAGAAACCGTGAGGATCCGAGCGGCAGGAAGGTGAAACGCAACCATGCTGACGAATGCTACTCCGTCGCACCCGGGTGCTGTGAACCCAAGCGTTCCAGCATGACTGAAGGCGAGAATCCGCTCGCACCATGTTTTTTTCTTTGCGTTGCGTCGTCCTTTGCCGCCATAAAAGATGATCCTGGCCAATCTTTCTGTTTAAGCGTTCTGCCCATGAATCTGCTTTGTTTGGTCGAGGCCGCTGGAGCTCCAACGACCAGGTTCCGTCGACTTTCTGCATCCGACGCCGTCCTTGCGTACTGGCACCCTTTACACTGCTGCTCATAGACAAAAATGGACGGCAGTCCTGATTTCCTTGTGAATGAGCTGTCAAATCCATTTCAGGGGTTGTTATCAACCGAAGCGATGGCGTGCTTTCCCACGCCGTAAAGAACCCTCGAAAACCAGATTGCCAGCAGAAGTTCATGTTCTGAATAATCACTATATGATCATCTTTGTAAATGGCACAGCTTGCCTGTCATCACGGTATCGAGTTCGCAGACCTACTATGTCGCCTTATTTTTCTTGTTATGCCTGCTTGACGGTGAAACGAAGGTTTTGTAAATTTTTGCATGACGGCAACACGCTTTTTGAGACAGGATGAACGACGACGTACGACCGGATGTTGTCCGTCTGATTCGGTCGGTTATGGACGGATCCTCTCTCCACAGATCTCAATGGCGAGGGTAACTCAAGTGATTTCCTTGGCTCAGCGCGTTCGAGATTTCCGCTACTCCAAGGGGTGGGGCCCCGATGAGCTCGCCAGCCGCGCCGAGATTTCTCGGACGGCTCTTTATCAAATCGAAAGTGGCAAAACGGGACTGCCTCGCGCCGGCACACTGAGGCGGATCGCGGTGGCACTCGAGGTCTCGATGGATGAGCTCCTCGGACACCCGGAAGCCCCGGTCCATCAGGCCACTTACGCGGTGAACGACCACCATACGCTCTCGGCAGCCCGCGGGCGCGAATTCGCGGACTGGATCCCAGCGGACGGCGGACCGCTCACGTTTTCAGCCGGCAACTTGCATGCTGGCATGCATTCTCCCTACGCCACACTGAGCGAGACCAGGGCCGAAGAGCCGCGGTTCAGCGTCGAGCCACAACGAAAGAGTGCATCGATGAGCTTCGATTCTCTGCTCTTGCGGGAGGGGGAATTGATGTCCAAGCTGCACGAAATCCTTCGTTCACCACTGGGTGCGGGGGCTGCGCGCATCGTCGATGAGTTGCATCAGATGGTCGCCAAGAACAGAAATCTCTCGTGAAAGGAAAAACCGGCCCCATGACCTGATTCATCGGGTAGATTTCCTCAAGGGATCTTTGCGAATTCTCGACGGACGATTTCTCCCGTCCTACTCTCGATCTCACATCCTTGAGGTTGTCTCATGAATTGCATCGGGTCGTCGCGCCGTTTCTTCTTGAAGTATCGCAGTTTACTGGCCTTCATGGTTTTCCCCGTGGGGGTCGCGGTCGCCCAAGATCGCTTCGAATCGCCGCGTGTGCAAGAGGTCGGGCCCGCAGCGCGGGCGGTTTGTGTTAGCCCCGTGACGGCACCGCTGGGAACGTTCCAGCCGACTCCCTACATCATGGTCCGCGGCAACTGGCCGGCCGGCGGAGGATATTCTC
Organism: Isosphaeraceae bacterium; assembly: GCA_049516015.1. Classification (GTDB taxonomy): domain Bacteria; phylum Planctomycetota; class Planctomycetia; order Isosphaerales; family Isosphaeraceae; genus Aquisphaera. The sequence continues at coordinate 601 of JBEKTN010000451.1, read as the reverse complement.
CGCTCGAGACTTACGGCGACCAGTCAATGTCCCTGTACGGTCCGCTTTCCCCACTACGCTCAGTCGCCGCGCCCGTCATGATGTACAGCCGTGGATATGATGGACGGGTGTACGCATCGCCAGCGACGTCGTTCTCGACGCCGAACCTGCCGGGGCTTTCACCCGTGATCTATCCCACGTCTGCAAGCTACTTCTACGCTCCCAGGGTCAACCGAACTCCGCCCCAGTGGACCAGCGGCTTCAACTGGATCGACCAGAACTGATCGCTGCGCATCGGGAAAGAGCCCATCCCAACCTGGAACCGCCAACTCATTGAGACCGTGCGGGGCTTGTGCTTACCTGGAGGAATAGTCCCCGGCAGACCGGTTCTGATCCGGTCGCGGCCGGGGCTTTCCGGGACAGGTCAAGGACTCTCGCCATGAGGCTCGCACCGCACACAGTGGCGGGCACGAGTGCCGTCGCCCTTTGGGATGCTCTGAAAAGGTGACAACCACCAAAATTGACAAGGCTGGGATATTCCGGTGAAAAGCCGTGAATGTCACGTCCAAGGCGATATTCTCCGGGGGGGATGGTTTTCCACGTGCTCAACCGAGGCGCGGGC
>JBEKTN010000450.1:0-5798 GCA_049516015.1 Isosphaeraceae bacterium | reverse complement strand
GTCTGGAGCATCATCACCGCCCCGATCGGGAAAGACAGTGAAACGCTCGCCAGCAGGCTCCGAATATGGTCATCGTCCCAGACCCACCCACGTTGAAAGTCGGGAAGCTGGGTTTTCCCCTGTTTGACGCTTTAAAGGAGGTCGATGAGGCTCTCCTTGGTACTGTCAAACGTGGTCATTGATTCCACGGTACTGCCTTTCGTCACCGACAGCAGCAGACCCGGGACGATAGCTCCCGGTGAAACATGGCCCCGGCGCTTAAGCCTCGCGTTGATGCATCGAATCAAGCCTACCGCGCACCGATTCGAAAACCAGTGTTCAGTGGTTTGGCATGCCGTAAAGGAAAGCTGGGTAGAACCAGATTTATTGCGACGTTCATTCGTCGCGAAGGACGTCTTCCACGGCTTCATCGCCGCGGCCCCATTGAAGATTCGCTCCGGGGCCTTGCAGCCAAGACCCTTGGGGGCGACAACCAGCACTCGTTCGACCAGCCCCCGGAGCTTGAGTTCCCGGAAGACGAGCCCCGCCTCGATCGTCTTGCCCAGGCCGACCTCATCGGCCAGCAGGTAGCGGATGCGGTCGTCGGACATCGCCCGAGACAGAGTGTAGAGCTGGTGCGGCAGCGGGATCACCCCGGCCTCCAGCGGTGCCAGCAGCAGGTCCTGGGTCAAGGCGTCGACGATGCGGGCGGCGGCGGCAGCGTGGACGAGCCGGTCGAGCGTGGCCTTGTGTGGCTGCTCCTGCGGTGCCAGGGACTCGGCAGCCAACCCGCTCGACGGTGTTCTTGCGGGGCACCCAGACCTGGCAGACGGTGTGGTTCTACACAGTCTCCACGTCGAGGATGCGGACGGACTCCCCGTGATTCGGGCTGAAGACCCAGGAGCCAACAGAGAGCCCCGTCATGCTGGAGTCTGCCGCTCGGGTCATGGTCCTCTCTCGCCTGGGCTTGGTTGGCCGTCGATCATCGTGGACTCTGGCGTAGCCGGGCCCTCATCTCGGTGGATACCCCCGCCTCACACGCGCCCACCCGGCCGCGGGATTGGCCGGGTCTCTGCGTCGAAGCAGCTTCGGGCCGTGCCCTGGAACCATTGGATCAGTCGAGATCGCATATCGACATCATCGTGGAAAACCTGCATCCAGACCGACCAGTGCCCCCGAGCAATCGCGGTTTGCAGGACTGCATCCCGCAGCGCGGGGGACTCATGACTTTCCAGATTCTTACGCGCGTGAAGTGCCACGCCCCATACGTCCAACCTTTTCTTCCAGCGCCGATCTCGCCGGCTGTAATGCGGATGCCCGGGGACCCGATCCAGCCCCGTCAGCTCGATGGTCCTCTTCGCAGCGGCCTGCTGGCCAACTGTGAGGCCGGTCTCCACGGCAGGCGGTTGGTCGCAATCATATCGAAAGACCCGTGCCGTGTTATCCCGGTCCGGCCAGTAGTAGTCGTCGAGATTCACGTCCATAGCGCCCTTGATCGAGTTGCACTCCTCGCAGGCGAGCAAGAAATTGGTCCACTCCCGTTCCAGAGCCGGTTGGGGTTTCTTGGGACGGACGTGCTCGACGTGGATCGAACTGTGCAGGCAGACCTCGCAGTAGGAGCAATAGTCCCCGATCCGGTCGATCAGATGGTCACGTGCGTCGCGGTATTGTGCGAAAGGGATACGGTTTCCAGCGGTGTCCTGAGGACAGTTCCCACGTTCGACGGGACGCATCATTGTCCCTCCCCATTCCCGTCGATCCCGGAGGCAGCCCGTTGCATCGTCAGAAACGCTTGGTAAGCGGGGTCATCGCTGTAAGGCATGCTCAGTTGATCCAGCCGTGTCTTCAACTGCTCTTTCTCCTGGGGTGGGACATCCGCGGCCTTTCCGAGGATCGCGAAATACTCTTCGGCTGCTTGCATCATGTCCTTGAACCGCTTGCTGCGCTGGGGAAGCTGGACGCCCTGAACTTCCTCGGTGATGTCCTCGACACTCTTGTTCGTGAAGTCCTCGGCCTGGGGATTATCGAGGTTCAGAAGTGAGACACCTTGGATCGGGCGAAGGGACTGGATGATGAAGGGAGAATGGGTGGTGCCGAAGAACTGGACCTTCGGGAAACTGCGGAGGAGGTCGTCGACCACGCGGCGCTGCCACCGCGGGTGCAGGTGCAGATCCACTTCGTCGATCAGGACGATCCCGGGCGTGTCCCGCGCCGCGTCCTTCCCCAGTTGCGGGTTCAATGTGGCGCATCGGACGGCGATGTCGGCGGCCATCGCGACCATGTTCCGATATCCGTCGCTCAGGTAGCGGAAGGGGAGGGAACGATTATCGAAGTGGATCATCAGCTCATCCCGGGCGACGTCGAAAGCGACATGCCGGGCTTCGGCGATGCAGCCCAGGATCGCCTCTCGTGCCGCCTCCAGCGTCGTGCCCGGGATGCCGCGCTGGAGTGCGGCGATCTCCTGGGTCTTGAACCAGGCGAGCAGCCGCTTCACGTCGGAGGCCGGATTCAGGCAGTCCAGATAGCCCATGAAGCGCGAGTCGGGCTTGAGCGTCTCGACCTCGCGCTGCCGCAACTGCATCCAGAGCCGTCCGGTGCCGTAGTAGGAGATCACAGGGAGGACGACGGGCTCGCCCATCCTCACCTGCTCGGTGAACTGGATACCCTCTTCGCGTAACCATGCGGCCTCATATCGGGTCGTCCGGCCACCCGGCTTGTAGACCCCTCGGCTCCACTCGCCGTGGCGGCCGGCGACCTCTCCAGTACATGTGATGCGGATGGGGTACAAAGGCTCGGCCGTCCAGACATCCCCATGGCGGTAGAAGGCGAGCCTGGCTTCATCGCCCAGGATGTTGCGAGCCGACGCTGGCTCGGGAAATCGGAGAAACAGGGAGCCAACGCCGACCGCCAGGCCGTCGAGGAGCGTCGTCTTGCCGGTCCCGTTGTCCCCGATGATTAGATTGAAGCGCGAACCGAACGAGAACTCCTCGTTTGCGAAGAGTTTGAAGTTCTTCAATCTGAGCTTGGAGATCCTCATCGGCGCCCTCGATCATCGACTGTCCGTATGGTCGTCACCGTCACCTGTTGCCGTGAATCGCCGTCGATTGCCGTGGAGGGTGCTCGACGGCATCATGATCCGGGCATTGTTAGCTAACATCCGCCGAACTTTCCCCATCCTCGGGAGAAGAGAGCCCTGCCCCCGAAACCATTGAGCAGCACGCAAAGGGTCGTCATGGCCGATCTCAACTCACCTGTCGTCTTCTTGAAATCCAAGCGCTCCGACTCGCCCTGCGCGACCAGTAGTCTTGGCTCTTCCAGGTCCATTAATGAACTGATCTCCCCATCCCTCGATCGATGCGTGTGTGAATTCGCGTGTTATTCGCCGGTTCTCATCAGGGCATTATCGTAATATAACAGCAGCGCAGGGTCTTCCTGGATCACCGGCTCGGGGACTCGGCGGGTCCAGGTTGCCGTGGACAAACTCTCGCTTATCCAGGAATCTCACCGCTCGTTGCGCATCTCCTGCGCTACTCTGCGCATCCCGTGTGTTACTGGCTCTCCATTTTGAGTCTCCAGCGAGCGGACCCGCCATGTCCAGAGAAGTCCACCAGGTTCAGATCACGCAGGAATCGCAGGTCAGCCTGGATCGTTCGCTTGGCGGGAGGATCATGCAGTCGCTCGTAGATTTTTCCAAACGAGGTCGGCGATTCGCGATCAAACGCGGAGTGCGCGATTCAGGAACACGGAGTCCGCGTTTTCCACGTGATCAGCAGGGGCGATAATAGGCTCCCCGTCCCCTGCCGACCAGAACCAACTTGCCTTTCTGGGCCAACTTGCGCAGGAGATAACTCGCCTGGTCCGCAGTGATCCGGCACAGGGACGCGACGTCTTTGCGCGCGATTCTCCCCTGGGTTCTCACCAATTGAAGGACCATTTGCTCCCGCTGAATCGGGTCGAACCCGGCTTGCCGCACATCATCAGCAGGTCCAAGTTGTGGCAAGGTCTCCTGACCTTGCCACTTCGCCGACCGCAGGTCTCCAACCCCGCCCCCGGCGGGAGACCTACGGTCCGGCAGACGGCGGGGTCTGGAGACCCGCGCCGAACAGCGAGTGGAGCGTTATCTCCCTTCCTCACAGATTCACTGGCCACTGGCCACTGGCCACTGGCCACTGTTCCAGGCTGAGCCGGTCAGGAAGCACGGTGAAATATCGTTGGCAAGTCGGTTCCGGGAGCGATAAAGTCGTCCTGTCATTCCAGGCTCGGACCAGGTTTTTTGGTCTTGACGTCTCACAAGCTATCCCGACCCCCCGAGAACGGTGATGAATTCCGCAACCCGAGTCAAGCTTTCGGTGATGATGTTCCTCCAGTACGCCATCTGGAGCGTGTGGGCCCTGATGCTCTACGTGTACCTGAAGGATCTCTTCGGCCAAGGCCATGAATGCTCGATCGGCCTGATCATGGCTTGCGGCGGTCTGGGCTCGATTCTCGGCCCGTTCATCATGGGGCAGCTCGCCGACCGCTACTTCGCCACCGAAAGGGTCTTGGCGTTCAGCCATCTGGCCGGGGGCGTGCTGCTGATCGCCGCCTCTTATTTCACGACTTTCTGGCCGATTTTCGTGCTCCTGCTGCTGTATTGCACGCTCTACTTCCCGACAGTCGGCCTGACAAACTCGCTGACTTTTCGCGCTCTCGGGGACGAGCACGCCAGCCAGTTCGCGCGGATCCGCCTCTGGGGCACGATCGGCTGGCTCCTGGCAACGTACCTGGTAGGCGGTTATCTGGGACTCGACAGCGGCAGGGCCCCCCTTCTCAAGCCCTTTTTTGGTCTGGTCGGCGAGCCCAGCCTGAGGGAGGTGCTGCGCATCCCGGGTATGATCTCCCTCGTCTTTGGTTTGTACTGCTTCGCGCTGCCACATACTCCCCCGGCGGCAGCCGCCGCGACGACCGCTGCCACGAAGTCGGCATTCATCGAGACCCTGGAGCTGATGAAGGACCGCTCGTTCGCCATCCTCTTGCTAGTGTCCGGTTCCTTCGGCTTCTCCCTCTATTACTATTTCGCGTGCGAGCAGGGATTCCTCCCTTATGTCGGCTCCAATCCCAACAACGTCGGCAGGCAGATGATCATCGGTCAGATCGGCGAGATGATCTCGATGGCCTTGGTGCCGCTCGTGGTCGCCCGGATTGGCATGAAATGGACCATGAGCCTCGGAGGACTGGCCTATGTCGCGATGTTCGCCCTGAACATGCTCGGGCAGCCCTGGGCCCTGATGGTCGGGGCCAACATCCTGCATGGCTTCTGTTTCGGGTTTCTCTTCGTCGTGGCCTCCATGTACGTGGACAAGGCGGCCAGCGCCGACATCAAGGCGTCGGCCCAGAGCCTGTTCGTGTTCGTCGTGTACGGATTGTTCAACGTGGTGGGGAACGTGGGCGCGGGATACATCCGCGAGTGGCTGCTTCCCAACTGGGCCGCGATCTGGGCCATCCCGCTGGGCGTCACGGCCGTCTTCCTGCTGGTCTTCGTGGCCCTCTTCCGCGAGGAGAAGATCGCCCGGCCCGAGCAGAAGGTCGAGCCCGCCGCGGTGTGAGCCTCTAGAGCGGTTTTTCAGATGCATTGCATACGCCGCGGCTCTCCCCCCCCTACCCCCCCCCTTCGCAAGGGGGGGAAAGTCGGCGGCGTCTGGTCTTTTTCCCCCCTTGCGACAGCGATTTTTCCGGGGTCATTAACTTGACCTTTTTGAGAGCGGCTCCGTTGAAACAGGCTCGGTGTACAAACGCTGGGGCAAATTAAATATGGCGGTGGCGGTTTTTCAGGCTTTTTC
>JBEKTN010000449.1:0-5898 GCA_049516015.1 Isosphaeraceae bacterium | reverse complement strand
AATATGAAACTGGAATCGAGGTCAGCGACGAGCAACTTGCTGCCGTCAAACTGACGACTGCCAAGTTCCACGGCGAATGGAACTACACCATCCGCCCCCGCAAGTAATTGATCAAGTTATTTGTTCGCGGCTCCTTAGCAGCCTCCCGTCTGCTTTTTGGTCCGGCCGTCCGACGCCCAGAACAGCGGCGCGTCGTTAGTTTCCGTCCCGATACCCGCCTTTTCAAGAGGATTCTTGATATCCTGCTCTAAATCATGGCCGACCGGGATTTCCCGGCTCTTGCCCGCCTTCTAGAACCGCAGCACGCAAGACGTCTCGTCGTGCTGGAACTCACGCGGCCGCAGTTTGACGACCGCACTGAGCCAAAGGCGGCATAGGCCAGAGTCGCCACCGTGGCCAAGCACCCGGCCAGGATTATCCTTCAGTTTTGTTGTAGGGTCTCTGGTTTAGTTTGTTGGGCAAACCCCTTCCCGGAGAGAAACTCGTCATCTGACGAGATAGAGGGAAATACACGGGACGATGTTGAACAGAAGGATGCCGATCTTGTAGAGGGTCATACCAGCGAGATTGAGCATGTCAAACTGCTCCGTCGAGAGTCGGAACCACCGGCTCCACAGGCGGTACAGCCAATCCCGCGCGAGCGTGGCGAGCGCGGCCCAGACCAGGAGAATCGCGTAGTTGATGACCGAGCACCATAAGAAGAAGCTACGAGCGATCTCGATGCTCACGTTCCTACCTCCGTCAAGCCTTTAATTCTAGATGCGACGAAAACGAGCTTAGCTGTGGGGTTGTCTGGTCGCAACGGCCGCGATCGAAAGTCTCGTTGACGCGACCCCGAACTAGTCCCAAAACAAGCGTAATATATTAATCAACCTATATTCAAGTGAATAAAACATATGTTTTGTCTGATAACGTACCTTCTACCACCAGGGGTTGCCGCCCCCGACAACCGCCGCCAAACTCTCTGCTCCATATCCTGTTCCCTTTCTTGGTTGGATGGCCTACGTGGATCGGGGCATCCGGACCCCGACTTCAAGGTCGTTCCGCCTCAGCAAAGCCAGCAACCGTGCAGCCGCTCCACCAGTCGCAGGAAGGCCCCTTGCCACGGGTTCCACGACAGCAAGCGGTAGATCAACCGTCCCCCGCTTCGCACGATCTGGCAGGGCATCTGGATCATCGCCGCGCAGAACGTCGCGAACTCCATCCGCAACAACGATCGTTTCTCGGCTTGGTGTTTGGCCGCATGCCGGGGCGTTACCGGTGTCATCAAGGCGCTCCAAGCCTTCAGGCTCCAGGCCAAACTGGCCATCACCATGTAGGCCCAGTTGCTCACCAAGTCGTCCACCGGCGTTGTCAGCGCGTACACGCCGCTCTTGAGCTGGGCGACCAGGTTCTCCTGGTCGCAGCGATCGTTGGCCGAGAACACGATCTCCTCGGCCGGGGTTACGCGGTCGTTGGTGATATAGAAGTAGTAGCGATACTCCTCGAACAGCCGCATCTGCCCCCTGTCAGTGCCCAGACGCTTGCGAAGTACAATCACCCGATAGCTCTGGCGGCAGGCGACGGGGCAATACTCGAACTCAGCGACCATCTCCTCGAGTACGTGGATCGTCTTGAACCCTCGCTCTTGGACGATCTGCTGCTTGACCCGTTCGGGCTGCTGGCGGGGCGCGGTCTTGATCGTATACCGCGGCGGTCGTTCCAGGAAGCTGTACGCTTCAGGTCGGAGTTGGTCGGCCAATTCCTTGAGATTGTCCGTGGCGGCGATGCCAAAGACGAATTGGATGTCGCCGGCGCTGTCCCAGCGATCGAGGTGGATGCACTGAGTGAATTTGCTATCGCCCCGCAGGAGGATCTTCTGAAAGCCGGCCCGGCGACAGAGGCCGATCGCCTTGTCGAAGTAGAGTTCGGCCTGCTCCTGCGAGGGCCGGTTGCCGCTGCGGTTGACCAGGTAAAGCGGCTCGGCGGTGTTGGCCAGCGAGATCACCAGGGGATGATAACTCCAGGTGCCGTCGTAGGCGATGTCGACGCCCTGCTTGCACTCGGCATCGGTCTCGACGAGGGTGCCATCGCCCTCGATGATCGCCTGGGTAAAGAACTCGGGGGGTTGCTCGGACCAGACCCGCAGCCGCGTTTCATTGATGGCGTCCATCAGGGTCACGACGTCATGCTCGGAGAAGCGGCGGCAGAAGTCCCCGGCAGTCGTGGGGTCGGGGATCCGCACGGCGTCCAGGGCGTTGAGATAGACCTCGTCGTTGCGCCGCAGCTCGAGGTGTTCGATCCGTTTGCCGCCGGCCAGGATGTTGTAGGCGATGTTCAGGACATGGTCGGATTCGTGATAGGGCAGATGCCGTTTTGAAGAGATGGAGATTGCGGTCGATATCGCCGATCAGCCCGGTCCCGCGAGCCAACAGGTGCATGGCACCGATGCCACCAGGACTGAGGCCCTGGACACGATCGGCCAGCTCGTAATGGATGTTGGTGGCGGTCATCATAGGCTGGTCGCGCTCCGGCCCGGGCCGATTCTCGATGCGTTTGAGAATTCGCCGCTTGCGTTCGTTGAGGATTCTGCGGTTGCGTTCTCGCGACTTCTTGCGGTCACGTTCCCGGGTCTTTCGACCGTTGCGTTTTCGGGACTTCTCGGGGATAGTAGCACTCACTCGAAAACCTCCGTAGTGTGGAATAGTGAAGATGTCTTCATACGTCCATTATTCCAAAATCTCCTAGGCTTTTCGAGTCTTTTCTGAGATTTTGACCTCGATGCTCTATATATCACGCTTGGTTAAGGACTAGTTACGACAAGTCACCTGGAATTAACTTCCACCCCCTTGAAACAGTTCTGAAACAGCGCGGACCTTGCGTAGATCCAGGATTGGGACAGGTCGTGCCTTGTCCCGATCCACAGTCCACGACTTCGTCCCAGAACTGTGACCCGAAGACGGGTAAAGCTCGCATCTGCTTCCGCTCAACGACCCCGGCCGTCACCACTTCCATAACCGCCACCGCCGCCAGTGCGACCACTGCCATCAATGCTGCCACCCGCGAAGCCGCTGGTGCGGGGGGCGACCCGAGGCCTGGCTTCGCTCACCATGAGCCGCCGCCCCTCGTGTTCGTGGTCATTGAGTCCCTGGATCGCAACCTCTGCCTGGGCGCCGGTGTCCATCTCGACGAAGCCGAACCCCTTGTTGCGCCCCAGATCGCGGTCCTGGATGACCTGGGCGCTCTGCACGGTGCCGAACGGTGTGAACCACTCTTGCAGTTGCGTGGAGGATACCGAGTCGGTCAGGTTACCCACATACAATTTCTTTCCCATGAGATTCTCCTTTCGGTCAAGACATTCCGACCCGCTCTATGCTTTCCGGGTCGATGAGAAAGGGGCACGCAATGGAACCCTGGAGGTGGGAAAGGCGAGAGGGGGAAGCAGAAAGTGATTCGATGAGAACCCAAGGTGTTCACTCAGTCGTCAGACCAACCTATTGAAGTATAACCAACCTTAGGGCCCGAAAAACAATAATCGTTACACACCGGTTGTTTGGTGGTTGATTGTATAGTTCCACTCCCCATGAAAGTTATGAGGGTGTAGGTCCATCATCGCCAACTCTGACTTGGTTACCTTCACCTTCGTCGGATAGAACTCCTTGTCGAAGTCCGCCCGCACTCGCAAGCCCGTCTCGGTTGTGGTCGCTCCAATCAGATTCACAACGACCTGGTAACTCTCCAAGGGACGGCCACGCCAATTCATCGTGATCTGTGAGAACAGCCGATGCTCGATCTTGTTCCACTTGCTGGTCCCTGGGGGATAATGACAGACTGTCACATCCAAGCCCGACTCGTTCGCCCAACGTTGCAATTCCACCTTCCACAACCGAAGGCGATAACCATTACTGCCCCCGCTATCGGCACAAACCAACACACCTTTTGCCCGTCGATAAAGGGGGTGGCCCATCTCTCGCCACCAACGACGCATGCTCTCCACGGCAAAACTCGACGTGTCATGGGAACAGCCTACGGTCACCCACCCTTCATTGTGCTGCTCATCGTAGACACCACGAGGTACGGCCTTGGGAGTGTCCGGGTCGGGGAAATCATGCACGTCCACCTCAACAGGTTGCCCTGCCGGCTGCCATTCTTGCCCGGAATTCCCGTAGTTTCCAACCAGTTCCTTCTTCTTGGTGTCGACCGAGATGACCGCCCAGCCTCGGCCCAAGAACGACTCGCCCTGGCGTTGGATGTAGCGAAACTGAGCATCCCGATCGGGATGCTGCTTTCCTTCTTTGGTCTTGGCATTACCTTGCAAACTGTAGTGTAAGTCATGTAACAACTGGGCGACCGTCATATGGCTGACGGGATGTGCCTGGGCCGTCAGCAGCCGGGCCAACTCGCGTGTACTCTTACAAGTCCACCGTAACGGGGACATGGGATCGCCCCGAGTATCGGGGTCGACCAAAGCTTCCAAGGCTTGAACCAATTGGGGGTCACACTGAACCAACGCCTTGCGTCCGGCTCCGGAGTGCCGGACTCGCCCAAAGGGGAGGGGGCGTTGAGAAAGGCTCTCGATCGCCCGATAGATGGTCGGGCGAGAAAAACCAGTAACACGGGAGACGATGGAAATACCTCCTCGTCCCAATTGTTGGGCGTCGAACGCAGCGATCAGATGTTGCTGCCGCTCATTCAGGTGGGGAAACAACGTGTCGAATTTATGCTGAAGCTTTTCTGTTGTGCTCATGCTAGCAGTATAGCACAGCGGGCGTTGTGTGTAATGATTATTGTTTTACAGGCCCTTAATGTAAAAAGAAAGTACCAATCTGGAGAACTTCTCGACCGCTTGGGGCTGACCTCCCTCCGAGCGGGTTTCCCCAGAGAGCATGGAGCCACCCGACGGCTCCCTCCGGATTCGACGAGTGGCTCGGTGCTTGCTCTCGGGGGCTGGTCAGCGGACCACGCCTTTGACAATCCTGGAAAGCCGATAGCCGGTGTCGGTAAGGCTGTAGAAGTTGTTCTTGCCCTGGCGGCGGCTGTTCACGATTCCCCCATGCCGCAACAGGGCAAGGTGGTGGCTCACGGCAGGCTGGCTCATGTTGAACTGCTCGCACAGCCCCCCGACATGGAGCTCTTCTTCGGAGAGCAGGGTGACAACCCGGAGTCGGGTAGGGTCGCTGACTTGCTTGAGCAAGATCGCTGCCCGCTGAATGGTCCTGGTACGCAGCAGGATCTCGTTGTTGGTCCTGGCAGTCTTCGTGGCCTTCTTCTTGTTAAAGATCGCTGTCGCCATTGGAATCTGACTCCAAAAGAGCTTGACCGGCTGGAGGCAGGGGGATACATCACCCGCTCCGCCGGGGGGTCGTCGGGACCAGAGGGTCTCTGAGATGGGAGAGAGGAGATCGGACAGATCATCAATTCCAGGCGATCGGGCATCCCGGTGTCACGGTCTATCCGGTAGCTTGTCTCTCGGCATTTATCATGTTATTGTGATTCTCTAAAATCGTCAATGTAAAACTATTTGCATTTACTGAACTTGCGTGAGTCAATGCTCGGTCTCGCGTCATTCCCTCTCGGGTCCGGCCGGGGGTCCGATGCGACCGTGGTGTTGCTGAGCGGCAGCGGGACTGCCGTGGGCCATGGACCACCGTGGGGACCGCAGGACCCCGGATCGGGTCGTCGTTGTTGTTGTGTCCATCCAGGAGCGATCGGGCGCACGTTCACGTGGCGAGAATATCGAGCTTCTCGATAGAGAGCTCGCCCGGTGTTTTCTGCGCCCACATTCCAGCCTCTCCCAGCCCCAGGGCTTACGCACCACTTTTCTCAGTGATTTCCAGTACTTGAGCCAGTACACTCAACAGATACTCGTTTTTCCACCCCGCCAGGAGGCGGCGGCGGTGAATGCTCTTTCCTTTACTG
>JBEKTN010000448.1:0-5955 GCA_049516015.1 Isosphaeraceae bacterium | reverse complement strand
GCTGCTGAAGCAACATCCCGGCCGCGACAGTTTGGCTATGAAACGCCGCAGTTGCGGTTGGAGCGAAGACTTCATGCTGGAAGTCCCTACCGGAGCAACGATTTAGTGAGCGCTGGCCCTGGGCGCCCCCGCGCTTCCACGGTGGCCCAGGCGATGTGCGGAGTGATCAGGCAGTTCTTCGCACCCAGGAGCGGATTGTCGGGCTCGATCGGCTCGCGCGCGACCACGTCCACGGCGGCGCCGGCCAGCCTGCCGGAGTTCAATGCTTCGGCCAGATCGTCCTCGACGACGAGCTCTCCGCGCGCCGTGTTGATCAGAAATGCACCCGGCCGGGCGAGTCGGAGCCGCTGCCGATTGACCAGCCCGACTGTTTGTTCCGTGAGCGGACAGTGCAGGCTGATCACGTCTGAGCGGGCAAAGAGCGCGTCCAGGTCGCACCACGCGACAGGGTCACCGGCCGCGGCAGCGGCCGGGTGTGCCGCGGGGTCGCAGGCCAGGATGTGCATGCCGAACGCCTGGGCAAGCTCGCCCACGCGCCGGCCGATCCGCCCGTAGCCGGCGATTCCCATCGTCTTGCCGGCCAGCTCGTACAGCGGCGTCTTGCGCAGGGAAAAGTCCGGCTGTCGCGTCCAGTCCCCGGCCCGGACCGCATCCCCATGCAGCGCGACGTGATGGCACAGTTCCAGAAGCAGGGCAAAGACGTACTGGGCCACGGAGAGGGTGCCATATTCCGGAACGTTCGAGACCGGGATACCCCGGCGCCGGGCCGCCGCGAGATCCACGCAATCGAACCCCGTCGCCGTCACGGTGATGAACCGAAGCTCCGGCGAGCCAGCGATCAGCTCCGCGCGGATCGGTGACTTGTTGGTCACCAGGATTGCCGCGCCCGAGGCCCGGACCGGGATCTCCTCGGCCGTGCTGAAATCATGGAGCACCAGCTCACCCAACCGTTCCAGACCCGCCCACGCGCTGCGATCAGGAGCCAGTGTCCGGCCATCGAGGACGACGATCTTCACAGTGTGTCTTTCACTGCAGGCAACTCAGCCTGTCATCGCTCCCACAAGCCTGCAGCAAGCGCGGGCGGATTGCAAGAGTCGAGCCGGGCCGACCGCGCGGTGCCGGTCCGGGGTCGGGCTGTACCGACCTCGGCCAGCGGGCTCACACCCAGCCCCGGACGGTCGCGATCTTCATCGGCAGGTTCAAAAAGTCCCCGAGTAGATCGAGCACGACCGGCAGACTTCCGGCGGGTGATCCGACGAGAGCTGATCGCGAAAGGCCTGCTGGAGCCTTCGAGACCGGTGATACCTCACCGGTCTCTTTCTGTTTCACCGCAGGCTGCGCGAGCCGCGATCGGCCTTCATAATGGCCGCTTGCGAAGAGAACCGAGAGCGAGCCAGCGCGTCGGGGAATTCACAATAGGGCTTCACCGTTGCGCCAGCTCGGCAACCCCTTACGCATCAGCCCGCGGCTGCGAAGCCAGGCCAAGACGCGACGGCCAGGCGGGCGCCTTTCTGCGCTGGGGGAAGGAACGGGCAGATGTGGCTCACCACGCCTTGCTAGAGAGAGAATGTGATCGCGAGCCAGCGACTCGAACGCGTGTTGCGAATCCGCCAGCTCCTGCGATCGCGACTGGAACGTGAACAGGTTCGCGAGGTCCGACGAGCTGAGCTGGTAATTCAGCCCGATCAAGAAAATAGCCAGGGCCAATTCCGCCAGCCGCCGTTCGCTCTGGTCCTCGGCCTCCTGCACGGCGTGGATCAGTCCCAGGTACTCGGCTTCCGCGGACTCGACGGCAAACTCCGAATCAGCCGTGGGCGCGGGGAATGTCCATTCCTGGTCGTTGGCCAGGCAAATCGGGTTTCCCGGCTGGAACCGAGAACGGCGACTGCTCAGCTCGTCGACCACTCCCTTTTCACCTCTCGACAAGACTCTTGACTCGTGGCTCACGGGCACGGCAATGCGCGATCGACCCACATCACTATATCTTACAAGATAACCGACAAATTATGGCGAGAAGTTTTTGAGAGTGAGGCGAATCAAGGAAACACGTTGGCTTTGACAGGACTTGAGCTTTGGTAAGACATCGATCTCCATCAGTTCTCAAGAAACAGCGAGATCACGGTGGAGCTGGCCTGTCTAGTCCTGCTGGACTTTCGTGTGACCTCGGCCGTCTTGTCGCCGCCTTCTTGACAGCGATCGCCATGCGCATGCATGAAGCTCATCTTGCAATTCGCGAAGTCGCGGCCAGGTCGGTTCTTGTGCCAAGGTGGGCGAGGAGCGAGAATGACCCAGGCATCAAGAGGCTCGACCACGAGGCCTGGCCATCCCTCCTTGCGCTTTCTGTTCCAATCCATGATGGAAAATCCAATACGACCAGGATGTCCACGTCCGTGCGAGCTGACACGGGTGGTCGTTACGCACCCGGCGCCGCGGGAGAGAAAGACCAGATGGGATCGCAAGTCCGTGGTCCCCGAGGAGGAGCCTTCGCGAGCTTGTCGTTGTGCGATACCCCAAGGATTCTCAAGGGAGGCGACGCGATGAGTGGAACGAAATCCACCAAGAAGTCAACGTCTACAACCCGAATGACACGCCGAGAATGCCTGCAAACCGCCGCGGCCGCCGGAGCGGCGGTACTGGCGCCGACCATCCTCCCGGCATCGGCGCTCGGCCGGGGGGTAGCGGTGGCGCCCAGCGAGCGAATCGTGCTCGGCGCAATCGGCATCGGTTCCCGGGGTGAGTTCGATCTGGGCTGGATGCTGCCGGAGAAGGACGTCCAGTTCGTGGCCATCTGCGACGTGCGGAAGGAGCGGCGCGAGCACGTCAAGAACCTGGTCGACAAGAAATACGGCAACAGCGATTGCAAGATGTATGCGGACATGCGCGAGTTCCTCGCCACGCGTTCCGACATTGACGCCCTGCTCATTGCCACGGGCGATCGGTGGCATGCGCTCGCCACGATCATGGCCATGCGGGCCGGCAAGGACGTCTACTCCGAGAAGCCCTCGTGCATGACCATCGCCGAGGGCCGCGCGGTGGTGCAGACCGCCCGCCGGTACGGCCGCATTTACCAGACCGGCACCCAGCGTTTGAGCGAGGCCAACTTCGTGGCCGCGATCGAGCTGGCCCGCACCGGCCGGCTGGGCAAGGTCCATACGGCCCGCGCTCATATCGCCCCCTGGGACGCGGCCGACATGAGCCACGCCTGGCTACTTGGCGAACCTCAGCCCCCCAAGGAAGAAGTGGATTGGGACACGTGGCTTGGCCCCTGTCCCTGGCGGCCATACAACTCCGCTTACATCCACGGCAACTGGCGCGGCCATTACGATTTCCACACAAGCTGCATCGGCGAGTGGGGCGCGCACACGTTCGCCCAGTCACAAGCGGCGATCGACGCTCTGAATACCTCGGCCATCGAATACCGGTACGTGAAGAATGACACGGGCGATGGCATGGTCACGAAGTTCGCCAACGGCGTGCAGATGATCCTCCAGCGCGATGGCTGGCATGGCTCGTGCGGCATGAAATTCGAGGGCACCGATGGCTGGGTCACAATCGCCGACGGCTATGAGAAGCCCGAGGTGTCCTCGCCCTCGTTGCTGGCGGACGCCGACAAGCTCGTCGCCGAGTACATGGAACGCACCAAGTGCCCGATGAACCACGTGCGCAACTTCTTTGATTGCGTCAAGTCGCGACAACACACCGTGGCCAACCCCGAGGTGATGCACCGCACAATGAGCACGGTTCATGCCGCCAACATCTGCATGTGGCTCAAGCGCGACATGTACTACGACCCCGTCAAGGAAGAATTCCTCAACGACGCGGAAGCCAATCGCCTGCGCAGCCGGGCCCAGCGGGAACCCTGGATCATCTGAAAGCTCAGTCAGGAAGGAACCCCTCTCATGTTCAGAACGCTCGTTTCCCTCACCGTGCTCACACTGCTGACGGCAGCGGCGACGACGCCGTCCTACGGGCAGAAACCCTTGGCATCTCCCAAGGACGAAGAGGCCAAGCTGATTGCCGTCCTCAGGTCGGACGCGCCGCGGAAAGCGAAGGCCGACGCCTGCCGCGAGCTGGCTCGGGTTGGCACCCGCGAATCGGTGGCCCCACTGGCCGCCCTGCTCTGCAATGAAGAGCTCTCGCACATGGCCCGCTACGGTCTGGAGCCGATTCCCGATCCGGCCGTGGACACCGCGCTGCGGGACACCCTGGAAAAGGTCAAGGGACGGCTCTTAGTCGGCGTCATCGGCAGCATCGGCGTGCGGAGAGATCCCAAGGCTGTTGCTCCGCTGGTCAAGCGGCTCGACGATCCAGATCCCGAAGTCGTGCAGGCCGCGGCGCGGGCCCTGGGCAGGATCGGCACGATCGACGCCGTCGCCCCCCTGGAGAAAGCCCTCGCGAGCACGGCCCAGGCCAATCGGATCGCCGTAAGCGAAGGCCTGTTTCGCTGTGCCGATGTGCTCAGAGCTCAGGGCCAGCGCAAGGAGGCGCAGGCGATCTACCAGCAACTGGGCAGTGCCCAGGTGCCTGAGTATGTGAAGACCGGCGCAAAGCATGCGGAGCAAGCCATGCAGCCGAGGACACGCTAGACGGCCAGGTCTGAAACTCCCCAAGCGGCCAGGACTCAAGTCAAGTCCTGGCCGCTTGCACTTCCGGAAAGTTGCCTCATCCCGAAGCAGGGCAAAACCAACAGACCCCTGGCGACGTCGTGGGACTGACCCCTCGCGAACCAGGCTCAGCCCCCACCGCGTCCAGGCGCCGCAAACGCCCAACCGACTCGGCCCAGTCGAGTAGTTCCGGGCCCACGAAGTTGTGTATGGTGTCCCCGGAACTCCGTCGAAATAGGTCCTGACACCTTATCTGCCCGTAGCTCGCCAGGCGGCAGGCTAGACGCCAATTCAGCGGTGCTCGATCGCCAAGCTGTTCCGCTGTCGAGTTCGCTTGGGGAGAACCAGCGAGCAGGCAGGCCACGAGCGCGAGGACGGGCGCGACCCGATTCTTGCCCAGCTTTCTCGTCAAGAGCCGCAAGAGATTGTGCTCCGCCGGGCCGGACGGCCGCATCGCGACACCCCGTCAGGCGTGAGTCATTCCCGATCATAGCCGGTGTCAGGCTCGGCCGAAAGGCGCCGGGGCGGTTTCCCAGGGCCGCTTCATTTTCCGGGCGGGGCCGGCGGTATCTTGCGAGACCTGCCGGATTGTAGCTGAGGGCATCGGGTTGCAGGCGGTCGGCGAGAAACCAAAAACAAAGTCCGACCCCCCACGCTTTTTGAGTTTCCTCCCAAGCCGAAATCCGTCCACGATTACTACTCGCATGAGATCGAGAAGCTGGTCAAGACCGCCGGCTTGACGACGCAGCGAGACGCCGACGCTGCTGCCGATCCCGACTTGCAGGCTAACTGGGGGTCGTCAAGGACTGGACCGAGGAGAGCCGGTACGAGCGCAACACTCAGGCTGAGGCCCAACAACTCATCGCGGCGATTACGGACGCCGCACACGGGGTGCTCCCATGGATCAAGCAACGTTGGTAGAACACCAGATCGATGACGTACCCAAGCTGATCGATCAGCTAAAGGTGGACAACTTTGACGTGAAGGCCGCTTTCTGGCTCTACACGAGTGAGGCCGGCCAATGGTTTCTTTATCTCGTCTCGGACGTGGTCGATCAGAAAGGGATTACCGAAGCCTACAAGGCCGTGTACAAGGCGATGAAGCGATCGACAAAACTCTGGATTGATCCTTTCGAGGTGAAGCTCGTCGGTCCGGGCGACCCGGTCGGGAAGGCAGTCATCGACTTCGTCTCCAAGCAACATGCTCCCCTGGCAACGCGGGTCCGTGGGACTAAGGAGCCGCGAAAAAATAACTTGATCAATTACTTGCGGGGGCGGATGGTGTAGTTCCATTCGCCGTGGAACTTGGCAGTCGTCAGTTTGACGGCAGCAAGTTGCTCGTCGCTGACCTC
>JBEKTN010000447.1:0-6011 GCA_049516015.1 Isosphaeraceae bacterium | reverse complement strand
CTTCGACAGAACAATGCGGCAAGCCGCCATCGGACACCGGAGTCATGCCTCAGAAAATCCTCTTATCTAGATGTCTAACTGAAAAATGGCCCAAAGTTACCCACTCGCTTGGGAGAAGAGCCAAATTATGCAACCCGACCTCGATGATCTCTTTCCCTATGCCAGCTTCTCGCCTCCCAGTCCCAGCGCGTGAAGCGACTCCAGAACACGGGCGTGGGATCGGCCATTGGTGACGATGACACCGCGATTGGCGCTGAGCTCGCGGCCGTGGCGGAAGTCCAGGGGCCGGCCCATGATGTCGGTCACGGTTCCTCCGGCTTCCTCGACGATCAAGGCTCCGGCGGCGTGATCCCATATCTTCTCGCGGTAATCAGCCCGGGTGGGCATACGGAGATAGATCTCCGCCTCGCCCCGCGCAACGATCCCGTACTTGGCCTGGCTGTCTATCCAGACGGGTGGCGTGACGATCCCCAACCACGCCGCGATCGCAGCGGCGTCTCCATGTGCGCTGTGACCTGATTCTACCGACTCGCAGAATCGGAGCAACGCGGGATCGGTTCTCTGGCTAACTTGCACTGGCAAGAATTCCGGTTCGCGTTCCTCCCCCTGTTCCAGCGGCACGACAATCGCCCCATGCCCGAGCACGGCCGCAAAGATCACGCCCCGACTCGCGGCAGCCGAAGCCGAGTCGACCGGCAGGTTGGGGCATGACAGGGCCGCGACAACAACCTGGCCTTCGACGATGAGCGCCAGGGCCACGGCGTACTGCTCGTTGCGGAGAAAGCCTTTGGTTCCATCAATCGGATCGATTGTCCAGAATCGGTCGCGATACTGGCTGCTTCCTCCCCGGTCGATCCAGCCGCAGACCTCGGCCGGAGAGGGGTTGCGATCGGCATCGAGCTCGAGCGCTCGCACGTGACCGACCACCTCGTCAAGGATGGCCGTGTTCCCCGATCTTCCGAGTTCCTCCGAGTCCTCCTCGGCGATGACGGGATCGTCCGGAAACGCGATCCCCAGCGCCCGGCAGATGACCGCCTGGCTGCCAAAGTCTGCCACCGTCACCGGGCTCTTGTCCCTCTTGTCCAGGACCTCTGGCTTCAGGGCCGCCCTCACCGTGAGACACAGCCGCGTCGCCTGGCGGACAGCCTGGATGGCCTCGGACTGCTCACGCTCGTACTGCCGGCTCATGTTCCCTCCGGACCAACGCGTTCGCTCGGTGTTTCTCACAGCAAGGGCTGGAAGCCGCGACCTCTGCCCATGAGCGCGTCGATCATACGGGCCCGTGGTCCAACCTCGGCCGTCAGGACTGACTTTGGGTCGCCCGCTTGGATTTGTCAAATGGAACTTGCCTGTCGGTGATTTCGTCCGACGGAGTCGAGCCTGGATCATATGGATGGAACATCGATGGCCACTCCGCACGTTGCCGGCTGCGTGGTTTTACTCATGGCAGCGCAGCCCGAGGTTCCCGTTTCGGATATTATCGGTTTTCTACGGCCGGCCCGCGCGGCTGGCGCCCCAGGCCAAGGACCTGATTGTCCGCACTGTGCACCAGTTGCTTCCCCCGGCCTTCGATGGGCCGCGCAAACCCTGATGGCCGGATCGGGTTAGAATTTCCTGATCTGTCCTTGTCCGAGAGGCAGAGGTATGGTTCTTTTACTCGTCGCGGGACTTTGAGGTCCGCTGGAATGATGGCACACGAACTGGCAGTCGCGGAAGAGGCGGCTCGCGCCGGCGGAGCGGTCGCCGCGCGGTTATTCCGCACCGGGGCGACGGTCTTTACCAAGGAGTCGGCGCCGGGCAAGGCCTCGAGCTACAACCTCGTCTCCGAGGCCGACCTCGAGGCCGAGAGGGCGATTGTCGCCGTCATTCGCAAGGCATTTCCAGATCATGCGGTTCTCGGCGAGGAGCTGCACGGCGGCGATAGCGCTTGCAGCGCGCTCCTCGCCAGCGAACACCTCTGGATCGTCGATCCGATCGACGGCACAAGCAACTTCGTGCACGGCATCCCGCACTTCGGGGTCTCTGTGGCTTACTACCATGAAGGGCAGCCTGCCTGCGGCGTGATGGGAAATCCGGTCCACGATGACTGGTTCCTGGCAGCTCGCCAGCAAGGCGCCTTCCACAACGGTCAGCGCGTCCGCGTTGCCGAGAGTCAGCGGCTCGACGAGATCCTGATCGGCTTCGGCTACTATTACGACCGCGGCGCGATGATGGAGGCGACCCTGGCCGCGGTGAGCGACCTGCTGCACCGCAACATCCACGGCGTCCGGCGCATGGGGGCGGCAACACTCGACCTGGCCTATGTGGGGCTCGGCGCCTTCGGTGCCTTCTTCGAATACGAGCTCGCCCCCTGGGACTACGCCGCCGGCCGCCTCTTCGTCGAGGAGGCGGGCGGCAAGGTCACCACCGGACGCGGCGAGCCGCTCCCCATCGCCAGAACAAGTGTCGTTGCCAGCAACGGACTCTTGCACGAGGCCGTGCTGGAGATTGTGGCCGCCCATCATCCGCCAACCCTTATCTGAGAATGTGAGTCCGTGACTATCTCAAGAGCCGTGCGCTGGAGAGCGGGACCTCGCCTCTTCATTGTCCATGCCGGCAAATCCCCAATCCAAAATCCCCAATCCAAAATCCCCGGGCGGGACCTCGTCTTCTTATTGCCCATGCCGGCAATGCTCCAGCGACATGAGTGCGAACGCGGTGCCGTACTGCTGGTGGTAATTATAGAAGGGGTAATCCCACCATGAGCCGTCGTGCTCCTGGTGCGACAGCAGGATTAGCGCCAGGTGGTCTTGATAGAACGCGCGATCGGCCGCCGGCAGCACAAGGGCGCAGAGGGTTGCGTAGTAGTGACCGAAGTAGTAGAAGTAGCCCGCGACCTGGAAGTGCGACTCGTGCGGGATCGGCCGCTTGCGGCCGATGTCGAGCCAGCCGTTGCGGGTGATCAGCCGATCGAGCCAGTCCTTGAGCACCTGGTTGGTCACCTTCGCGTCGCCCCAAAGCCGCAGGGCCAGGTTGCAGGCCTGCGACCGCCCCAGGCTTCCCCCGGGACGATTGATGCCCATCATCGGCTTATAGCGAAGATACAGGCCGTAAAGGTAACTGAAATCCGGCTTACGGTGGGCGACCAGCCCTTCGATGGCCCGCCTGGTGACCTTTTCGGGAGGAGCCACGCCCAGGTTCTTCGCCTCATGGAAGGCGATCAGCACGGCGGCGTTGACGAAGCTGGCAGAGTCGCTGTTGGGCCGCTGGGTGCCTGCACCGAAGTCGTAATAACCCCAGCCACCCTCGGCCGATTCGTATCGGCTCAGCCGATCGTACTGGTCGCGGATCAAAGCCTCGATCCGGGCCTGCCGGGGCTTGTCGTCCGGCAGGCGGCCGTGCATCCGCACCAGTGCCATGATGCCGTAGCCATGGGCCCAGACATTGTAGATCAGCATCGGATCATCGCGGCGCACCTGGGGCAGCTCGCGGAACAGGAACTCCTCGCCTCGCTCGATAGCGCGGCGGACTGCATTCCTCCGGGCAATCGCTGCGCCGGTCGTGTCCCGGTCTAGCTCGATCAGGGCAGAGACACAAAGCGCCGTGGTGGCGACACGAAAGGCGTGATGCGACCCGACGCCCGCGATGATATTCAGGTCCTTGGTCCGCTCGGGCGATCCCCAAGATCCATCGGGCCTCTGGTCGCGGAGCAAGAACTCAACACCTCGATCCATGGCGGCGACGATGGCCCTGTCGGAAACAGGTTCCGGAGGCCCGGGATGCAGATGAGGTGAGGATGGTCCGGCCGATTTCCCGGCCGGCGGGGTGTCAGCGAACTCGCGGCGCGCGGGTTCCTGAGGTGCTGCCTCGAGCTCGGGGAGGACCAGACCCGGCCCGATCAGGATCACAAGGGAGGTCACGTACTTGCAAAACATAGGCTTCGTGTGGATTGAACTTGGTTTTTCAGAAAGTGCATCATCGGAGACTCGAGCCACCGGAGGAATTGCCCCCTGCTCGTTCTCTCAAGGCTTGCTGCCCAGGACCTCGTCGCCGGCGCGCAGACCGGTAAGAATCTCGGTCTTACCGCCGGCGGTCTTCCCGGTCTTGACAGTCCGCTTCTCGGGCTTGCCTTGCTTCCCGGGCAGGTAGACGACGTGGGTCATTGTCCCATCGTCGGCCTCATCCTCGGAGACAGCGGAGCTGGGAACGGTAAGTGCGTCTTGGGCGCGGTAGGTCGCGAATTTGAGGCTGCAAGCCATGCCGGGTTTGATCAAGGCGGCATCAGGGCCGAGCTCGACGTCGGCGATCAGCTCGAACTTGCCGGCCTCGCGGGGAACGGGCGTGAGGCTGGTCAGCCGGGCCGGCAGCGCGAGCGTGGGGTCGGCGGCGGGCGTCGCCCGGCCCTTCAGCTCGTCGCGGCCGGCGAGGCTGTGCAGGTCCTTCTCCTCGACCGCGCCACGGACGATCAGCGGGCGAGGAGCGACCACAGTGATCAGCACTTCGTCGGCCGTGACCACGCCTGCTTTGCGGAGCTTGGAAGACATGCTCGCGGCACCCGGCCAGTTGCCGTGCTCGTTGCGACCGTAGTAGACCAATCCGTCGGCCGGCGCGTGAACAGTCAGCGCATCGCGATCCCGGCGCAGGTCGGCAAGTTTCTCCGTTGCCCGGGACTGATCGTGCTTCAGCTTCGCCAGGCCTAGCCGCTTCTGGTTCAGCGCCAGCGGAAGTGTCGCCCGGGCTTTTTGCAGGTCGAGCGCCTGGCGAACGGCGGCTTCACCGACCTTGATTTGCTGACGGGGTAGCTCGACCTTCAGGGTCGCATCGCGCCGCAGCTCGGCCTCCTTGAGCCGGAACTCGCTCGACTCGACCTGGAACCGCGTGCGGCGGAGGATGATTTCCTCGGTCTCTTCGGTGAGGTCCTTAGAGCGGTACATCTTCTCGAGTTGACGGAGTTCTTCCTTGGCATATTCAAGGTACTCCACGGCGGACTTGACCGAGAATTGAGCCATCTTCTCCGAGTTCGGCCGGTCGATCTCGAGGAACCGGGACAGGTCCTCGTCGGCCTGGGCCTTGGCCCGTTCCGCCGCTGCCAGGTCGATCGGCAGCAATTTCTCGAGCACAGGCAGCTCCTCCTCCGCGTGCTTGAGCGATAACTCTCCCAGGGAGAGCTCGACCTCGGCGTCCTGGATCGCCTTGTCGATCTTCTCGCGATCGAGCTCGACCAGGATATCGCCCCACTTGACGGGCGTGCCTAATTCCACCGCCTTCTCGACCACCAGGGGCATGGACCAAGCCTTGGGCTTGACGGCGACCTCGGACATTCTGGCGGACTCGAAAACTCCTGTGAGGGTCACCTCGACCTTGAACGGCCCTTTCTCCACCTTGACGGTCGCGGGCGCCGCAGTGCTTGACTTGTCGGCCGACGGCTCGTCCTTCGACTTTGCCGCCGGTTTCTCTGGAGGTTTTTCCTGGACCGGTGCGGTGGCGCGCCCGGTGGCGATCACGACCACGTTTGCCAGGAGGAACATCAAAACCACCAAACATCTCCTCCGCGCACCCTTCATCGAACACCTCTTCCCCGTCCCGCGGAATGTCATTCCCGATCCCTGGATAGCGTGACCTAGCCCCCGCTGATCGATCGCCGCCAGCCTTCCCATCTTGCCATCCCGCCGGGTCGGGTGCTAGCCTCCTGCACAGTGTTGAGCACTACCTCGGTGGATCGTCGGGGGCCGCCGCCGATGCCCCGCGCTGGGCTCGTTCGGCGAGGGTCTCCTGACCCCGCCGTTCGGCTGACCGAAGTGTCCAAATGGTCACAATTCTTGTTGCCGAAATAGGCCGCCGGCATCCCCACGAAAAACAAAAAAATAGCCCTTGAAATTGTCTAGGACAGGTCTCCATGTCAGGCGACAATAATTCTGACCCCCTCCTAACTGTACTGATCCCCACTCCCGTCATGCCTTCGTGTTATCGGTTGTTGACGCCTTCGTCTGGCTCTTTCTTGATCTTCACCTCCGTTTCTCGATGGGTCTGTT
>JBEKTN010000446.1:0-6026 GCA_049516015.1 Isosphaeraceae bacterium | reverse complement strand
TCAGATTCGTTGAGGTTTCTGAAGTTTCGGCAGCGCTCAATGCCCCTGTGGGACTTCCGATTTTTTGTCGTAAGTAGTTATTTGACAACGACAAACACCCGAGAAGTCGGCCTTGTTCTGACCATTCTTAATCATTTTCATCTCTTTCCCTCGGGTCCACTGGCTCAAAGCGCGGAGGGAGGGCGGAGGGGCCACTTACTTTGTAGCACAGAGTAAACGCGGATGGCCGATTTCGCCTCAGCAGCCAGAAATGCCCCGAGCGAGGACGGGGAGTGTTGGCAGCGCGTTGAGCTGGGTATCCATGGCCTGAGAAGCTGGGGCCGCAACTGGTCTAGAAAAGTCCGAGAAACATGGAATTCAGGCGGCCTTCAAGGTCATGAAGGCGAAACGGGCCACCTACTTTCGGGCGCCCGGGAAGCGTGGTTGGCCCCCAACGCCCACCTGGCCACTGTTCTGCCCCCTCCCGTCCCACGCCTCACGCTCCACGACGCCAGGACCAGCGGGGCCAGGTCGTGCGCAGACACTTCCCCGCTGGCTACTGCCATCCACCGACCGCCGAAATGCCAAAGACCGAACGGGGCCCGATCTCGAGGAGCGACCCCTCTATTTCAGTATGTCACCAAACCGGGCGACTGCTGCGGACAAATCGATCCTTTTTTCCCCACTCGCCTCCGCCCGATCGTTAACCACTCTCTCGAGGCCGGCGGCGCTCAAGGCCAGTGGCTCCAGGCGTGCCTGCCGGATGGCCATCAGCCGCAACGCCTATGCTCTCATTGCTCTGCCTGATTTCTCGGAATTCGCCCAAGCGGTCAGGCATGGTGTCTCCGGGACTCTCTATCACCGCCAAGGGACGGCCAAACCGCGGGAGCACCAAGCGGACGACTCGAACTTTACGTTTGTTCCCTCCCGCTGCTTGCATGGAGCAGGCTCGGTTGCTAAGCTACATTCTGTTCAGGTCAACGCCGACCGTCGAGACGACGACACATGGCTGACTTGGCTGTCTCCGCTCCCACGATTGACGGGTTCTTCCGGCGCTGGGAAGCTTCGGGCGCTGCGGAGCGCGCCAATTACTTGATGTTCCTGAACGAGCTGTGTGATCTCCTCGATGTCCCCAGGCCCGATCCCGCCGGTCCGGACGATGAGAAGAATGCCTACGTCTTCGAGCGCGCAGTCCCATTCCCGAACCCGGACGGATCGACGACGGTCAAGCGGATCGACCTCTACAAGCGCGACTGCTTCGTGCTCGAGGCCAAACAAGGGAGCGATCGGGTCGAAGCCGCAGAGCCGTTTTCACTGACGCCGCATAGGCGGATGCGCCGGGGGACGGCCGTCCGGGGCACGGCGGGCTGGGATGCGGCAATGTACGAGGCGAAGGGGCAGGCCGAGCTCTACGTGCGCAACCTGCCTGCCTCCGAACATAACCCGCCGTTCATCATCGTGGCGGATGGAGGCCACAGCATGGAGCTGTTCTCGGACTTCTCCCGCCAGGGCCGCACGTACATTCCCTTCCCCGACCCGCGGACCCACCGGCTCAAGCTTCACGACCTGGCCGAGCCAGAGATCCGCGAACGATTGAAACAGGTCTGGACCGAGCCGCTCGCCCTCGACCCCAGCCGCCGCACGGCGAAGGTCACGCGCGAGGTCGCCGCCAAGCTCGCCGAGCTGGCCCGATCGCTCGAGCATTCCAGCTACGCCCCCGACCTCGTCGCCCATTTCCTGATGCGCCGCCTGTTCACGTTCTTTGCCGAGGATGTCGGATTACTGCCGAAGGACTGCTTCACGGCAATGCTCAGTAGACTGCGGGAGGAAGCTCGAATCACCGCGTTTCCCGACATGGCCGGCTCTCTCTGGGCCACGATGAAGACGGGCGGTTTCTCGCCCATTCTCATGCAGTCGGTGCTCCGCTTCAACGGCGGCCTGTTCGACCAGGGCACAGCGCTTCCCTTGACCGACGAGCAGATCGGCCTGCTGATCGACTCCGGGCGAAAGCAATGGCGCGAAGTCGAGCCCGCGATCTTCGGAACGCTGCTAGAGCGAGCCCTCGACAAGAACGAGCGGCACAAGCTGGGCGCTCACTTCACGCCCCGGGCCTACGTCGAGCGGCTGGTGCTGCCGACAATCGTCGAGCCCCTCCGCGAGCAATGGTCCAACGTCCAGGCCGCGGCCGTTACGCTGGCGAAAGGCGGGCAGCTTCCCGAGGCCAGAAAGGAGGTCAGCGATTTTCTGGACGAGCTCTGCAACACGACTATCCTCGACCCGGCGTGCGGCACCGCGAACTTCCTCTACGTGGCGATGGAGCACATGAAGCGGCTGGAGGGGGAAGTCCGCGATATGCTCCACAGCCTGGGCGAAACCCAGACGGTTTTCGAGGGAACCGGCCACTCCGTTGACCAGCATCAGTTCCTCGGCATCGAGATCAATCCCCGCGCCGCCGCCATCGCCGAGCTCGTCCTTTGGATCGGCTACCTTCAGTGGCACTTCCGCACCTTCGGCGCGCGAATGCCCGCTGAGCCGATCATCAAACCCTTCCACAACATCGAATGCCGGGACGCCGTTCTGGAATACGACCGCAAGGAGCCGGTTCTGGATGCTGATTGCAAGCCAGTGACCCGGTGGGACGGGCAGACCATGAAGGTGCACCAGGTAACGGGAGAGGCAGTTCCCGATGAAGCTGCCCGGACCATTGTGCAGCGGTACGTTAACCCAAGGAAGGCGAAATGGCCAAAAGCGGTCTTTGTGGTTGGGAACCCGCCATTCATAGGCAATAAATACATGAGTACATTCCTTGGTGATGGAAACACCGAGGCTCTGCGTCAGACTTGGCATGATGTTCCGGAGACGAGTGACTATGTCATCTACTGGTGGGAGCACGCTGCGCAGTTGCTTCGGGCAGGCGGGATCAAGAGATTTGGTCTGATTGCGACAAACAGTCTTCGTCAAAGCCAGAACCGGAAAGTCATTCAACCCCACTTGTCTGCCGCGAATCCACTATCCATTGTCTTCGCCGTTCCGGACCACCCTTGGGTCGATTCATCCGATGGGGCGGCGGTGCGCATATCGATGACTACATGCGAGGCCGGCGTTAGGACAGGTTTACTGACCGTCGTCGTACACGAAGTTGTAAATGCTGACGAAGCAGTCGATGTAGCAGTTTCGCGCCGGCAGGGGGCAATCTCGGCTGACCTGACAATAGGGCCTGAGATCGCCTCGACTAATGAACTGATGTACAATACTGGAATAAGCTGTCCTGGGGTGAAACTGCATGGATCTGGGTTCATCGTTACTCAGGAACAAGCGCAGAGGTTAGGGCTGGGGTCGAAACGTGGTTTGGAGAGACTGATCCGCCCTTACCGCAATGGGCGTGACATCACGTCAGCCCCAAGAAATGTCCTTGTCATCGACCTGCACGGTCTAACAGAAGAAGAAGCGGGTGCGCGATTTCCAAGTGTTTTTCAATGGCTCCTTGACCGAGTTAAGCCGGAGAGAGATCACAACGCGCGACAATCCTACCGAGAGAACTGGTGGTTATTCGGCGAGCCGAGGGCTACCTTCAGACCCGCTCTTCGCGGGTTGTCCCGTTACATCTGCACTCCAGTTACCGCGAAGCACCGTTTTTTTTGTTTCCTTGATGAAGCCGTGCTTCCAGACGACGCGCTCATGAACTTCGCGTCGGACGACGCTTTTGTCCTTGGTGTGCTGTCCAGTAGAGTTCACGTGGCATGGGCGCTGGCAGCAGGAAGCACATTAGAGGATAGGCCGCGCTATATCAAGACACTCTGCTTTGAAAGGTTTGCCTTTCCGGATCCGCCTGAGGAAAAGAAGATGCCGATTCGCAAGTTGGCTGAAACGCTCGACTCTCTCCGAAAGAGCCAGCAAGCGCTGTACCCCGGCCTTACAATCACCGGCATGTACAACGTTCTCGAGAAGCTCCGCTCCGGTGCGGCGCTCTCGGAGAAGGACAGGGTTATCCACGAGCAGGGCCTGGTCTCGGTATTGAAACAGATCCACGACGATCTGGACGCGTCAGTTTTCGACGCCTACGCATGGCCGCACGGCCTCAGCGATGACGAAATCCTGCGCCGACTGGTCGACCTGAATCGCGAACGATGCGACGAGGAGAAGCGGGGCATAATCCGCTGGCTTCGACCCGAATACCAGAACCCCAACGGCGCCCAGGCGGCATCCACGACTCAGGGCGCCTTGCCGATCGAGCCGGAATTCCCCGAAGCATCTCCAGCCGTCGCAGGTGCAAAACGCCCCTGGCCTAAGACACTGCCCGAGCAGGCCCAGGCCGTCCGCGCCGTGCTCGCCGAGCAGCCGGCCGGCCTGACCCCTGAGCAACTGGCCCGGATCTTTCTCTGCGCCAACACCCAGCGCGTCACGGATATGCTCAATACCTTGGTTTCGCTGGGCCAGGCGCGCGTGTTGGAGGGAGATCGATACGTCCCGACTTGACCAGATCTACGCGGACCGGTCGGGGTCAACTTCGGAATGGAGAGTGTGCCGGTGCGGGGATCTGGAGTGATGCCGGTCGACTGAACTGAGGCGGCCTGATGGAAAAGAAGTGCGTCCGATACGTCGAGGGGTCAGTTGCCGATCCGTGGATTGCCTTGGTGGACCGATACCATTGCGTCATCACCGATGGGTCGGGTCACATCACGGTCTTCGACCTGATGTCACAGCAAGTGCTCTCACACTCCTTCGTGGGAGCGATTGAAGGGCTCGCTTGCTGCAACTTGCGCTCTCTCTGCGTCGAACCGATCAAGAACAGACTGATTGCCACGGCTACCCGAGGCGGCTACGCCGTTCTCTGCAACATGGACGAGCAAACTGGACAGCAGGTCTATCCCGAGCGTGAAGGGACGGTTAACGCGGTCGCCTTCTCACCAGGTGGAGAATACCTTGCCCTCGGAACCGGTTTTTACCCGCTCTCTGGAGAGCGTCAACCCGCCCACCTGGAAATCTGGGCATTGGAGGGCAACGCACCCGAATTCCTTGCTTACTCAGCCCTCCCGGGGGTGTGCGTCGACGCGATCGCTTGGAGTAGCGACTGTGACAAGATTGTATGCGTGACGGGGATGGTAACCCAGGATCATGGCTTCATCGCGCAGTTCGACGCGTCGAGCCTGAGGGCCTCCTCGTTCATCGAGACGGCCTGGACGTGGCCCCGGAGGGTGGCCTACATCGACCTTGACGGGATCGCCTCACACTTGGCCGTCGTGTTGCGCGGCTCCTTTCGCATGCTTCAATCCAGCGACGGCGAAGAGACTTGGCAGCGAGAAAGGTCAGAATTACCTGATCTACAGACGGACTTCGCCTATGATCCCGACGCTGAACAGATCCTGCTGACAAGCGGTGAGATTCTGAGTCTATACGAGGGCGAAGAACAAGGCGCATTTATGTTCATGAAAGATTGCACCTCGATTGCCCTCCGCCCTGGAGGGGGCCTCGTGGGCGTTTCGAGCAGGGGAAGGATATGCACTTGGGGATAGTGTCTGGGGGCAAAGTTGGAACACAGTTAGCCTGAAACTCGGGCTGATTCTATGCCCCCATCTGTCGACGAGATAAGCCGAGGGCAAGACGGCGACCCCAAGCCGGTGCAACTGGATCAGTTGATTCGGTGGATGCTTGAAGTCGACAGGTACACAGTGATCGTCGATCAATCCCTTGAAATGCGTGACGCTCACGCGGTTCGGCAGTACTTGAAAAACATCGCTCTAGCGACGGGATTGTCTCTAAAACGATGTATAGACTCCAGAGCATCCGTGAAGGGTCGGTGTATCGAGCGAGTTGGTCTTCCATACGCCGAGGGCATCATGTCGATCAGTATCAGGGCTTACGCATCACAATAGCGAACCTGGGTCATATGGAAAGTTTCATATACTGAGCAAACCCAGACTTTTTCCCTTCAGTTTTGCGACTTTTCAATAGTGTTGTGACCAATACAGCGACTTGCTATTTAAGTTACATTATATGATTCTGTTATATTTTCCATGAAAACCCCAGAAAACCCAGGGAAAAGTGGT
>JBEKTN010000445.1:0-6065 GCA_049516015.1 Isosphaeraceae bacterium | reverse complement strand
GAGTACATCCTCGACGCCGTGCAGGACCAGTACCATGCCGAGACCGGGCGAACGATCTCGGTCTACCCCGTCGAAGTCCTCGCAAACCGCTTCGAGGCAGAGCTCGAGCTTTACTACAAGCGTCTGGCGAAGTTCCTCAAAGACCCAAAGTACTTCGACGACAACGAGCGGGTCGAGATCGAGGAATTCCTCGACAATCTGCGTAACAGCAAGAAGCCCACGGTGCGTCGTGACTGCGGCCAGAAGCTCTGGGACTTCTACCGGAAGGAGTTGAAGACCACCCCGGACATCCCGATGGAGGCCGAGGCGGTTCTCAAGCACGTTGTCGAGACGCTGATCGCCAGCGGTTTCGAGGGGCTGCTGCTGATCCTCGATGAAGTCTCGCTGTTCATGAAGAACCGCACCGAAGACCAGCGGGTCGAGGACGAGAAGACGCTGGTCGTGCTGTCCAACCGCCTGGCGAAGACACACTGTCTGCCCGTCTGGACGATCTGCACTGCGCAGCAGGCTCTTGAGTCCAAGATGGGCGTCAAGAACATCATCGCCAACGATCGTCTGATAAACGTCCCACTGCTCCAGAACGAGTCGAACTTCTACGACATCGTGTTGTCACGAGTCCGCACGCTCACGAAGCCCGAGAAGATCGACGACTACTTCGAGGATTACCGCAAGAGCTTCACCTGGCCCGACGCCATCGGCAGCGAGACTTTCCGGCGCTTCTTCCCCTTCTACAAGCCCGCCATCGACGTGCTACGAGCCGTCAGCTACAACCTGACCACTCTGCGATCGGCTGTGCATTTCATGCACCAGACCCTCAAGACGCAGAGGAAAGCCAAGTCCGACGAGTTGATCACGATCTGGCAGATGTTCGACGATGTGGTCAGCTATGAGGAAGACCCCTCCGGGACGACCGCAGGCATCTCGGCCATCCGCACGAAGTACTACGACGAGTGGAAAGCCTACGAGGCTGGCCGACGCATCATCGGGCAGGCGACGAAGGGGCGGCTGAAGGTCTACGCCACCCGCTGCGAGAAGATCCTGAAGACGCTCTTTCTCTACCACGTCGCCAAGATGCAGCCGAACGGCCTCTCGGTCGAAGAGATCATGAACTCCGTCATGGAGTGGGCGGATCACGACAAGGGGCAGAAGGCCGACATCAAGGACAACCTCGACCACTACGAAGTGCTGCTCGATGAACTGGCGAAGGAGCTGCCGCAGGTCAAGAAGGTCGGCAAGAACTTCGTCTTCACGCCGGAAGGCGGCGGCGTCGATGTCAAGGAACTGTTCCAGAAGGCCCGCAGTCAGGCCGAGAACAGTCAGGTCCAGCAGAGGGACGCCTGGCACCAGCTTCTCGGGCTGGACGGATGGGAGATCAAGACTTCGCTCCTGACGATGGATCTGGCTCGGAGCACCAGGTCGATCTTCCGGGGGATCGCTCCCGCCGAACAGAAGGACGCTCTAGTCGAGTGGCACGGGCGAACCATCAAGGGGCGGGTCTACATGCGCGACCTGCTCGACATCGCCGGCAGAGGTCAGGCTCTCCCCCCACTGAACACCGCCGATACCGATCATGATTTCGCCGTTTTCATCGGCAACCGGCCCTGCGGCGACAAGGTGACCGACCTCGCCAAGAAGGTGGGAGATCCCCGCGTCCTCTTCTGGACCCCGGCACCTCTGACCGTCCAGGAGAAAGACCGCCTGCTCGATTTCGCCGCTTACCGCGAGCTGGTGAAAGATCATCTGCACAAGGACACCGAGGACGCCAAGGAGGTGATCCAGTGGGTCGCCAACCGGCTGCGAGACGAGATCGGCAGCAGCGCCAAGATCGTCACCGACAGCTACGCCCGAGGCCAAATCAGCGCAGCCGATCACAGCAACCTGTCATTCAACTGCCAGGGCGAGCTCCTGGCGGTCCTGACTCCGCGTATCGGTCAAGTGCTGGATGCCGTCTACGAGTCGGCGAAGATCGAATTCGACGCCCCGGCCTCGTTTGACGACGCCGAAGCGATCAAGGTCATCAACGGCGTCGTCAAGACCGGGGAGGTCCCCAAGACCAAGCCCAACCAGTTCACGAGCGCTGCCGACAACTATGGCTACGTCCTGGGCATCATGAAAAAGGACGGCACGAAGCGACTCAACACGAGCGGCAACGAATTCGTGGAAGACCTGGACGAGTGGATCGAAACCCAGACGACCCACGGAAATCGGCAGATCTCGGTCGAGTCAGTCTGCAAGAACTTCACCGGCTTGGGTGGGCCGAATGACAAGAACTACGGCCTCTCTCGCCGGATGATCGACGTCTACCTGCTCTGCCTGGTCCGAGAGGGCAAGCTCCGCATCCTGTTGTCAGGCAAAGGGGCGGCGACCACCGAGTACATCGACTACACCAACATCGCCGGTTTGACCTTCAACGCCGCCCTCTTGAACTCGATGACGAAGGTGCAGCGGCTCAAAGCCCCGGAAGGGTGGCCGGTGCTGGCGCCCTATGCCGCCATCCTGCTCGACGACGAGTCGCTCAAGACGATCCAGAAGGACGGCGACATCGCCACCGCTCTCGACCGGCTGCGGAAATGGCGAGAGCAACGCAAGCCCGAGGTCGAGGCGCTCATCGAACGGCTCGATGCGCTGATGGCCGATATGGGGCAGCCCAACCCTGTGGCCGATAACCTCAGCTCGTGGAAGACGTTTCTGTCGGCCAAGATCAACGACACCGAGGCAATCTCGCACCTGCTCAATGCCCTCGACACGTCGTTCGGCTATACCTGCTACGCCCAGCAGGAGGCCAAGACCACGGAACTCGACGATCTGGCGACCCGCAAGAAGACCTGGGAAAAGGCTGATGTCTTGTGTCGCCACGATCAGAGGATCAGGGCGGCTCACCGCTACTCGCAGCTCCAGGTGAAGAAGGATGGTCCGGTCGGCGAACTGAAGGACAAGCTCCGTGGCTTGGGGAAGAAGCTGGAAAACGTCAGCGTCCTGATGGAGTCGGAAGCCAAGCTCCAAAGCCAACTGCTCGACCCGCTCGATAGCATTCAAACGAACTACAAGACACGTTACCTCCAGGCGTTCGACGAGGTGACCGGCAAGTGCGAGCAGGTCCGCTCCGAGATCGACAACCTGCCCGACTCTGGTGCTTTCCAGGCCATTGCCGAGCTCGTCAAGATCGAAGCGCTGGCGAGCGTGGACGTGGGGACGCTCAGGGACGAGATAAATGCCAGCAAGGACGGGTTGTTCCAGTCCTCGCTCGACCGCAACGCCGTGGAGCGGGCGCTGAAGGATCGTCCTCGGCCGGAAGGCTGTTCATTGCATGTGGACGACGCTCACCAGCTTGTTGCCGAGGCGGAAGAGGCAGTCGAGCGAGCGAGAAAGGTCGTTCGGTCGTCGCTTGTCAACATGGCGAGCCTGCTGCGGCAACCGGCTTTGCGCTCGCTTCTGGAACAAGGAAAGAACGAGCCGTTCATCGCCGAGGTGGTGGCGGTACCCGATGATGATACGCTGGCCGACATCCTGGCGGAACGGATCGCGGCCGACCCAGGCAACGCCAGGCTGCTGGCCCGATACTTGAAGAGGATCGTCGTCAGGGTAATCCGTTTGAGCGATTTTAAACCCTCGAAGACCAAGGTCGACAAGGGCGACATCGAGGCCGTGGTCGGCGAGTTTCGCGAGTTCCTTGAAACGGCCCTGGGTGCGGACGGTGCAGAACAGAGTACGATAGCGGAGATTCGCTGAGTCGAAAGGAGCAAGCTGACCATGTCGACCGTCGATTTCGAGCCTCTGACTGTAACAGTTCCCCTCTGGGAAGATCCCCCGGGCGTCTTCCGCGTCGGCGACAGCCGGGTGCTACTGGAACTGGTGCTCGATGCCTTCAAGCGCGGCGAGAGCCCCGAGGCCATCGTCCGGTCGTATCGCGCACTGCGCCTGGCCGACGTGTACGCGGTTATCAGCCGCTACCTGGCGAACCCCGCCTCCTTCGACGAATATCTGCGCCGTTGTGATGAGGAGGCCGAGGCGGTGCGCCGGAAGTTGGAGGCGGCGGGGATGACGGGCGGAGTCAGTAAGGAAGAATTACTGGCACGCGCACGGGCGAAGGGATTGATCCCGTGATCGAGTTTCTCGTCGATCAGAACTTCAACGGGGACATCGTGGACGGATTGACCCGCCGCGATTCGACCTTGGAGATGACCCACGTTCGGGATGTCGGGTTAGCGGCCGCCCCCGACGCGGCGATCCTGGAGTGGGCGAGCACGCACGGCATGGTTCTGCTGACACACGATCGCAAGACGATTCCTCCGTTTGCCTACGCCCGAGTCGCGGCTGGTTTGCCCATGCCAGGCGTCTTCCTGGTCAGCAATGACATGCCGATCGGTCAGGCCATCGACGAACTGCTGATCGCTGTTCATTGTCTCTCTGCGGATGAGTGCAAGAATCTCGTCAGGTATTTCCCGATGTGAACGACCCATGTCCAAGAAACGAAACAACTCTGGTCAACGCACCTTCGATGCCTTCCGCTCGGCGCGGGCCATCCCGTCAGAGTACTACTCTGGCGATAAACCCAACCCAAATCTGCGCAGTTTCGTCGCACAGAAATCCACGCCCTATGATCCGGCGACCGACGACTACGAGGTTCCAGCATTCAACCAGCCGATCGAGACGACCAAGGCGACGGCGATCTACAACATGCACGTCTACTGGTCGAAGAAACCGCACCAGGCCATCCGGCAATATATCCGCCACTACACGAAGCCGGGTGACATCGTGCTCGACCCATTCTGTGGCTCGGGCGGAACGGCCGTGTCGGCCTTGCTGGACGGGCGGAAGGCCATCGCCATCGATCGCAGTCCGGCCGCTACCTTCATCGCCAAGAACCATTGCACCCCCGTCGACCCGGACAAACTTCGTTCGGCGTTTCAGAGGGTGAGGCAGGCGGTCCAGAAGGAGATCGAGTGGCTCTACGGGACTCGTTGCGATCGCTGCGGCGGTAAGGCGATGACGGGCTACACAGTCTATAGCCAGGTCTTTCAGTGCCCTCGCTGCTTGTCGAAGATCCCGCTTTACGACTGCGGCACGGAGGATTCCGAGACCGCCGCAGGCAAAGCCAAGAGCGTAAACGTCTGCCCGACCTGTCAGGCCAATGGCTTCACGGAGGTGATTCGATCTCAGAGCGAGAAGTTTGGCTTCGTTCCTGTGAAAGTGGTCTACCACTGCGAGGACGGGTGCAAGCCGACTCGCGACGTGAGAGAGCACAATGACTCATCTCCCGAGAAGCGTTCGTACTTCGAGAAGTACGACCTCGGTAAGGTTGGAGAGATCGAGTTGAAGGAGATCCCCCATCGGTTTCCACATCACCGAATGATGAACGAACTGGATGATACGAAGCCGTGGGGTGAGAAATGGCGGGCCGGAACCAGCAACTTCCGAACAGTGGCCGAACTCTTCACCAAGCGCAACCTCTGGGCGCTCTCGTCGATCCGTGACGCAATCAGCAAGATCGAAGACTCTGCGATCCGTGATGCGCTGATGTTCGGATTGACTGGCGTTACCCTGAATTCGAGCAAGATGTACCAAGAGAGGGAGGAGGGTCGAAGCATTGCCAAGGGATCATATTACATTCCCCAAATATCAAGAGAGATGGTTGTTACTAACGGATACGATTATAAAATCGAAAGCCAGTTGATTCCGGCATTCGAGGAACTATCCAACATCGAGCCAGGAAATGTTTGTATCTCTACCCAGTCCGCATCGAACTTATCTACTATTCCCGCCAACTCTATCGATTACATTTTCACTGATCCGCCATACGCTGAAAAGGTTCAGTACGGGGAATTGAACTTCGTATGGGAGTCTTGGCTCGACTTCGACACAACCTGGCACGACGAGGAGATTATCGTAAACGAAGTACGGGGTAAGTCAACCGCCGACTGGGAAGCTCTCATGAAGAAGGCGCTAGCCGAGTGTTTCCGGGTCTTGAAGCCGGGCCACTGGCTGAGCCTCTGTTACCACGACACGTCTGAGGGTACTTGGGCGCTGGTCCAGGACATCATGGCCGAGGTTGGTTTCGTTCTGGA
>JBEKTN010000444.1:0-6072 GCA_049516015.1 Isosphaeraceae bacterium | reverse complement strand
CGGCATGTGGAGATCTCGCTCAACGCGCTCATCGATCGCCAGAACCGGCAGCTCGCCGACCTGCTCGATCGCCAGATCCAGGGGCAGACGATCCAGGGCCTCGACGGGTTGATTTCCCAGGCCGAGGCTCACCTCGACCGGCTCAACGACCGGCTCGAGCAGCGCATCCTTGAACTCGAGAGGGAGCGGCACTGCACCATCGCCGACATCGTTCACATCGGCCGTGCCTGGGTTCTGCCCCACCCCGAACGGGCCACGCCACGGCTCGCCCCCATGGTCGAGGACGCCGACATCGAGCGGATTGCGGTGGAGTTTGTGATTCGCCACGAGGAATCTCGAGGATGGCAAGTCGAGAGTGTCGAGTCCGAGAACCGCGGCTTCGACCTGATCTCTCGCCGGCCGCACCCCGAAGACCCTCGGACTGCCATCGAGGTCCGGTTCATCGAAGTGAAGGGCCGTGCCGGAGTGGGCCAGATCGGCCTGACCGCAAACGAGTACAAGACGGCCCAGCGGCTCAAGGGCGACTACTGGCTTTATACGGTTTTCAACTGCGGTACTCAGCCCGAGCTGCATCTGGTTCAGGACCCCTCCAAACTCGGCTGGGAGGTGGTTGTCCAGGTCGAGCGTTACCAGATTGATGCAGGGAAGATCCTCGCCGCGAGAAGCGAGCAGCCCAAGGCCAGTCCCGGCTCCTCCTGGTCGTTGAAGTCCCCGCCAGCGTCACCACGAAGCAAGAAGTTCGATTTCTGACAGGATGGTCATGGATTACCCGAAGCGTTTGATTGAGGTGGATCTCCCCATCAAGCGCATCAGCGCGCACTCTCGACGCGAGAAATCGATCCGGCATGGGCACATCTCGACGCTGCACATCTGGTGGGCGCGGCGGCCGCTGGCGGCCTGCCGGGCGGTCATCTGCGCGGCGCTCTGGCCCGACCCGGCCGACGAGAATTGCCCCCAGGCTTTCCGCGACGCCGCGGCGCGGCTGATTACCGCGTTCGCCGAGAAGGTCTATAACACGGCCTCACTGCACGCCACGGCTTCGAAGGAGAGCTTTGGCCAGTGGGAGGGGATCGTCGCGGCCAAGGCGAAAGGGATCGAGCTCAACCCGCACGACCTGGCCCACCTCAACAAGCTCCGGTTCGCCCTGCTCGACTTCATCGCCGACTTCGCCAACTGGGACAACTCGACGGTCAAGGAGTACCTCGAGACCTCACGCGGTTTGACCCAGGCCGCCCACGAGTCACTGGGCGGCGCCCCGGGCACCCGACCGCTGGTCGTCGATCCGTTCGCCGGGGGAGGATCGATCCCCCTGGAGGCCCTCCGTGTCGGGGCGGACGCGTTCGCCTCGGACCTGAACCCCGTGGCCGTGCTGCTCAACAAGGTTGTCCTTGAATACGTCCCCAAATACGGTCAGCGCCTCGCCGAGGAGGTTCGCAAATGGGGCGAGTGGATCAAGCACGAGGCCGAGAAAGAACTAACCGAGTTCTACCCCAAAGACGCGGATGGCGCGACGCCCATAGCCTACCTGTGGGCTCGAACCATCCAGTGCGAGGGCCCAGGCTGTGGCGCAGAAGTCCCGCTCATTCGCTCCCTCTGGCTGGCCAAGAAGGATAATAGATCTGTGGCTCTCCAACTTGTACCCCGGCCCAAGGCCAAGCGTGTGGAGTTCCAAATCATCGTCAAGCAGCACGACGGCTGGGTGGACCAGGACAACCTGAAAGCAAAGACCGAATTCCCGAGATTCGACGGCACGGTCAAACGCGGCTCCGCCACTTGCCCGTGCTGCGGCTACACGGCGCCTGCGGAACGTGTGAGGAACCAATTCAAGGGTAGGCGTGGAGGGGCTGCAGATGCACGACTTGTTGCAGTTGTGACGATTCAACCGAACAAAGTGGGTCGAATGTATCGAAAGGCCACAGAAGACGACATAAGCCAGGCGGAGTCTGCTGCAAGGAGGTTATCACGTCTTCCACAGAACAACCTTCCGGAAGAGCCGCTACCGTATCTCCGCAGCATCTTCAACATTCATCTGTTGGATGCCAAGCAATGGAGGGACCTTTTCACTCCGAGGCAGTCACTTTCTCTTTCAACCCTTACAAGGCTTGTTGGCTTGGCTGACCACCGGATTCGGCGAGAGCTCGATGGACACCTTGCCGACGCCGTCTCATCGTGCTTGGCGCTTACCGTAAATAGGCAGGCAGACAGATGTTCATCGCTTTGCCGTTGGGACTCGGCTTATGTAAAGGTCTCGAACACTTTTGGTCGTCAGGCGCTCCCGATTGTTTGGGACTTCTGCGAAGCCAATATCTTCTCAGGAGCCACTGGCGATTTTGAAGGTGCACTCGGTTGGGTTTGTGAAGTCATCCAGATGAATGCATCTCTATTAGTATCGGGAACCGTGGCCCAGGGATCCGCCACCCGAAACCCGCTGCCTGACGACTCGGCCGGCGCGTTTATTACAGACCCACCCTATTACGACGCGGTCCCTTATGCTGATTTGTCGGACTTCTTCTACATTTGGCTGAAGCGCACCCTCGGAAACGTACACACAGGTCTCTTTAACGACGTATTGACCCCGAAAAGGGAAGAGGTCGTTCAATTGGCAGAGCGAAATCCCATCTATTCCTATAAAACTCGGGAGAACTTTGAAAAATTGATGCAACAGTCGCTTGTAGAAGGAAGGCGAGTCACACAACCGAGCGGTGTCGGAGTTGTGGTCTTCGCCCACAAGACGACCGGCGCTTGGGAAACCATGCTACGAGCGGTCATCGACGCGGGGTGGACCATCACTGCTTCATGGCCAATTGACACCGAGATGGAAAACCGGCTGCGTGCAATGAATTCCGCTACACTCACTTCTTCCGTCCATCTTGTTTGCCGACCACGCGAGAATCCGGACGGATCCATCCGGATCGGCGAGGTCGGCGACTGGCGTGACGTTCTGGGCGAACTCCCGCGCCGCATTCACGAATGGATGCCTCGGCTCGCGGCAGAAGGCGTGGTCGGTGCGGACGCCATCTTCGCCTGTCTCGGCCCGGCCCTTGAAATCTTCAGCCGCCACAGCCGGGTCGAGAAGTCCGACGGGTCTGTTGTCCCGCTCCGTGAATACCTGGAGCACGTCTGGGCCGCCGTCTCGAAGGAGGCCCTCTCGATGATCTTCAAGGACGCCGACGCGAGCGGCCTAGAACCAGATGCCCGCTTGACAGCCATGTGGCTCTGGACCGTGCGACCGGATCCTTCTGGAACCAACGGCAAAGGATCCCCTGAGGAAGTGGCCGATGAGGGCCAGGATGCCGAGGACGAAGACCCGCAGGACCGTCCAATCGCCGGCGGGGGCTACACCATCGAGTTTGACGCGGCGCGGAAGATCGCCCAAGGGTTGGGGGCCAATCTCGACACCCTGAAATCGGTTGTCGAGGTAAAGGGCAAGACAGCCCGCCTTCTTCTTGTTTCTGAACGGGAGCCATTCCTGTTCGCGACGAGGGTATCTCCACAGCCAGCGAGTCGACCGAACCCGCTGACAGGCGCTCTGCAGGCCACGAGGCGCGGCAAGACAAAACGTCCGGCCAAAGGTCAGCGGGCATTCGGCGTGAATGAAGAGGAGGGGCTCAGCTCGCAGCCTGCGTTGCAGCGCGAAGCCCGGTCCGATGTCTCGCCCCACGATGCGAGCACGCCAGAGTACACAGCAGCAGAGACCGTACTCGACCGGATCCACCAGTCCATGCTCCTTTTCGCCCGCGGCCGAGCCGACGCGCTGAAGCGATTCCTGGTCGATGACGGCATCGGCAAGGATGCCCGGTTCTGGAAACTGGCCCAGTCGCTCTCGGCTCTGTACCCGCCGGGAACGGACGAGAAGCGATGGGTTGATGGAGTGCTCGCGAGGAAGAAGGGGCTCGGGTTGTGACAGGACAAAAGAACCTGACCCAGGACTGGCGGAGAATCTTTGTTTGGACTCTCGAACGTCTGGAGTCGGGTGAACCGCTGAAGCAGGCGGCCATGGCGGAAGCACTCGCAGCCTGGACCAAGCATCTGACGGCGGTCGTGGTAGCCGGCTGCGAGGCAATGGGCTGGAGAGCTGCCGCCAAGGGGTACCCCGGCCAAGTGCTCCCTTTTTCTCGGAGTGAATATCTCGCCCTCGCCCTCGACGTCGTCGCGTTCGCTGATTCCTCCGCGCGCTGGCCGTTCCCTGTCGCCATCTTCGAGCTGGAGAACAGCCCGGTCGATGACCTGGTCGGCTATGCGCTCTGGAAAGTCCTCTGCGTCCGCGCGGCGGCACGATTCGTCTTCGCGTACCGTCGCGATGGCGAAGCAGGCGTCGCGCTGATCGGCCACTTGACCCAATCCGTCATCGGCGGCTTTTCGATCGTGGATCGGCTTGCGATCCGAGGCGATACCACGGTGATCATCGGCAACCGGGGAGGGTCGGAAACCTTCCCCTATGGTTATTTCAAGGCCTGGACGCTGAACACGAACACGGGGCGGTTCGAGCGTGTCTGAAGCAGGTATAATGTTTAGTGAAGCCTGGCGTTGGTCCATCGGGTGATGGCTCGACCTCACAACATTGCCAGGGAAATGGAGGAAGACATTGACGACTGTCACCATCGAAGTTCCCGACGATGCCTTCTCGGCACTGCGGCGATCACCCAAGGAGTTTGCTCGGGACATGCGGCTGGCCGCTGTGATCCAGTGGTATCACCAGGGCCTGATCTCACAGGGCAAAGCCGCCGAGATCGCCGGGCTCAAGCGCAGGGAGTTTCTGGAGGCCCTGTATCAGGCCAAGATCGAGGCCAGTCAGGTCGACGTCGAAGAAATGAAGGAAGAGGTTGAACGTGATCTCCAGGCGCGTTGTGAACGCCTCACCGCTGATCTTCCTGACCGGTGAATCCAGCGTGATCGCGGTCGCGCTCCAGCACTCCGGTTCGATGGCAATCCTCGACGACCTTGCTGCTCGCCGGTGTGCCCAGGCGCTGAAGCTACCCATGCAGGGGACGCTCGGCCTGGTCCTGGTTGCCAAGCGGATAGGGCTGATCAGAGCCGTGCTTCCGGTCGTCGAAGACCTCGAGCACGCAGGTATGTACATGACCGCTCGGCTCAAGACCCAAATACTGGACGCGGCAGGAGAGTAAGCCCCATGCCCAAGCTCAAACCGTGGTTCCACGTTGTCACGCCGCGCGAGGATTTGCGCGAGAATCGACCCCTGGACGCTTCAGAATTCGCGGTGAACCTCGACCTCATTCGCGACGGTCAAGCCCGCAGGGATTATCAAGACCCCGAGCGGTTCTTCGAGCGGACTTACCTGACGAGGAACCTGAGAGACCTGGCCGCCCAGACGGCCCGGCGGCTTTCCGGCATCACGGTCGAGACCTCGCCCGTCTTCAACATGGCCACCCAGTTTGGAGGCGGCAAGACCCACGCCGAAGCCGTGCTTTATCATCTGGCACATTCCGGACCCAAGGCTAACAACTGGCAGGGCGTCCAGACGATCCTGCAACATGCTCAGGTCAAGGCTGTTCCCAAGGCCGCGACCGCCGTTTTCGTCGGCCAGAAGTTTGACCCGCTCACTGGCCGGGGTGGCACCGGAGGCGAACCGAAACGCCACACTCCCTGGGGAGAGATCGCCTGGCAGCTCGGCGGAGCCAAAGCCTTCGACGTGGTAGCTCGCCACGACGAGCAGGGAATCGCGCCGGGCGGCGACGTGATCAAGGCGTTTCTCCCGGACGGCCCCGCGCTGATTCTTATGGACGAATTGCTCAACTACATCAGCCGGGAACGGCTACGCAAGTCCGGCCAGTCTGATCAGCTCTACCACTTCTTGCAGAATCTCTCGGAAGAAGCGCATGGTTGTTCCAACGTGGTCTTGTGCGTCTCGATCCCAGCCTCCGAGCTGGAGATGACACCCGAGGATCATCGCGACTACGAAGCGATCAAGAAGCTGCTCGACCGCCTGGGCAAAGCGGTGATCATGTCAACCGAGAACGAGATCGCCGAGATCATCCGTCGCCGGCTTTTCGACTGGGGCGGCCTTCCCGACGATGCCAAGATCACCGCCTCGTCTTATGCCAAATGGGTCAT
>JBEKTN010000443.1:0-6082 GCA_049516015.1 Isosphaeraceae bacterium | reverse complement strand
AAACCGCTCCGCGGTGGGAAAATCACAGTCACCCGGCGAGACCGCGTCGGCCTTGCTTTGCTCTTGCTTCGCGTCACAAGTCGCTTGCCCAAACCGCCCCTCTTGCCCGCGCGACCAATCTACGTGTTAAAGCAAACCGTGTGCCGCCCCACGGCTTCGTCCAAGAGCCTGTACCCGAAAGGCCGCAACGGCTTGCGGTGAGGCCATCGTCTGCGCAGGCCCTTCGGGTACAGGCTTCTTCCTTTATTTCTACCAAACGCCCGTCCAGTACTGGTGCCAGTGGATCTTGTGCAAGCTGACGTTGGTGCCACAAAGTAGGTGGCCTTTCCGCACTTCGCTCGGGGCGATTCCGGCTGCGAGCGAGTCGCGGGTTGGTCTTTGCGTGGCGATGCAAGTTCGCATCTGGCGTCAAAGCGAGGCCTTTGGAGCGGGTGCTGGTCGAGGTCTCGCCCTCCGGCCGGTTCTGTTATACTACGCTTTTACCAGCCCTTACGGATGCATCAAAGGTAAAGCGATGGCGAAGCACATCTTCGTGACGGGCGGCGTGGTCAGCTCGCTCGGCAAGGGACTGACCTGTGCGTCGATCGGCATGATCCTGGAACAGCGCGGGCTGCGGGTGCGGCTCCAGAAGTTCGACCCCTACATCAACGTCGATCCGGGGACGATGAGCCCGTACCAGCACGGCGAGGTCTATGTGCTCAACGACGGTTCCGAGACCGATCTGGACCTGGGCCACTACGAGCGGTTCACTCATGCGTCGCTGACGGAGGACTGTAATTACACAACGGGAAAGATTTACCTGTCGGTGATTCAGAAGGAGCGCGAAGGTTATTACGAGGGCAAGACGGTTCAGGTAATCCCGCACGTCACCGACGAGATCAAGGCGGCCACGCGCCGACTGGCCACGGCAGAGGTTGATGTGGTGATCACCGAGATCGGCGGCACGGTCGGAGACATCGAGGGGCTGCCTTTTCTGGAAGCGATCCGCCAGTTTGCCCTCGATGTGGGTCGCGAGAATTGCCTGTACATTCACCTGACGCTCGTCCCCTACCTCAAGGCGGCGGCCGAGCTCAAGACGAAGCCGACCCAGCACTCGGTGGGTGCCCTGCGGCAGATCGGCATCCAGCCGGATATCCTGATCTGCCGGACCGAAGTCTCGATCTCGTCCGACGACAAGGACAAGATCGCCCTCTTCTGCAATGTCGAGCGGCAGGCCGTCATCGAGGAGCGGGACAAGCAGTTCAGCATTTACGAGGTGCCGTTGAGCCTGGTCAAGCACGGGCTCGACGACATCCTGGTCAAGCGTCTGGGGCTGCGCGCCGCCCCGCTGGACCTCTCGCAATGGAGCGAGATGGTTGACCGGATCAT
Source organism: Isosphaeraceae bacterium (assembly GCA_049516015.1). Taxonomy (GTDB): domain Bacteria; phylum Planctomycetota; class Planctomycetia; order Isosphaerales; family Isosphaeraceae; genus Aquisphaera. The sequence goes on along the minus strand of JBEKTN010000443.1, from coordinate 4,714 downwards.
GAACCCCAAGCATGAGGTCCGGATCGCGGTCGTCGGTAAGTACATGAAGCACCGTGATTCCTACAAATCGGTCTACGAGTCGCTGGACCACGCCGGGATCGCCCATCGGGCACGGGTGCTGGTCGTGCGGGTCGAGGCCGAAGAGGTCAGCGCTCGCGGCGCCGAGGCCCTACTCGGCGGCGTGGATGGAATCCTCGTGCCGGGCGGCTTCGGGATGCGCGGAATCGAGGGCAAAATCGAGGCGATCCGGTTCGCGCGGACCAGTCAGATCCCCTTCTTCGGCATCTGCCTGGGCATGCAATGCGCGGTCATCGAGTTCGCCCGTAGCATACTTGGGCTGGATGAGGCCAACAGCACCGAGTTCGACAAGACCACCGACCATCCGGTGATCGCTCTGATGGAAGACCAGCGTGCGGTCCAGCAACTCGGAGGTACTATGCGGCTGGGTGCCTGGCCCTGCAAGCTGGCGCCTGACCGGCTGGCCCGGCGGGCTTACGGCAGCGAGCAGATTAGTGAGCGCCATCGCCATCGCTACGAGTTTAACAATGAATACCGCAAGACGTTTGAGCAGCACGGCCTGATCGCGACGGGCACCAGCCCCGACGGCGTCATTGTCGAGATCGTCGAGTTGCGCAACCACCCCTGGTTCCTGGCCGTTCAGTTCCATCCCGAATTTCAATCCAAGCCGACCAGGGCCCATCCGCTCTTCCGCGATTTCGTCGGCGCCGCGCTGTTGCGGAGGGAGACGAGCCGTGCGTGAGCCCAGCCGGAGAGGACCGTGGCGGCCGCGTCGAGGGAGTGCGAGCCGTTGGCCCGCCCAGACGGGGTGAACTGGCTATGGTGATCATCGCGCGAGACTTCGAGACGTCGAACTGGATCGAGATCGAGATCCGGGGCGGGATCATCGTGGCGGTCCGCCCGGGCGATGGGCCCTCGGAGACGAGCGCGAACGACGATTCGGTCGGCCCGGCTTTTTGGGACATCCAGCTTAACGGCCGCTGGGGGCACTCGTTTTCCAGCCCGGAGTTGACGGTCGAGCAGGTCGTGGCGATCGTCCGCGCCCAGGGGTCTCTGGGCACGGCCAGCCTCTGTCCGACCCTGATCACGGCACCGCCCGGGCAGATGCTGCACGGCGTGCGCACCATCGCGGCGGCGTGCGACGCGGATCCGGAGACTGCCCGGAAGGTACTGGGCATCCACCTGGAGGGGCCGTTCCTGTCGCACCGCGAGGGCTATCGCGAGGCTCATCCGGCCGATGCCCGTCGCGATCCCGACATCGAACTTTTCGACGAGCTCCAGGACGCGTCGGGGGGGCGAATCGTACTCTTGACACTGGCGCCGGAGCGGCCCGGCGCGGTGGAGTTGATTGCCAGGGCCTGCCGGTCCGGCGTCGTGATCGCGCTGGGCCACACGGCGGCCGATGGCCCGACCCTCCGAGCCGCAGTGGCGGCCGGGACGAAGCTCAGCACACATCTGGGCAACGGCATCGCCGCGCAGCTACCGCGCCATCCCAACCCGATCTGGCACCAGGCCACCGATGATGCTGGGAGTGCATCGGTCATGCTCGTTGCGCGGAGCTTTCATTCCCCGCCTTCCTCGTCCGGCCTGACCGGCGCAGCCTCGGTCTCCGGGAACGGCTCGAACACGAGCTCGCGGACGAGCCGCGCGTCCAGCCAGTGCTGACGGTCCTGTTCGCCGTAGAACGTGAGTTCGCGGCCGGCCCGGGACACCGCGATGAACTCGGGATGGTCGACGCAGAGCCGCCGCCCATCCTCCAGCACGATCTCGAACGGCCGGAACGGCTGATGCCTGATCGCCTCTCGAAGCTGGTTAGGACTCACTTCCCACCCCCTTCGTCTGAGAAGCCAAGATGTTCGCAGATGATCTTGCGGGCAAGGGCCGCCATGCTCTTGTCCTCATCCGCGGCCGCCCGTCTCAGGGCCTTGTGCACCGCGGGGACGAGATCCACGCGGACCGGCTTGGTCTTGGTTTCAGGTTCCGCAATCGTGGCCATCTTCTTCGGGCTCCGCTTCGTTGCCATTGCCAAGTCCCCCGGATAGATGCATTAACCGAATGCACTCAATTGTAAGTAGGCAATGTCACTCTGTCTACCATCCTAGACTTCAGGTGCAGACAGTCAACCCATTGACTTTAGTTAATTAACTGTCTGCAATCCTGGTGTCGGGTCGAACGTCGGCCCGCACAGTGGGCCGCCAACCCGGAGGCCAGACGGAGGGCAGGATCATGAGCCGAAAGACCAGGCGAGGGGAGAAGCGAAGAAGGAAGAGGTTGATGCGGTGCATCGCCTTGCTCGAGGCGAGCAACCGTGATCCCAAGCGGAACAACCGCAAGACCCGAGTGCGGGAGCTGATGAACATGGTGGAGACAGACATTCAACGTATGAAATGATGACAAGCAATGCAGACCAAGCGGGAGCGACTGACCCAGCTCCGAGAGCAGTTCGCTGAACTCACCGAAAGCCTCGAGCTGTCCGGCAAGAAGCGAGCCGGAACGACCTGGCAGATCGACCGGCTGAAAGCCCGGGAGCAGATCCGCCGGGAGATGGAGGCCCTCGAGGACATCCCGCCGGTTCCAACGTACAACCCCGCCGGCGTGCCGGTAGTCTGATCGCCTATACGCCTCTCAGAGCGACCCCGGCCGCGGAACGTCCAATGATACGGGCCCGCGGCCGTAGTCTTTACCATGGCCCAAGGAACCCGACTGGAGACACCGCCAATGCAAGCGATTCCCTTCGATCAATTCCGCGCCGAGTTGCTCAGACTCTATGATCCGCCGCACCGGGCCCCGTCGACCCGGCACAAGCTGAAAACAGGTTCTCGACCTGATCGAGGCCCTCGGCGTGAAGAGCACGGCCGAGTTGACCCCGGTCCTGGTCGCTCGATTCATCGAGGCCCGGCCGCCTGATCAATCGCGCCGGACTCTCCAAGCGCTTCTTGTCGTTCTCCGCGGCGTCTGCAACCAGGCCGTGATCAACGGGTATCTCCGGGTATCACCGTTCGCCCTGAGAAGGGTTTCTCAGTGGCTTGGCAGGATCGGGCCGCCGGCTGAGAAGAAACACTACTCGCGCGACCAGATCCGCCGGGTACTGACCCTCATGGCGCAGGACGTCCAGGAAACCGCCGGCTGGAGTCAGTGGCGAGCCCGCCGGCTTTACGCTCTCACCGCGACGGTTGCTTACACCGGCTTGCGAGCGAGCGAGGCCCTCTTCCTGCACGCCACCGACGTCAAGCTCGAGGCCCGGTTCATTGCCCTGACCGACCGCGGTCGAGCTGGCGGCCGCCGGCTCAAGACGGAAGGAAGCGAGCAACCCGTGCCGATCCCTGACGCGCTTGTGCCGATCTTGCAGGACTGGCTACCCCACCGCCTCGACGCGCCGGTTGACTTCTCGATTCCGTTGGATTGCCCTTGGCTCTTCCCTACGCTCAACCGGCGGAGCAACTGGACCAGCGGACCGCCCGGAACTAAGCCCGTTCAACGGTTGCAGGACGTCGCCAGGCGAGCCGGTGTCGAGGGTCTTACGCTCCTTGCCTTGCGTCACTCATGGGCAACCCACGCCGAGTATCACGGTTACGGGCCCGCCCTGATTCAACGGGTCTTGCGCCACACTTCGGAGCGGACCGCGGAGCTGTGGTATCGTCACGCGGACTTGCCGAACCTGATCGAGCGCTGCGCGGGGTTCGACTTCTGACCATGGCCAATTTCCGATTCCGCAACGCCTGGTCGGATGCGGCCCGGGAGGATCCGCGGTTTCGGGACCAGGTCGCGCCCCTTGAGCGCGTCGAGGCCCCGGCCTCGGCGCTCGCCGCCGAGCTGGTCGACCAGTCCGTGGCGGAGTTGGTCCCGGAACCGCGGCCGCCGATCGCCGAATTATGGGGAAGTGTACATGCGAGCGGACCGCGGAAAATGACTGAGACGGTTCTCGCTCAAGCCCGGGAACTTCGCCAGGCCGGTTGGAGCTGGCCCGCGATCGCTCGCAAGTTCGGATGCCATCGCATGGCGTTCTACCACGCTTTGAGGCGGCCGTCGCGGTGATCGCCGGCGAGCTGATCAAGCCGGCCCCGCCCGACCAGCCGACGAAGAAACCCGGGTTGAGCCCGGGTTTTTTGTTACCGTCGAAATACCGTTTTACCGTTTATGGTCGTTGTTTGATGCTTCTGATTGTTCCATGCTCAAGATTTCATTACAACGAAAATAAATACGTGGCAATGACTTACGCCGAGCGTTTTCGGCGGAATGTTGCACTCTTTGCATCGCTGATTGCCGACGGCCACCATCTCGACCGCGCCACGCTGCGGGTGCTGGCCCGCGCCAAGGGACCGGAGAGGGTGATCTTGATCTCCGACGCCAGCCCACTGGCAGGCTTGCCGGTGGGCACCTACGGGCCGTGGGACGTCGATCCCTCCGGCAGGATTGTCGTGGCCGGCACGCCCTACCTCGCCGGCTCGAACCGGTCGCTGGCTACCGGTGTCGGCAACCTGATGGCCGCCGTCTCGTGGCCGATCGCCGAGGCCCTGGGCACCGTGACTCGCAACCCGGCACTCTTGCTCGGGCGTTCGCCTCCAAGGCTAGAACCAATACCGTTGAAATAGGCGCAAGTCACGGCCTCCTGTAACCTTGGGTTTACTGAGAACCCAGGTTGCAAGGAGGCAATGACTCGCATGCCACAGGGACAGTGCACGCTGCCGCCCGATGA
>JBEKTN010000442.1:0-6121 GCA_049516015.1 Isosphaeraceae bacterium | reverse complement strand
GCGACAAGATCCTCCCCAAGTATGAAATCCTCATCCAACCTCAATCGATCTAACGGACCTCGGATCACGGAGAACCAAGATCGCGAATCAAGATGAAATTATTATCGGGGATTTCCCTTATCGGGTATTTTTGACAATCCGTTACATGATACGGGGTCAAACTTTCAATAATCGGCAAAGGGCGACTCTGCCATTGCCTTTTTCTTTTGTTTCGTGAAAATGCCGCCACCTGCACGCAAGACATCTCCGCGAGACTGAACTATCCACCCGAAATCATGCACGGGAAGTTCATGAAGAGACCGAGTTACGGAATCGCAAGACGGGCCGATCGGTAGGCCCACGAGGCGACAGGGCGATGATGCCGGAGTCCCTGCCCCGGCGGTTCTGGCCTGAGGACGAGTGGCCAGCAGCTCACAGGGCGCGCGGCTCGCGATGCCAGGCGGAAATGGATTCACGCCGGGTCCGGGCAAGCCGTGGGGGAATGTGAAGCGAGATACGGCTGGCAAGGCAAGGAGGCGTATGCCGATGGCACGCTGGTTCGTTGACCGTCTGCCTCAACGGGGGATTCCCTCGGTGAGCCTGCGCAGGCTGCTCCCCGAAGCCCAGTTCGTGGGTTGCCCCGACTGGGAGGTCTCCGGCTGCACCGACGATCATCGCAGGCTCGACCCGGGCCAAGTCTTCGTCGCGATCCGCGACGTGCGCTACGACGGCCATGCCTTCGTGCGTGAAGCCCTCGACCGGGGCGCCGCGGGCGTGGTTGTGGAGCGTCCCTGCCCGGAGGCGGGCCGGCTTCAGGTGGTTGTGAACGACGCCAGGTCCGCCCACGCCCTGATTTGCCAGGCCTTGGCTGGCGATCCATCGCAGCGCCTGATGACTCTGGGCGTGACGGGAACCTTCGGTAAGACCGTCACCACTCTGTTTGTCCACTCGATCCTTGAGGCCGCCGGCCTGCGGTGTGGCCTGGTCGGGTCGCTGGGCTGGTCCGACGGCATGACCACGCGCCCCCTCGGGGCCGGAATCGGCCAGAGTACCCGTCCTGGACCTGGACCCGGTGCCGCGGCGGGAAGCGGAGCAGGAACCAGGGCGGGACGGGCGGCCAGCACCTGGCCCGCAGGGGCAGCCAGCCTGGCGGCGATCCTGGCCTACATGGTTGATCAAAACTGCGCCGCGGGCGTGATCGAAGTCTCCGGACAGGCGCTTGAAGCCCGCTGCCTCGAGGGAGTCGCGTTCCAGGCCGCGGTGGTGACGGACATCGGCGTGCCCTACGGCTTGCCCATCGAGATCGCGCTGCAGGATCGCAGGGCCAAGGCAAAGCTGTTTCGGAAGATTGCCCCCGGTGGCGCGGCGGTGGTCAACGCCGATGACCCGCATGCCGAGATCCTGGGCGCCGTCAACCTTGACGCCCGCCGCGTCAGCTTTGGCATGGCGCATCCCACCCAGGTGGACGTCTCGGCGCGCATCGAGCGGCTGGATGCAGCCGGCTCGCGGTTCGTGCTCCATGGTTTCGACCGCAGTGCGACGGTCGACCTGCGTCTCTACGGCCCAAGGCAGGTCAGTCATGCCGTGGCCGCCGCCGCACTGGCCTGGGCGCTGGAGATCGACCTGGATGCGGTCGTCGCCGGGCTCGAAGGCGTCGCGAACGTCGCCGGGAACCTCGAATCGGTGGACGAGGGTCAGGATTTCGATGTCCGGATCGATGCGGCGCAGACCGCCGCGCCGCTCTACCAGGCCCTGACGGCGATTCGGGCCGTCTCGGCTGGGCAGGTTCACTGCGTCCTGAGCGCCGAGGGAAACCAGGACCGGGCGACCCGCCGGACCCTGGCCGAGGCCGCGGAGCTCGGGGCCGACCGGGTCATTCTCACGCTGGGTAATCCGCGATCCGAGGTCCCCGACCAGATCCTCGACGACCTCCTCGGCACCTTCCACCGTCCGGGAAAGGTCCGTGTCGAGCCCGACCGCAAGCGCGCCATCGAGGCCGCCCTGGCCGACGCCCGTCCGGGCGACGCGGTTCTGATTGCCGGCAAGGGCCGCGACGGCTACCAGATCTTCGCTGACCGGGTCATCCCGTTCGACGACTTCGCCATCGCTCGTGCATACCTGCGCGGCCGGCTGACCTGCCAGGACCGCTTCGCCCCCCGGTCGGCTTGAGCACGGTCGGGGTCTAGTAACCCGACGCCGACCTGGGAAAACCGGTCACGTCGATGTAGCGGTAGGTCCCGCCGGTGGTGGTGGCCAGGCGGCGAAGCGGACGCTGCATCCCGAGATCGGTGCCGCTGCCGAACTCAACGGCCTGGATGCGGGTGCCCTGGGCTTCGGCGAGGATCGCGTTGACGTGCTTGTCGTCCATGTCGCGGGAGTCGGTGAGGAAGAAGATGACTTCGGGCTTCAACCCGAGCGCCGTACGCAGGGCCACCATGTGGTCGGTATCGCCATCGGGTGTGACACGTTGAAGTTGGCTCTGCACCTGCACCTTGTTGGCCGTCGTGGCCGGCATCAATCCCTGCTGTCCGCTGGGGTCGGCGAAGACCCGGGCCCTCTCATTGTAGAAGATTACCGAGAACCGTGCGTCGGGGGGAAGCTGATTCAGGCTGGCCAGGAGCTCACGCTTGGCCACCTCCAGCGAGCTCCGCAAGGCCATACTGCCGGAACAGTCGATGACGTAAGCGAACGAATGACCGTGCTCGCGGGCGCCGAAGAACTCGGTCCCGGGGCCGATGCCGCGGCCGATCCCACCGCCCGAACCGCCGCCGCCCAGGCCGGAGCCGGGAATCAAGCCCACGCCGGTGGTCTGCGGACCGGGCAGGGCACGCTGCAACGCCTCGGACGGCTGCTGCGCCGTGCTTGGCAGAATCTCGTTCAGCAAGGCATCCGCCGCCGGATCGAGACCTGGCCCTTGGGGATTGGCACCGGCCGCGGGCGCCACAAAGGCAATGCTGCCCAGCCCGCCTATCTCCCCGGGAGATCCCCCACCGCTGCCGGCGACCTTGCCTTTGTCCGCCCGGTTATCAACCGGTTCAAGTTCGCCCCGTAGCGTCCCGGAAGCTTCCGGCACACGCGCGATCGATACGTTCAGGATCGTGAGCGACGCCACCGCGATCAGCAGCAGGTGGACAAGCGCCGAACTCCCCAGCGCGCGGGGATCGGTAAGCGGCGTCTCACCCAAATGAAGCTGGTGCAGCAGCGCGCGGTCGTCGGGCTTATCGACCTCGGCACTCTTCCTCTTCGGCCGGGAATCGGCTGCGGCTGCGGCCTCGTCGGTCTTGAAGGTGAAATGCAGACCTTCAATGGGATCTCGCGTCGGGAAGGGCTGTTCCATTCACGGACTCCGTTTCGAGGAACACCAGCGGCGGGTCGGCCGCGGCCGAGCCTTGATTCTTGTGTAGCGTTCCGCGCGGTCTGGCCGCCAAAGGCCGGCGAACGTGCTGCCAGGCCAGCACCCCAGCCCCAGCCAGGCCCAGGGCGATTCCCAGCATCCAGGCCCCCGGCAACCACGACTCGAACCGCCGGCCCATCTGACGCTCCCACTCCGGTTCCGGTTCCGGACTGGCACCGATGGCCCGAAAGGCCGCCGCAGCGGCTGCGGGCTCGTTCGCCCGCGGGGCCAAGGCCGCGCTCGAAGGCGGTCGGTCTCCCACGATCCAGGGGGCCAGCCGCGGCTGGTCGCTGCCGACATAGCGAATCGTCTTCAAGAACCTGCCGGTGAAGGTGACTTTTTGACCGACATCGGGAACTCCCGCCGTGGGAAAAACCGTGCAGAAGAGATCTCCCTGAGGCGTACTCAGCCAGGCCTCCGCCAGCGGCGGAAAGCCGCCAACTGCGTCCTGGCGGAAGATCCGGGCGACCGTCCCCCGGACCTGCACCCGGCGCCCGCGCCAGTTTTCGGGATGATCCCAGAGATCGTGGAAGGTCACAGGAGGCACGGGCTCCGCGGCATGGGCGTCATCGGCCGTGGTCTTTCCCGACAGGGCCGCCCGATACGCGGCCAGGTCCGCAAGGCCGAGCCGGGTCTCGAGATCGTCGCTGCCGGATTGCGCGCGGCTGGACCAGCCGCCGTGGGCCAAGAGCAGAACCGCGAGCCAGCGCCAGCCGATGACGAGCCCGCGTCTCATCGTGCGCCTCCCCTGGCACCCGGTGCAGGCGGCAGGTCGCGCAGGGCCGGAATGCCGCCCGGCTGGGCCAGGCGAACCGACGACACGCCGGCCGCCGAGCAGGTTGCAATGATCCGAGCGGCCGGCTCGTAACGCAGGCGGTCGTCGGCTACCAGCCGGACGCGGAGCGGGCGGTTGCCGAGTAACTGGGTGTAGCGGCGAAGGCGGCTGCCGAGGGTGGGAAGGTCCGGTAAGATGGCTTCCCCCAGCCGCAAGGCCTTGAGGTCCCCCAGGTCGTCGGCCTCGGCGCGGACCAGCAGGTCATTCTCCAGGTCGGCATCAATCGCGCGTGACGGGCTGGGCCGGGCCTGTCCCCTCGGCCCCGAGGGCAAGGCTGCGGGCGTGGCCGGCAGGTGCAGGTCGATGTGCGTCTCGTCCGTCGGGGCCTTGAAGGTCAGGATGAAGAAGGCCAGGAGCTGAAACGCCATGTCGAGCATCGGGGTCACCGGGAAGAAGACCTCGTCCGGAGGACCCGGGCGGTAGCGCCGGGACCGGGGCGCGACGGCGGCCGCGGCCGAGTCGGCCATCATGCCCAGGGTGGCAGCCGTGGAAGCGGGCATGCCCATGCCGAAGCTCATGGCTGTTCCCTCCGCAGGACGACCAGGCTGAACTGGGCGAAGCCCTGCTCCTGGGCCTCGGCCAGGGTCCGCCGGACCGGACCGTACGAGGCGTCGCGATCGGCGCGCAGGATCACCACGGTCGGCAGCTCGTTGCCACCGGAAGGGCCCGGTGGCAGCAGCTCCAGACCGGCGCGGCGGATCTTGGCCTGCTCGGCCCACCAGGCCGATGCCGCCGCTCCCGACAGCACCCGGCCGCCGTACCACAGCCCGCCCCGCTGATCGAGTGAGACCGGCAGGCGGTCAAAGGTCAGGTCCGATCCCGGCAGGGCCGCAGGCGCGACCGGCAGCCTCACGGCGCGATTGGACCCCTCGAGCCGGCTGCCAAAATGGACCAGCATCATGAAGAACGTGATCAATTGCAAGACCACGTCCAGCAGGGGAGTCAGGTTCGGACTGATCATGCTGGTTGAGCGCGTGGCCATATGTAAAACGACGCCCTCTGGCACGAGCCGGGCTGACACAATGCGAGTCGACCGACCGCTGAAGATTGAATCCCGTATTCACACGGATTACAGAAGGAATCTTAGCGTAACCGACGTCGTCAGGGAAAGATTGGAAACATGGCATGCACGAAGCAGCACCAGGCCAGCGCTGGCATGCTGCAAAGTTGCGGTTGACGCATGTTTTCTTTCCTCTCGGATTTATTGCGCTGGTTCAGGCACGGGTCCCCTGACCCGCCCGTCCTCGGCCGACGGTCTCTCAGTCCCCGACCGTTGGCACCTCACCTCGAGACCACGGTCGGCCGAAGGGCGATTGTTCGTTGACCACTACCTCGGTAGATCGTTAGGGTCCGCCATCGAGGCCGCGCGCCGAGCTGGGTATCCATGGACTGAACAGATGAGCCGTAAATTGTCTAGAAAAGTCCGAGAAACGCGGAGTTCAAACTGACAAAACGCCCCGAGCGAGGACTGAAAATGTTGGCAGCGCCTCGAGCCGGGCATCGATGGTCTGAACAGATGGACCGTAAATTATCTAGAAATGTCTAGAAAACGCGGAGTTCACGGAGCCAGACTGCCGCTTGAGCCAGGAGGGACAGGTAGCAAGCTTGCCTATCGATCACACCATGCCCAGCGCTCGGGGGAACGCGACCAAGCTGGCTTATCTCACACTTGCTTGCGTCGCATTGCCGCCGGCCGGAAATTGAAGCTATGAGAGGGAGGAAAAGGTCGACGCGACGGTTTGCAGAACCCCTGAGCCTGAGGAAGACTTTAAGGACGTTTTCCCCAATTTCCCAGTTTCCCCAGACCCGGAGACCTGCAATGAACTTCATCGGCGTCGACCTTCACAAGAAGTCTATCACCATCTGCGTCATGGACGAGAAGCGAAAGATCCTGGCTCGCAAGACACTCCCCT
>JBEKTN010000441.1:0-6128 GCA_049516015.1 Isosphaeraceae bacterium | reverse complement strand
ACAGTGTGGCTGTCAGCGAGGGTCATGAGCCGCCCCAAGGCGTCGCGACGCGCAGGGTCTGCCGGTGCGGTCAATTGGTACAAGCGCACTCCTTGGGAGACCCGCGAAGGCTGCACGAGTCCCGAGGATTCCAGGCTGTCCAGCGCGGCGACGACCTCGGCCGTCGCATCGCCCAGTAGGCGCGCGATGTGCTCGGCCCCGACCAGGGTGGACTGATGGCGGTACAGGAAGACCAGCACGTCCCAGTGGCACAGCGATTCAATGCCTAAAGTCTTGAGCCAGCCTTCGACCTGAAGGTCTGGTTGGTTGTCCTGGGCCATCGAGCAACCATGAGGGTTAAAGCCGGCGGTAGTAGACAAAACACCATTGCCCGGCGCGCACAGGCTATTGTCCCTTTTTCTCGCCGCGTCCCTTTTTCTCGCCCGCAGGTCGTCGATGAATTCCAGTTCGGCCTCTTCAGGAGACTCACCGGGCTCCCCCTCTTTCATGATCAGCCAACCGCGTCCGGTCTCGATTTTGTGGATGTCGATTTCCAGGGTCGGATAGGTCTTCGTCGCGTTCATCGTCTCGGTCTCATGTGTTCGGGGGTAAGGGGAAATGGGCCGTCCGTGGCCCCGGGATTGATCATCACTCGAATGTCAGCCCCTCGTCGATTGCCCGCGTGGTTAGCTCAAGTGCGTCGTGCGGTTCAAGTACCAACGCTCCATGGTAGTACGAACGGTCATCGCCTGGTGGACAGATCCGTTTCATCCAGGCCTTGCCCGCCTCACTGAGAGGGCGGAGCAAGGCGAGCGACATGTGGTTATCAAGTCTGAGATCACGCTTGATGAGTGTTCCTGTGGTCACTGTAGTTCCTCCATGTTCATGTGATAGCAATAGTGAGTGTCAATGTAGTCTGGCGAGAGTGCAATTTGCTTGCACTTGTGCACCGGGAAGTGTTTCGAGAGGGCGCCGAAAGTCTTGAGCTTCCACCAGTACCCAAAGGGAACCTTGCGGTCCTTGTCCCATGTGTAGCACGCAAGGTAGAAGCCCTGCATCAGAGACGGTTCCACGTCCTGCCCCGGGAGTCTCTTCTCCCATCGCGGGACGGACCGCCTGGCTTCGTCCATGTGCGTCCTGATGAGTTCAACCTTGTCGGGGTCATCCGAGATCAGATCGGATAACCGCTGCCGCGTGTTGACCATTGTAGCCTCCCTAGCGGACCGCCACGTGGAGATTGAGAGTAGACACGGTAGGGATTCATCCTGGTCGTTGCATCGTGCGTCTGGCGTCATCCTGGCGTCTGGGGCGAAGTGCAGGTTCGCGACGTGGGCCCGCTCCGTTTCAAGCCTCTCGAGCAACAACTCGTACTCGGCGAAGTCGGAGTCCTTTTCATCCTCAGGCAGAAAAGGGGACGGCAGTCGTTTTCAGGGCTTCGGAGGCGTTTTTCGGGGACGGCCGCGGGGGGTAGGGTGGATTCCAGGCCGAGGCGCTGGACAATCCGTTGGCACCACGGTTCGCTGCCGTACGGCTGTCCGCGCTGCACGCTGCGCCGCAATGCTTCCAGCTCCTTCTTGCTCTCGGCCCGATTCACCCGCGAGGCCCAGTCCTCCGGTCGAGGGATCGGCCAAGCCTCCAGCAGTTGGCGGGCCCCGGTCATCCCCCTTGGCATATCGACCGAGACTCGACCAGCGCCAGTCTTCTGCCCGTTCCACCAAATTGGCCCGGACTGGATTCCGCTCGACGTAGCGCAGCACCGTGTAGAGGTGCTCGTCGGACTCCACGGGGAACGACTTGAACTGCCCCTGGTACAGATGCCCGGACCCCGCCGTGTGGTGATGGGCGTGCCATGGCTGCGTGTGCGTCACGGTCAGCCACCGCAGGAACTCCGAGACCTGGCGATCTTGGCCGACCCGGAGGAGGGAAAAAGGGACATCACTGAATAGCACTTCCTTAACCCCTAAGCCGCTTGCATCAAGCGTTTGCCTGCATGTCCCCGAGGCTCATTCCCCTCACAAACGGTCGATATCAGTGATGTCCCTTGTTCCCTTCGTTGGGGGACTCATCGCGCACATGCGCAGCCTCGTGGAACCGGGCCTCTATGAGTTCGGAAAGGGCGGAGGCGGCGTCCTCCGCGTCGGGTCCGCTCACTTCGAGTTCCAGTTGGTCTCCGCACTCGGCGGCCAAGCACAACAGATCGAGGATGCTCCTGCCATTGGCCGCATGGCCGTTGCAGAAGACCCGGACCTCGACCTGGAACTGCTGAGACACTCGGATAAATTGGTTGGCCGCCCTGAGTTGAAGGCCAACTCCGCTGGTAATCTCCACTTGCCGTCGCAAGAGTGGCATGATCTGCACTTCTCCCAGGGCTTCCAACGGGGCTGCTTTCGCCGCGTCTCGCAACGAACGCGATCCCGCATGGATCTGATGCATCTTCGCCTTTCCCTTCCTCGTACGGTTGGCCTCCAACCGCCCACTCGGTGCCTGTGCTTAGCGCGGTTTAACCATGGTTTGCACACAGGCCGGCGTGTTGAAACCAGCCGATAATGTCTTGAGCCGTCACATGTTCCAAAGCTTGTCCCAAGGCATCATAGAGACTCGTTCGCGATCGCGCCGCAACTCGACGGAGAAACTGCTTGGCCTTCGACCACAGCTCCTCAATCGGTGTATAGTCCGAACTGTACGGCGGCAGACGCAACACCTCGGCCCCGGCCTGCTCGATCGCTGCTGTCACGCCGGAGGACAGGTGGGGGCTGAGGTTGTCAAACACTACGACGTCGCCCGCACGCAACTCCGGCACCAACACCATCTCTACGTACGTCTGGAACGCGGCCGTGTCCGTAGCGCCAGGGAACGCCAGCGGTGCTCGCACCCCGTCCAGACCCAGCGCGGCGATGACGGTCAACGTCCCCCAGGAAGTGGGGACCGAGCCGAGCGCACGCTCACCCCGCGGCACCCAAGCGTAGGTGGGAGTCATTGCCGTGTTGACCCCCGTCTCATCCACAAAAACCAGCCGTTTCGGCTCAATCTGCCGCACCTTTCTTCGGAATCGCCGTCGCTTCTCCTGTACGTCAGCCCGGCTGCGCTCGGCGGCGTGCAGGGTCTTCTCCTTGTAGGTCAGACCGAGGCGACGCAGGGTGTGCCAGATGGTCGTCGGGCTACAGCTAAAGCCGCCTTGCTGCTTCAGTTGGTTCAGCGTGGCGTCGTTCTGCTTCTGGACCAACCGTCGAAGTCGCTGCTGGTCACGACGACTCAAGGAGGGTCTCGGTCCACCGCCGTGTGGCTTGGGAGCCAAGGTGCCGGCTTCGCGCCGCTGCAGCAGCCGGACGATGAACGACAGGCTAACGCGGAACCGTCGGGCGATCTCCCGTTGGGAAACTTCCCGGTGATCAACTGCCGCGACTCGCTCGCGGAGATCCATCGAGTAGGGTGCCATGGCAGTATCCTCCTAGCCTGGATGCCCACGCGGGGGCAGTGACATAACAGATTGGCCGAGGAACCGCCTCGTTCACCCCTGGAATTCCAGGAATCCGCTGCAAAGGGATGTATCGGAATCGCTGCTCTGATGAACTGATTGCCACAATGTCAGCGCTCCTTCGATCCCAGCGAGAATCGCGTTTTTCCCGAGGATTCCGGCAGGTTGTTCCAGTGGTGTTGGCTAGGTGTGACCGTGGAAATCGGTGTATCAGTCCAGCCAAACGTCTAATGCGGTTCTGTGGTTTTCCCCGTGTTTTCCGAGGGTAACCTAACCCCAAAGTTGTGTCCACACCTTCGCGTGGGCATCCAGGCTAGGGCGACGATGGGCCCGATCCGGCCTTGACTTGTCGCCCAGGCTTCTTACAGTTTTCGCCAACTACCCACTCGGCCCCTCTCACTCCTTGAGAGGACGGGGCAATCGTCACCTGGATCACGCCGTTGCCTGTCCCTGGCAGTGTGCCTGTCCCTGGCAGTGGGCCGGGTGGTTTTTTCGCACGGGCAAATCTGGCTGCACCTGTATGCTCGGGGCAGCTAGGCGGAAGAAGGCAATGCTTCCGCTTTGCCGTTCTTGCTTGGCGTTGAGTTGGAGCAGGACTTGGTCAGTTCCTCGCGGAGCACTCTGACCTCCGGAGGAGCCTCAATCCCCAAGCGGATGCGGCCGTGGTTGGTGGATTGCACCACGGTGACCCGAATGGACTCACTGATGAGGATGCTTTCGCCGACTTTGCGAGAAAGGACTAGCATGAACGATCCCTCCATGATGTCGTTGGCAGCCACCGGCCCCTCCATGACGTTGGTAGGATCCAATTGCCGGTTGCCAGTAGGCCTCTTTCCCTGCTGTTTTGGGAATATCGCAATATTACCGAGGCGCGGACACCCGGCGGTATCAGGGTAGTTACTAGAAATCAGACTTGACATGAGGCAAAAGCGAGCGGCGCCCGTCAGGGTAATCCCTGTATCGAGGCGATTTGTCAGGGAAACCCTCACAAAGGAGGCGGCGCCGACGGCTAACCGGGAGAGAATGGGACCGGGTTGAGGAGACCCATCTCCAAGGCGTAACGGGTGAGGTCGGCCCGGCTGCGGAGACCGAGTTTGTCGACGATGCGCGCGCGGTAGGTCTCAATGGTCTTGACGCTCAGGCACAACCGCGTGCCGACTTCTTGGTTGGTATACCCTTGAGCCAGGAGTTTGAGCACCTCCTGCTCACGTGGACTCAGTTGGAGAGGCGCTCGGGGGGCCGATGCGGTGCGGATTGCCCGGTCGCCGAGGACTTGCTGAGTCTCACTGTCGCTGAGGTTTATCGTCACAAAGGTGCGACCCTGGGCGACGGAGCGGATCGCGGCGAGCAACTCGCCATCGACCGCCGACTTGGCGACGTACCCCAATCCGCCCGCGGCCAGCACCGCGCGCAGATACGAGGGGTCCTCGTGCATGGTCAGGACCAGAACCCGAGTCTGCGGGCATGCCTGCCGGAGGCCTTCCAGGGTCTTGAGGCCGCCACCTCCCGGCATGGTGAGGTCGAGCGTCAGCACATCCGGGTTGGCCTCGCGGGCTTGGCGCAAGGCTTCGTGCCCATCGGCGACTTCGCCCACGACTTCCATGTCCGGCTGGGGGTTGATGAGCATCCGGAGTCCGGCCCGGACGATGGCATGGTCATCAACGATCAGGACGCGAATCTTCGCCATGGTTCTCCTCCCTGAGGGGAATGTACACGTGGACCGTGGTTCCGCTTCCCGGCCGCGACTCGAGCGTGACGGAGCCGTTCAGCAGGGCGGCCCGTTCGCGGATGTCGAGCAGGCCCAGACCTTTGCCGGCGGACGCCCAGCCAGGCGCCTGGAGCAGGGCATCGCTGTCGAACCCACGTCCGTCGTCTTCCACCGTCAAATGTACGCCCGACGACTCGCGCCGGACCACGAGGCTGACGGCCTTCGCCGCCGCGTGCTTCAGCACATTCGTGAGCGCCTCCTGGGCGATGCGGTACAAAGCCGTCTCCACTTCCGCCGGCAGCCGGGTCAAGGCCAGTTCCGGGGCGAGCACATCGACCACGATGCCGTGCGCATGGGTGTAATCGGCCGCGTAGCGCTCCAGGGCTGCCGCCAGGCCCAGATCGTCCAGCACGCTCGGGCGCAAGCCCCGGGCCAGCCTCCGGACCTCATCCAGGAGCGCGGCGGTGATGCCGCGGAGTTCCCCCAGCCGCGCGCGCGCTTCCGCAAACGTAGGCACCTCTGCCGCCACACGCAGCCCAAGGAGCAACGACGTGAGGGATTGGCCGATGCCGTCGTGGAGGTCCCGCGCAATCCGGCGCTGCTCTTCTTCCCGTGCCGACAGGACCTGTTTGAGGAGCCGGGCGCGGCCCTCGTTGGCTTCCACCATGCGTTCCTGCCCTCGTCTTTCCGCTGCCAGGATCGTGTGATAGCGCGTCTGGAGGAATGTCTGGCCCAGGGTCGCCAGCAGGTCGGCATATACTTCCAGGGTGGCCCGCTTGACCGGATGTTCCAGGCGAGCCACCTGCCAGGCCGGTGCCCGTGAGAGACCGAGCTGCCTGGCCATTTGCTCCAGCGCCAGTTGTTCGGGGTACTGGTCAAACACTTGGCCCGCGACCAGCGCCCCCAATGGATGTTCGCCCAGCACCAGCGGCACGGCGAAATGCACCAGCCCCGTTCGGTCGCGCG
>JBEKTN010000440.1:0-6210 GCA_049516015.1 Isosphaeraceae bacterium | reverse complement strand
GACAGAACAATGCGGCAAGCCGCCATCGGACACCGGAGTCATGCCTCAGAAAATCCTCTTATCTAGATGTCCAACTGAAAAATGGCCCAAAGTTACCCACTCGCTTGGGAGAAGAGCCAGAAGTAGGATGACAAAAATGCCGCCGGCCGGATACCCGGCATTTCTTCAATACCTGCAATCCGGTAGGGTCAGAACGTTTCGAGTTACCGGCTGGAGCAGGCCAAGGGGGTTCAGCAACCGGATGCTGAATAGCCTCGTCACAGCCTATCTCACTCATTCGTGGATATGAGATACTCTTATGACGATGGCCTCAGAAAGGAGGTAGCTGGAGCGGGCCAAACGGGTTCAGCGGTCAGAACCAGGAGAGCATCTCTGGAGACATGTATTCTAGATATATATGTATTCACACAGGTTATTAACGTAGGCTCAGAAAGGAGGCTGTCATGGGTGGAGCGAGTGGGGAAATGTAATTGTCGTTAAAGGGAAATGTAATTGTCGTCGATCATCACTCGTTGCTCTGCTATAATGGCCCACGTGGTTCGGTCGAGCAGATCAGCCTGGGGATCCACGAGGGAGCTGACCCAAGACTGCCCGCATCCTGAGGACAGAGCTCCCCACGCACCATTCATCGCGGGCATTCTCTCTTCTGATCAGCACGAACAGCCATGCAATGGTCTGACATCCAGTTTCATCCGCCAAGCAAGACGTTACGGCAATTTGCCTGGATGTGGCTGGCCTGTTTCGGCGGCCTGGCCGCCTGGGAGGGCATCGTCCGCGAGCATACCAACCTCGCGGCCGCCTTGGCCGTGCTGGCCTTGACCGTCGGCCCAGTGGGGATGATCTGGCCTCAAACCCTGCGGCCAATCTACGTGGCCTGGATGGTCCTAGCTTTTCCGATCGGCTGGACGATTTCGCAGATCATCCTCGCGCTCATGTTCTATGGGCTGTTCACCCCGATCGGCCTGATCTTCCGGATCATCGGTCGCGACCCGCTTCATCGTGCCCGCCAACCGGGCTGGGAGTCATACTGGTCTCCCAAGACAACCCCCGCCGACCCGCGGCGTTATTTCAAGCAGTTCTGACCCTTACTTACTCATGTCATTCTCTCCGAGTGATTCGTCAACCATGATCGAGACATCTCCCAAACCGACCAGCGAGTTTGAAAAAGCCGCCGCCGAGCACCAGGGCGAAAGCTTGCTCAGCGAGTTCTGGGCGTTTCTCAAGCAAAACAAGAAGTGGTGGCTGTTGCCCATCGTGATCACCATGCTCCTTCTGGGCGTGCTGATCTTCCTATCGAGCACGGCGGCTGCACCCTTCATCTACACCCTGTTCTGAGCGATCGCGTGCCGCGTGCCAGATCGAATCCGCCTCCGATCTGGCACCGGATCCTGAGGCGGACCGAACTTGCGATACCCTTGCATCCATTACGGCCCCGGTCGCACAGAGCTTCAGGAGAGGAGTCGCCGCCCTGCTATTTTGCCTTCCCCTGGGCCGCCACGGCCGCCGCCGCCCTGGCAACCTCCTCGGGATCGCCCAGGTAATCGTGCCTGATCGGCTTGAGCTGCGCGTCCAACTCGTAGACCAAAGGCACACCCGTGGGAATATTCAGACTCACGATGTCCTGGTCGGAGATGTTGTCGAGATACTTGACCAGCGCCCGCAGGCTGTTGCCATGGGCGGCAATGATCACTTTCTTGCCACTCTGGATTGTGGGAACGATTTCTTCGTGCCAGTAGGGGAGAAACCGTGCCACGGTGTCCTTGAGGCATTCGGTCAGCGGCAGCTCGGCCTTGCTCAACCCCTGGTAACGGGGGTCGGTGCCAGGGTAACAGGGATCGGACTCCTCAAGGGGAGGCGGTGGTATGTCATAGCTCCGCCGCCACACGAGGACCTGCTCATTGCCGTACTTGGCTGCCGTCTGTGCCTTGTTGAGGCCCTGCAAGGCCCCGTAATGGCGCTCGTTGAGCCGCCATGAGTGCTCGACCGGTATCCACATCAAGTCCAGCTCGTCGAGTGCGATCCACAGGGTCCGAATCGCCCGCTTGAGCACTGAGGTGAACGCGACATCGAAAGTGAACCCTTCGGCCTTGAGCAGTTCACCAGCTCTCTTCGCCTCGGCCTTCCCCTGTTCGGAGAGATCGACGTCGGTCCATCCGGTGAAGAGATTTTCCTTGTTCCAGATGCTTTCGCCGTGGCGCAGCAGTACGATCTTGGGCATGGGTTCTCCTCCGAAGGAATACATTAAGGCGTCAGCCACGTTGCCGTATTGTCTATCCCGCCATGATGCTGGTCAACGACCCTCAGAGAACGATCGCCAAGAAAAGAGCACCTCGCTCATCGCGGGAAAGCCAAGCCCGGATCGTACCGTCCCTGCTCATCGCCGCGACGATGTGTGCGGCCGCCGGGCCAGCGCCACCCGCCCCCGAAATCGAGCGGCGCGTTGATGGGTTGCTGGCGCGGATGACGCTCCAGGAAAAGGTTGGTCAGTTGCAGCAGCTTGACAGCGTTCCAAACTTCTGGCGAGTTCGTGATGAGCACCGCGACCTCATCCCCCGGGGCCTGGTCGGTTCGTTTCTCAACGTGCGGGGAGCCAGAAACATCAACGAAGCTCAGCGCATGGCCGTCGAGCAGTCGCGGCTGAAAATCCCGTTACTTTTCGGTTTCGATGTGATCCACGGCTATCGCACGATCTTCCCGATTCCCCTGGGGGAGGCCAGCAGCTGGGATCCGGCTGCCGTCGAGCGATCGTCGCAAATTGCGGCCGCGGAAGCCGCCGCAACGGGATTGAGGTGGACCTTCGCGCCCATGGTCGATATCGCTCGCGATCCACGATGGGGGCGAATCTCGGAGGGGTCGGGCGAAGATCCTTACCTGGGGGCCGTCATGGCGAGGGCCAGGGTTCGCGGATTTCAGGGAAACGATCCGTCGGCCGCGGATAGGATCCTTGCCTGCGCCAAGCACTGGGTCGCCTATGGCGCGGCGGAAGGAGGCCGGGACTACAACAGCGTGGACCTGTCGGAGCAGACGCTTCGCACCATGTACTTCCCGCCGTTCCGGGCCGCGCTGGAGGCCGGGGCGGGATCCGTCATGAGCTCGTTTAACACCATCAACGGCGTGCCTGCCTCGGTGAATCCATTCACACTCACCCAGGTGCTCCGCAAGGAGTGGCACTTCGATGGGCTCGTGGTCAGTGACTACGAGTCGGTCAAGGAGCTGCTTGCCCATGGCGTCGCCGTGGACGACGCCGATGCGGCCCGCCAGGCTCTGATGGCGGGCATTGACGTGGAGATGGTGAGCCGCCTGTTCGGCAATCACCTGCCTCGACTGGTGGAGCAGGGGCTGGTCCCCCGGTCGGTGCTCGACGAGGCCGTGCGCCGGGTTCTCCGGATCAAGTTCCGCGTGGGCCTGTTCGAGCGGCCGTACGCTGACGAGGCTCGGGAGGCCAATGTCGTCGGGGCTCGGGAGCATCGGACGGCCGCCCGGGAAATTGCAGGCCGCTCGCTGGTCCTGCTCAAGAACGATCAGAACGTTCTGCCACTGAAGCCCCAGATCCGCTCGATCGCCGTGCTCGGCCCGCTGGCCGACGACCGGGATGCCCCCCTCAGCCACTGGCGCGGCGATGGCCGGGTGGAGGATGTGGTGACGCTGCTTGCGGGAATTCAGGCCGGGGCTGCCGGTCGCCCGGGGATGACCGTCGCTCACGCCAGGGGTTGCAAGATCGAAGGAGGCTCGACGGATGGCTTCGCCGAGGCAGTTCGCCTGGCACGCCAGGCGGAGCTGGCGATCGTCGCGGTGGGTGAAGCGTCCGCGATGAGCGGTGAGGCCGCATCACGCAGCTCGCTCGATCTACCCGGGCACCAGCTCGATCTGGTCAAGGCGGTTCACGCAACTGGCACGCCCACCATCGTCGTCCTGTATAGCGGCCGGCCCCTGACCATCGGCTGGGTCGCTGACCATGTTCCCGCGATCCTGGAAGCGTGGCTTCCAGGAACCGAGGGGGGAAACGCAATTACCGACGTCCTTCTTGGCAACGTGAACCCCGGAGCCAAACTGCCCGTGACGTTTCCACGCGTCGTGGGGCAGGTGCCGCTTTACTACAACCACCTCAACACGGGCCGGCCTCCGATGGCCGACAACAGGTACACGTCGAAGTACCTTGACGTCCCCACCGAACCCCTCTTTGCCTTCGGCCACGGGCTCAGTTACACCCGGTTCCAGCTCTCCAACCTGAAATTGAGCCGGCGAGACATCCCGCCCGATGGCCGGCTCGCCGTGAGCGTGGACGTTCGGAACATCGGTGATCGCCCGGGTGACGAGGTCGTCCAGCTCTACATCCGCGACCTGGTCGCGAGCGTTGTGCGTCCCGTGAAGGAGCTCGCCGGCTTCGAGCGCGTCTCACTTCAGGCAGGCGAGACAAAGCCCGTTCGCTTCGAGCTCGGCCCGGAACGCCTGGGTCTGTACAACCGTCAGCTCCAGTTCGTTGTCGAGCCAGGCGAATTCCGGGTCACCGTCGGCACAAGCAACACGGGTGGACTCGAGGACCGCTTCGAAGTCGTGGAGGCACCGTCTTCCAACCGTTAAGTCAGAAAAGAGCAGCGTCCCCTCGGGAGTTCGGATTAGCAAGTCTCCAGCGCCTCATCCGCTCTGCTGACACCCGCACCCAGAACCTTACCCCTGAGTTCATCCATCAGGGTCTTTTTTATTTTCAGAATAGGTGTCGAGGTGGAACGAGCTTCAACGAAAAGACCACTGGGACGATGGGTCAGGCGAAGATACCCGCCACCGTCGATGAGTTTAGCGTGTTCGATCGATACATCATTTTCGTCGAAATTCTTCATGTCAAAAACCCAAGTCACGCAATAGCTGGTTGAGAGTCTCCACAGTCGCCAGACCGTATTGCTCGTGAGCCATCTTGGCCAGCAAATCGATTTCCTGCTCGGAGAGATCGAGATCCGTCGGCGGAGGCTGCTTTGCTTGAAGTGAAGCAACTTCGATTACCTCGTGATAGATCGTGATCAACTGCTCTTCCGAAGATAAGCCCGGCGCAATTTCGATTTTCATAGCGCCGGTGCCCAACTTCCCCTTTTTTCCTCCGATTCCGAACGGTTGCCCGTTCACAATTCTGTGGGAATTCGTCGCCTGCCGGTTGCCCAGGCGCCCCTCTTGTCTCTCGCCAGGAACCGCCGCATCATTGTTCCGCCGGTGGAGCATCGGCCCCAACGGGTGCGATCGCGCCAGTGCCAAGGATTTCCACGAAATCCGGGCCGTTTTCACCCGGAGAGTGGCTTGAGTCCCTCCCTGGATCAGCTCGGGGCTATTGAAAGAGAGGCGTCTTTCTTGGTGAAGTGACTGAAGTGACTGAACCGGTCACTCTTCCGGAAAGGGCGCCTCGATGGATCATGCTACTTGCTTCAGACGTCTCTCGGCAACGCATTTTGCGACCTCCTTGCTGCCATTGACCGTTCGCTTGATCCCGGTGCTCACCGAGATCGGCCGCCTGATCGTCGGCTTCCGTAGGGCCGAGCTGACTCCCCAAGTCTGCCACCAGTTCGAGACTCAGTTGCTCGCCCAGCTTCGAGAACTAGGGCGGATCATCGTCGATTGGACGTTCAACCACATCGAGCCGCGCGACCGTCGGGACATGCCCAACCAGATGTGTTTCCAGGGAGTCTGGTATCGCCGCCGTTCCAAGACCCCCAACCGCAAGGTGGCCACCCTCTTTGGCACCATCACCCTCTGGCGCTATCTCTATCAACCGCTCCACGGCGTCGAGCCGTCGATCTTTCCCTTGGAGATCCGCTTGGGGCTGGAAGTCGGTTTGGCCACACCGGCTTTGACCGAGCGCGTCGGCCAAGCGGCGGTCACGTCCAGCCAGAAGAGCGTCTTGGAGTATCTGAAACGGAATCACGGCGTGAGTTGGTCAGTCGCGACCTTGCGCAAAGTCATCGCTGGCCTGTCGGAGGGGATGGAGTCCCACCGCCACGACGCCGCGGTGGCTCAGGTCCTGAAGTGGCTGGAGCAGGCGCACGCCTCGCGAGGCGGCCGCAAGCCGGTGCTGGCCGTGGGTCGTGACGGCCTGATGCTGCCGATCCGTGGCGAGGCGTGTTATCGGGAAGGAGCGACGGCGACCGTCTCGGTCCACGATCGGCAGGGACGGCGATTGGGGACGGTGTACCTGGGCCGGATGCCCGAGCCAGGGCAAGAGACGTT
>JBEKTN010000439.1:0-11224 GCA_049516015.1 Isosphaeraceae bacterium | reverse complement strand
CTCCATTGGCCCAGGTGGTAAGATAGGGAATTCGGGAAAGCATTATGCGCAATGAGTTCGCGAAATGGGAGATCAAAACCAGCGTGTTTTCAGGGCGAAAATCGCAGGCCGGGAATTGCTGTCAGAATGTCTACTTTTAGCTACCAAACGCCTGTTCAGTTCTAGTGGAAGTGGATCTTGTACAAGCCGACATTGGTGTCACAAAGTGGGTGGCCCCTGCCGCGCGTTCCCTTGAACCAAGGCGGTCCGCCATGCTCATCTCCGGCCTGGCCACCGGGCCCCCGGCAGGGGTGGGCGACGGGCTCGGACCGTTTCTGGCTGCCTCAACTGCGCGTTTCTCGGACTTTTCTAGACAATTTACGGCTCATCTGTTCAGTCGATGGATACCCAGCTCGGCGCGCGGCAAGGGCGGCGGACCCCGGCGATTCGCCGCGATCGAGCTCAACGTTTCGAGAAGGCGGTTTGGAGGGCCTGCGGGAGTGCCGCGTAAAGTATAGATTCCGTTCCATGACGCAATGATGCCGGAATCGACCCGAGCTGCTAGAGTAAAACAGTTCACCACGATCAAGGGCAAGCGGCAACTTCCGACTGCAATGCTGGAGAGATTGTGATGCCAGGAAGGGCTGAAATCATCGCGAGCGGCAGCGAGCTAGTCAGCGGTCAGGGGCTGGATACCAACAGCCAGTGGCTGAGCCGCGAGCTGGAAGCGGTGGGCATTCCGGTGGCTTTTCACACGACCATTGGCGATCAGCTCGACGACCATGTCTCGATATTCCGGATCGCGGCCGGCCGGGCCGAGCTGGTGATCGTGACGGGTGGACTGGGGCCAACCCAGGACGACCTGACCCGCGAGGCGCTGGCCGCGACCGCCGGGGTCTCGCTGCGGGAAGATTCCGGCTCGCTCGAAGCCATCCGGACGATGTTCGCCCGGCGGCACCGGCCGATGGCTGATCGCAACAAGGTTCAGGCCCTTTTTCCGGAAGGCGCCGAGCCTTTGCCCAACCGCGTCGGTACGGCCCCGGGAATCTGGATGGAGCTGGGCCCGACGACCTACGCCTGTCTTCCGGGCATCCCTTCCGAGATGAGGGTGATGTTCCATGAGCAGGTCTTGCCCCGACTGCGCGCTAGGGGCTGGATCAACAGGATCATCATCGAGCGTAAGATCAACCTGTTCGGCCGCGGCGAGTCCGACATCGAGGCTGATGCGCTCGACCTGACCGCCCGGGGACGCGTGCCCGAGGTTGGCATCACGGCACACGATGCGACGATCAGCTTGCGGATCCGCGGCGCAGGGGCCAGCGAGGAAGAAGCCCTGCGTCAAACCGAGGCCACCGCCGCGCTCATCCACCAGCGTTTCGGCGACCTGGTGCTGGGCGAGGGTGCGATCGACGTACCCGAAGCCGTCGTCGCCCAGCTCGAGCGAACCGGGGCAACCCTGGCGACGGCCGAATCCTGCACCGGCGGCCTGATCGCTCACTTCCTCACCGGCATTGCCGGCGTGAGCGCGTTTTACCTGGGAGGCGTGGTGAGCTACTCCAATGCCGCCAAGGCCACGCTGCTCGATGTGCCTTATGAATTGATTGAATCACGCGGCGCGGTCAGCCCGGAGGTTGCCGCGGCCATGGCCCAGGGCGCCCGTGCCCGCCTGGGCGCCGATGTGGCCATCAGTGCGACCGGCGTGGCGGGCCCGAGCGGCGGCACGGCCGAGAAGCCCGTGGGCCTGGTGTACCTCGGGCTGGCGGCCGCGGCGGGCGTCGAGACCCGGCGGCTTGACATGGATCCGGAACAGCCCCGCGACATCATCCAGCGCCGGTCCGCCAAGATCGCCCTCAACTGGGTTCGCTTCACCCTCCTATCCTGGCCGGACCGAACGCTCTGAGCCAGGATCTAGCCGGCCGAGCCGGGCTTATTCAACCGGCCAACGATACCAGCGTCCCCTCCCGAACCGCCCAGCCTTGCCAGAGCCGGGCGGTGGCCGGGTGATGTTCGCGGTTCCAGAGCGTGGCCCGGTCGAGGATCTCGAGCCGGCGGGCCTCGTCGGTTCGGATCGCGGCGAGCAACAACTCGGCGAGTTCATGCTGGGGTGCCGAGGACTTTGCGACGCGCTCGATCTCGACCGCGGTCTGGGGATCGGGCCGGGTCTGAACCGCAAGGGCGTAGAGAGCCCAGACGCGAAGAATCGGGTCGTCCAGCCGGCAGAACTCGCCGAGACGCTCGCGCGAGATCGCATGTCCTCGCGTCGCCGCGTAGGCCATCGGCCGGGCCAGCGCCAGGCGCAGCCAGTCGGGCCAGTCGGGGCTACGCGCCACGGCCGTCACGTAGCCCTGGGGGTCTTCGGCCACCAGCTCGGGCCCGATTCCTTCGGCCAGAATGTCGCGGGCGAGCTCCGGAAGTCCCCGGCGCAGGCTCAGGTCCCACAACTGTCTTTGCTCGACCCGGGGATCGTGGCCAAGGCTGAAGGCGGCCTGAATCCGCCGCGCTTCGGGTTCCCGGGCATCGTTCAGCACGTAGATCTTGGCCCAGACGTCGCGTAACGACCACACGCGATAGCCAAACCAGCCCACGAGCGTCACAAGGACGATCAGTCCGAGGATCCCCAGGTAGAACAGGGTTCCGTACTTCTCTCGCTGGCTCCTCGAGGGAGCTTGGGGGTTATTGATGATGGGCAACGAGGGAAAGGCCGAGCGTTTGGGTTCGGTGGAATTCATCATCATCCCGAGTTATTTTCGAGCGGCCCGATCTCCGGGGATGCCCCCGGACTCGGCCGCGACGGTTTTTCGAGTCATTCGCTTTGACCGGGCGATGGAGGAAACCTAGGCTTCTTTACGAAGTCACCCTGAATCAATGATCTAGCGGGTAGGCTCGAATCCCAATTCGTAACCCGCGGGCACGACCGCGACAAGGGATGATCCCGAGTTTTCTTCGAGGGTTCTCCAATGCTCAACAATTTCTTGCGACTCTACCGGGACGACCAGGCGGCCACTGCTGTCGAGTATGCCGTTCTCCTGGCCCTCATCCTCGTGGCGATCATCTCCGCAATCAATGCCGTGGGAGACAGTACATCCGGCAAATGGGCCTATGATGCGAACATCATCGACGCGGCCGTCGGCTCCTGACACGATGTCGAGTCGAGAAGACCTCCGCTCGTACTTCAGGCTTGTTTCACCGGCCCGCGCGGTGTTGATAGGATGAAGGTGCCTTCAAGCGACCGCCGAAGCGCGGATCATGGCGGATCGCCAGGGCAGTCCATCAGCACCGGCGATACTCGTTCATGAAGCTCAAGTGCAGGCCCAAGGATTTTCAGGTCGAGGAACTGACGTCCGTCAAGCCGTCGGCACAGGGGCGTTACAACCTCTATCGCCTGACCAAGCGCGGGCTGGGAACCATCGAGGCCGTCGAGGCGATCTGCCGGCGGTGGAACCTCTCGAGCCATCGCATCAGCTACGGCGGTCTCAAGGACCGACACGCGGAGACCATCCAGTACCTGACGATCCAGGAAGGGCCCGCCCGCGCGCTGCGCGAAACCAGCTTCCAGCTCGAGCCGATCGGGCGGTTGCCGCATCCTTATGGTCCGCAGCACTTCCGGGGCAACCGGTTCCTCATGGTGGTGCGCGACCTGGACCCGGATCGCGCCTCCCTGGCCGCGGCCCGGCTGCAAGCCGTCTCCTCGGATGGGCTGCCCAATTACTTTGACGATCAGCGTTTCGGCTCGGTGGGCTTTTCCGGTGAGTTCATCGGCCAGGCCTGGTTGAAAGGAGACCACGAACGAGCCCTCCGGCTGGCGATCGCCGAGCCCAACCCGTTCGATCGCTCGGCCGACAAGACGCAGAAGGCCATCCTGCGGGACCGCTGGGGCCGGTGGGGCGAGGCCAAGGCCGCGCTGGAGCGGTCATCGACGCGGAGCATCGTCACGTATCTTGTCGATCATCCGACCGACTACCGCGGAGCCTTCGCGCGGCTCAAACGAGAGCTGCGCTCGCTCTATTTCTCGGCGTTCCAGAGCCACCTCTGGAACCTCTTGCTGTCACGCTGGATCGAGTGCAACACCCGGCCCGACCAGCGCGTGATGGTCGACATGAAGGTCGCGATCCTGGCATTTCCGCGTGACCTCCAGCCGGGGCAGCGACGTAGCCTGGAGGCGATGCCCCTGCCCCTGCCCTCGGCCCGGACGACGCTTCCCGGCGAGCCGCTCGGCCCCCTGATCGTGCAAGTCCTCGAATCGTTTCAGCTCTCCTGGAACGATCTGCGGGTCCGCCACCTCAAGGACGTCTTCCTTTCCAAGGGCACTCGACTGCCGCTGGTGTCTCCCGAGAACCTCGAGTTCTCGCTGTTCGCCGATGAGTTGCATGCCGGCCGGCAAGCACTGAAGATGGCGTTCGAGCTGGGGAAGGGATCGTACGCGACGATCCTGGTCAAGCGGATCATCGAAGTGGCGGATCAGGGGCAATGAAGATTGATGTTCTTTACGAAGACAACCATTGCCTGGTCGTCAACAAGCCCGCGGGACTGCTCTCCCAGGCTGATGCGACGGGAGACCCGTGTCTGGTCTCGTGGGCCCGTGACTACCTGAAGGCGCGCTATCAGAAGCCGGGAAACGTCTATGTCGGGTTGGTCCACCGACTGGACCGTCCCACGTCGGGCGTCCTCTTGCTGGCCCGCACGAGCAAGGCGGCAAGCCGTCTCTCGGACCAGTTCCGATCCGGCAAGGTTTCCAAGACCTACTGGGCCATCGTCGAGGGACAGCCGGAACTGCCCGAGGGCCAGTGGGATGACATCCTGGAGAAGGACCGGCGACTCAACCGGGTTCGCCTGCTCGATCAGCCAACCCGTGAAGGGCAGATGGCCCGGGTGCACTATCGAGTCGTGAAATGCGGAGGGGGGTTCTGCAAGCTCGAGCTGCGTCCGCACACAGGCCGTAGTCATCAGTTGCGCGTTCAACTTGCCGGACGAGGACTGCCGATCGTGGGGGACCGCAAGTATGGAGCGGCGACCCTGCTCGAGGCCGAGGATCGCCGGATCGCATTGCACGCGCGTGAGCTGAGCTTCACGCATCCAACTCGCGAGGAAGTGATTTCAATCGTCGCGCCGGTGCCGGCAGACTGGCCAGAGTCCGCGCCAGGATGGTGGGAACAACCGAGCGGCTCCAGTAGGCCAGAGGGAAGGCGAGCCCCGTGATCACGATGGCCGCATACGGGTGCCAGGCGGTGGTATCGACAAGCGCGGCCTGAGCCGGGGTGGATGCCCTCGATGAACGGGCCGGCGCCGCGGGTGCGGGTGTACGGCTGTCGGCTGTCGTCAGTGCGCGGGCGGGATGCGGTGCCGGTTTCTCAGCTTCTTGCGGATCGGCCGTGCTGACGGGCCCGGTCGCATCGAGCGCCTGCGACCGCAGGTTGTCCAGGCGTTCGAGGTAATTCCTGGCCGCCGACCAGTATTCCGGGTTTTTCAGCCCAAGGTCCTCGGCCTCGCGGCGCGCGATCTCGGTGTTGACCCTATCGACGGCGATCCGCCGGATGTACCAGAGAGTGCCGGCGCGCGTTCCGTCGGAGTCGAAGAAGTAGAGGGGACGGGCTTCGCCCATGGCGAGCTCGAAGTTGAAGCGGGCCACGTGCGCGCGGTCGATGGACTTGAGGTTGACCGGCAGCGCGATGTAGCGCAGACCTCGCCTTGTGGCCTCGCCGATGAACGGGAGGTCGGTCTCGGAGGATTCACGGAGATCGACCAGGGTCTTGTAGCCCTTCTCGGTCAGCCAGTCCAGGCCGGCCGCGGAGGGTACGCTGCCGGCCGCGAGTTTGAGATCGACCGCGACGAATCGGGAAATGCCGGGCGCCCCCCCCGCGGATGAGGCGGGTTCGGGCGCCGGCTTGGCCGTTCCTGTCAGGGCCAGGTCGGGCTCGCGGGACGAGCGACCACTGAGATGGTCGCTCGCCGGGGCCGGGGTCGGTGCCGGACTCTGAGGTTTCCGCTGGGCCGGCGGAGCGACCGTGGGAGTCGTGGTCTTCTCGGTGACGTCGCTGGGTAAGTCCAGCGGCGGCAGATGATCGAGCACGCTCTCGCCGTTGCTGTTGCCGTCGCCGTCGAGCGGCGATGATGTGTCACGAGCCACTACGCGGGAGGACACCTGTGCCGACCGGGCGGCCGGCACAGGTGTCGAAATCAACGTGTGGGCCAGGTTATCGCTACGAGAACTGTTTGATCGCGTATCGGGACGAAAGGTTTCGTAGCTCGAACTGGACTTGGTGCTGCCAGTGCTGCCAGTGCTGGCCGGCGACCGTCTGACCGGGGCTGCCGGGGCCGGTCCCGGATTTGCTTGCGGCACTTGGTCGAGATACTGCGGAGTATCCGGAGGCAGGACAGTCGAGGGAGTCACCGCGCCGGGAACGACCGTGGCGCCCGGAACGATGATCGGAGCGGCGGTCACCCCGACGGCTACTCCACTCGAAACGCATCCTCCATCCGCCACGACTTCGGAGCCGCAACAGCCGCCGCGATTTCGACGGAACGGGCTCATGATGCGGCTCGTGGTGCGGCCGATAAAGCCGCACGGACTGCACGGACTGCACGGGTCTGACTGACAGCCGGTCTCCAGCAGACTGGTGGCAATCAAGAACCCCAGCACGGCAAGTCGACGGCCGTGCCCGCCGGGCAGGCCTGGCTTCCCGCGGTTAACACTGCGGGTACGAAACCATTGCAAGTGGAACATCTGAGTTTTCTCCCGTTTTCCGGCATCCCCCCGCGAATCGAAACAGTCGCGGCTGCGGGACATGTGTCCCGGCCCAGGCCACTCCGGCACGCCGGGGATGCGTGCAGGAGCATTGATCTGGGCCAGCAAGCGCCACGACGAACTGCTGACAGACCTCGTGCCCGGCCGGGAAACCCGGTGCGGAAGAAGAAGGTGCCAGAGTTCGCAGAAAAAGACGCGCATCGGGATGCTCGGGGGTGCCTACTCAAGGGGATCGTGGAAACTTCCCGGACGCGACGAGAGGGATCGAGGCCCTGGAAGGCCCAGCCAGCCACCCCGGGCACCGCCAAAAGCGGCTCCAACGACTGGCAAAGATCGCCCGGACAAACGGCCCTATCGACGCAAGGGTGTGCAACCGTGGCCGACAACCCAGGTCAATCTGGGCCGTCGCTGAAACTTAGCCGACGATCGGATGGTTGCCAAAGATTCGAACGAGTTTCTAGAATGAGCCCCAAAGTCCATGCCGTGCAGTCGTTAAAGTTTCCCAGGCTTCAACACGGAACCCAGGCGACGATGCCGGCACAACAATCTCTGCGGACGGCAAAGTCGCCAAGGGCGGCATGGTCGCTCTGGCGTGTCGGCGTTGTGATCGGTCTGCTGGCCGCGGGCTGCTTCGCTCTTGGCCTGCGCGACGCGCCGTTCGTCGATGAGTATGCTTACATCACGCAGTCCTATCAGCCCGATCTCGTCTTCTCGGGACGGATGAACGACATCTCCTGGCTCGACAGGCTGGGATATGACCTTGTTCCCTTGCCCAAGTTCTGGATCAATCTCGCATTCCGCGCAGCCTGGATTCCTCGCCCTTCGCGACGAGACGCCCTCGCCTGGTACCCCAACACGTCCTATCGGTGGGGGACCGAGCGCGACCTGGTCATCGCGCGGCTGCCCTCCATCGTTCTGGGCGCAGTCGGCTGCGTGGCGATCTTTGCCATTGGCACGATCCTGCGTGACGAGCGAACCGGCGCGATCGCGGCGTTCCTGCTGGCGATCAATCCCCTCTACAGTCTGCACGCCCACCGTGCCATGTCCGAGGCCGGCTGCGAGGCGTTCTTGCTGGTCGCCGTTGCCCTGGGACTCCTGGCCTGGAAATCCCTGCTCTCGCGTGGACCCATCGCCCCGAGCCTGCTGCTCTTGATCGCGGCCGGATGCTCCGCGGGCCTGTCGATTCTGTCCAAGTTCAACGGCATCCTGGCGCTGTTTTCACTGGTCGGCTGGACCTGCCTGGCCCTGGCATTGCCTGGCATGCCTCGCGCCGCGAAACTGGGACTGTGCGCCGGGACCGGCGGTGCGATCATGACGGCCTGGGCGGTCTTCGTCGCCCTCAACCCGTTCATGACGGCTCACCCGCTCGGGCACCTGCCGGCGGAGCTTCGTGCCATCGCCAAGCTGAGTACCTGGCAACGATTTCGTTTCCTGGTCGAGCACCGCCGCCAGGTTTCCAGCGACCAGCAGGGCATGTTCGTGCCGGATGCGCTGCACAGCCTGTCCGACAGGGCTGGCGTGGTCCTGGTTCAGGGGTTCGGCCGGTTCGGACCGCTTGGTCCCCGCAAGTCCGATTCGACCCGCCGCTACGACCTGCGCCAGGACTGGGGTGCGTTTCTCTGGCTGCCAGTGGTGCTGGCTGGCGTGATCACCGCAGTCCGGCTGGGAAAGCAACAGCATCGGCAATCCCAGGCTCCCACGGGGTGGGCCCTGGTCGTCTGGTCGGCTCTGTCCCTGCTCGTGGTCACCGTCTACCTGCCCATGGCGTGGGACCGCTACCAGTTGCCGATCCAGGCGCCGGCCTCCCTGCTCGCGGCGCTGCCGCTGGCCAGCGCCACGACGGCGCTGCGAACGTGGTTCACTCGTCCCTCCCAGAGGCACTGATGCGATCGCCCTGGCTGCGTGTTGAGTGGTCGGTTTTCCTCCTGCTGGTGGGCAGTTATGCCTTCTTCTGGCATGCGCGCGATTGGAACACCGCCAGCCGCCTGATCCTGACCTATGCCATGGCTGACCGCGGCACTGTTTGTCTGGACGGACTTGACCGGCAAACCGGTGACATCGCCCTTTTCCAGGGCCATTACTATTGCGACAAGCTGCCCGGATTCTCGCTCCTGGCGATGGCTCCTTACCGGCTCGCGCGTGCGGCCGCCGGCCTTCCCGCCCACCCACTGAAATCGGCGGCCAAGGACTACTGGCCGGCCGACTACTGGGTCACGCTGGGTACCTCGGGGTTGTTCACGGCCATCACGGCGGTACTGCTCGTGCGGCTGGCGCGCGACATGGGCTGTTCGCCACGCCGCGCTGCGCTCGTGGGACTGGCCTACGGACTGGCCACGCCGGCCTACGTTTACGCGACGCTCGCCTACGGTCACCAGCTCTCCGCGTTCGCCCTCACCGCCTCATTTTACTTGCTCTCCAAGCGAGGCACCGGCAGAGCAGCGGCCCGTCTCGTGGCGGCCGGATTGCTGGCGGCCTACGCCGCGGTCACCGAGCTTCAGGTCGGACCGGCCTCGGCGATTCTGGGGCTTTACCTGCTGGTTCAGTGCCTTCGACGGCGCCGCGGGCCCGGCGCTCTGGCCTGCTTTGCGATCGGGGCGGCCGTGCCCACCCTGATCCTGCTGGCCTACAACATGCTCGCGTTCGGCTCGCCCTGGGAAATGGGTTATTTTCATCACGCCACGGCCCAATTTGCGAAGGTCCACAACCGCCAGAACCCGCTCGGACTGAGGATGCCGGACCCGACCCTGCTCATACCACTGCTCTGGGGCGAGTATCGCGGCCTGCTCTTCTATGCTCCCATCCTTGTCCTGGCCTTCCCCGGATGGTTGCTGCTTGCGGCGCGCCGGCGCTTCGATATAGCTGCCGTGTCATTGGCGATCGCCGCGGCCGTCTTCGTCGTGAACCTCAGTTACCCCGAATGGACGGGGGGCTGGTCAACCGGACCTCGCCTGCTGGTCCCGCTGCTGCCTTTCGCCATGATTCCCGTCGCGGCCGTCCTGGCCGGCCGGAACCGCTGGTCTTACCCTGCCGCCTGGCTGGCAACGGCACTGGCACTTGCCGGCGGGGTCTTGATCCTGCTTTTCCAGGGGGTGGGGGCCCGGATCCCTCAGGACGTGGATGCGCCGTTGCGGGCCGTGGTCTGGCCACTATGGACAGGCCGCGCAGCGCTACCAACGTGGTGGACCGGCCAGCGCTTCACAGCGAGCGTGGCGGCGGTGCTGGCCCGCGACTGGGAGCAACGACTGCGGGCAAGCCGGCCGGCGATCCAGTTCTTGCCCCTGGTTGTCGCGCAATTGCTGGCGATCGTCGCCATCTACTGGACCGCGCGCGAAGGCTCGCCTGGTCCAGGCTCCGCGCTCCTAAACCTGGGTATTGATGAGAAGCAGAAGAGCGGTCGTGCCGATCAGGATACCCAGGATCCAGAGGCAAAGCCGCACCGCGTGGATCCAGATACGGGGCCATGACTCGTGGCGCGAAGCCGAGTAGACCAGGCTGATCGCAATCACCAGGGGAAGAACCAACCAGTAGTTATTCGCAGATGCCATGGTCATGCGGAACCTCCGGCCTTGACCGCTTCGCCCGCGGAGAGCGCGCTCACAATCGCAGTGGCATCGCCCGGGCTCTCGGCGTCGAGATACGCAGGCCCCTCGAAAGCGTCGTAGATGGCCAGGATGTTCAGGAGCCCCGCGACGGTCGTATAGATCGTGCCGATCTCAACCAGCTTGCTGAGTCGAGGCTGAAGCCCGTTCAGGACATTCTGCGGCGGCTCCGCCATGAACCCCCAGAACAGAGGGTTCTGATCGGGGGCGAGGTAATGAATAGTTCCCTGGATCAAGGCAGGCAGCGCAGGCAAACCCACGAAGAACTGACCCAGGTAGTAAAGGCAGAACTTTTCTGGATTATTGAGTGGATTGACCCACCGCCAGTAAACGATCTTTCCTTCTCCGAGCAGGAAGCCCGTCAGATAGAGGCTGAGGATGCAAATCGCGTAAAGCCAGCCCTTGCCGGTCCGCCCCTGGTAAAAGTGGCCGAGGCCCGGAACCAGCCAGGCCAGAAAAGCGGCCCGATAGGGATGTCGCAGGGGAACTATCGCTTGGCCCATGAGCGGAGACTTTGGCTGGAACAACACGGGATGAACGCAGAACCGTCTCTCGTGATGCTAGCACGAACCCGGGGCCGGAATCTACCCCGAGCCTGGAACCGCCCAGGCTCTCGAATCCCGGCCGTTCGACCGGAAGTTCAGGCGCAGGCTCATCCCCGCGAAGCATGTTCCGCCGGTTGGTGGCACTCGCCGAGCACGCCTTCGACAACGTCCGAGGAGATGGCCTCCAGCCCTCTGTATGCACCTGCCATGAGACAGAGTGAGGCAAGGCGATCCAGTCCGCTCGGGCTGCCGCGGGAGTGGAGATGCAGCCGGGTCACAGCGCGCTGGCTGAAAATCGCTTCGCGACAGCCGGCCGCGGCCAGCTTGGCCGTAAGGTAGGTCTCTGCCTCCGAACATGA
>JBEKTN010000438.1:0-6234 GCA_049516015.1 Isosphaeraceae bacterium | reverse complement strand
AAAAAGTACGCTCTTTCCGGATGAACCAATTTACAATTATTTTTCACCATCATATCGCAGGAGGATCCAGTCCAAGTTGGCGATCGTCCGCCGGCAATGCGGCGGGCACGTGGGTAAGGTGCTCGATGTCGGGGTAGGGGACGGCGATTTTCTCGACCACATGGCCCGGTTGGGTTGGGACGTTGAAGGGACGGACTTTTCAGCCGATGCCGCGCGGCATACTTCCGAGCGGCTTGGGGGCAAGGCCATTCACGTCGGTCAGGTCGAGCAGCTCGACCTGGGTACTCAACAATACGACCTGGTTACGCTTTGGGACGTACTGGAGCACGTCTACCAGCCCCTGGATGCCCTTCGCGCTGTCCAATCAATGGTCAGGCCTGGAGGACTGCTGATCGTCAGCGTGCCCAACCTGGCTTCACTCGAATCTCGCCTGTTGGGCCGCAACTGGGGGCACCTCGACATCCCTCGACACTTGTCGCATTTCACCCCTTCCAGCCTCCGGAAGATGCTCCAGACCGCCGGTTTTCGCGAGATTGGGCTCACGACGGCCTATCGCATCTTGACAGAGCATTTGCCGCGAGCGATCATTCCCGGGCGGGTCGCAATGGATCACTGGACGTCTCGGCCCGGGTCTGCAGCGGTCAGAGTACTCGACGACTCTCTGTCACTGATCACCACGCCTCTCCTCTGGATGGGATGGGGACCTGGGCTGGTCGCAACCAGCCGACCGTAAGGATGGAGACCACGCTCTTTCCGGAATGGCAGGTTGAAGCCTGGCCTCCCCCGGCTCTTCGTTCCGGGCGTCAGTGTGGTCGATGGCACCGAGCATGTGCTCCTTGATTAAGCCTATCTCCTATGGGCGGCAAGGGGACCGATTCGAGCCAAGTTCAGATTGGCTAGCGCCTTATCGCGTTCGCTTGCGGCCCGTCCATGTCGTCGAGCTGGTGTCGGCAGGGGAAGATGTGAAGGCTGCCGGCACGAGGCCTTGGTTGTCGCTGCTGACAAAATTGATGGTACCCGTTCCTCGCCCGGAAAAGCGCCTGGTCCCGGCCCGCTGGGCCGCAGCTTGACCCGCCTTTTCTGCACAGCTTTAGAGCCACATGTACGCTGTCACTAACTACTTGCTCATATTCCGTTATCAATAGACTTAGATCAGCCTGCGGATTGCTCATTTGGTCAGTCCATTACGGGACCATGCGTCAGCTCTCGGTTCCTCCGCCTGACGCTCATTGCGTACCGGACAAGCTCCCATCCTCTGCGAGGCTTAATCAATCTCAGCCCCAAGTTCAAGCTCCAGCACCTCTCGTATCATTTTCGAAGCTCAGGTAGGCGAGTATGCGTGTTCTGTCTCTTTGCCGGGAATGTCTTTGGGATTGCGTCGATCGGCATTATTGGTTAGTTGTTGCTTGATGGCGTTCATCACGCGAGTCTGCACGCATGATCAGGGCGACACGGGATGCGTGGCGGTCCATAGTCGTCTCGGC
Source organism: Isosphaeraceae bacterium (assembly GCA_049516015.1). Lineage (GTDB taxonomy): Bacteria > Planctomycetota > Planctomycetia > Isosphaerales > Isosphaeraceae > Aquisphaera. Next base: position 4,750 of record JBEKTN010000438.1, on the reverse strand, counting down.
GGAGACCTGGAACAAGCACATCGACACGACACGCAGGTTGTCCCCGCAGCGTAGGTCCAACTATAACAATTTCTTACACCAAACTCAGTGATTCATCCTCCCCGGAATCCGGCTTGGTCGCGAAGTAATACGTGACAAAGTGCGTATATAACTAATCTACCCAACACCTCGGCAAAAAAAACGTGACACGGCGTCAATCGGTAAGTACGCAGGACCCAGGCGAACGATCGCTCGAGCATTTAGCGGTGCGGCAGCACGAATCCCCACTTTGTGACCTGTCGTCATTAGCCGCATGCTGTCCGATATCCATCCTGATACCGGTCTACAACGACTGGGATGCCCTGGCAATGCTTCTCGAGGAACTCGACAAGGCTTTGGCAGATGTGGGACTGAAGGCCGGACTCTTAATCTGTGACGATGGATCGACAACTCCCCCACCAGCGGAATTCTACAGCCGCCGGTCTTTCAGTTCCATCGCCACCATCGAGGTCTTGAGTCTCCGCCGAAACTTGGGACACCAGCGGGCCCTGGCCATCGGTATCGCCTTCGTTGAAGACCGTGGGAGTTGCGAGTTCCTCGTCATCATGGATGGCGACGGTGAGGACGATCCCCGCGATGTTCCTCGCCTGCTCGAGCGTGCCCGCGCCGAGGGGGGCACCCGAATCATTTTCGCCGAAAGGACTCGACGATCCGAGTCCACCGTCTTCCGCCTCTTCTATTCGCTGTACAAAGGACTCCACCGCCTCCTGATTGGACGCGACGTGCGAGTGGGCAACTTCAGCGCGGTCCCCCGCTCCCGCCTTATCAGTTTGGCTGTCGTCTCCGATCTTTGGAACCACTATGCCGCCGCCGTCTTCCGCTCCCGTCAGCCGATTACCACCATTCCGACTTCCCGCGCTCGCCGCCTCCATGGCGATTCCCGTATGAATTTTGTCGCCTTGGTCGTCCATGGACTTAGTGCCATCTCCACGTACAGCGAGATCATCGGTGTTCGCCTCCTCGTGGTCATCGTCTTGCTCATCATCCTCGATGTTCTTGGAATCATGGCCATCGTCTTCATTCGTCTCGCGACCGATATGGCCATTCCCGGTTGGGCCACCTACGCGGTAGGCATCCTGGCTGTTCTACTCATTCAGCTATTTACTGTTGTAATTGTTTTCGTATTTGTGACTCTTGCAGGACGTAACAACTCCTATTTCCTGCCTAAGCGAGATTATCCATATTTCATCGCTACTCTTCATCCGCTCTTCCAAGGCGTCGACGATGAATAAATTCACCTACATTGGAAACGAACTCGAGGTATTCTCCGCCGCTTCGGTCTGGAAGCGCTACGTTCACCGGCATCTCACTCCCTATCTCGGATGCGAGGTACTCGAAGTCGGCGCGGGTTTGGGAAGCACCACACGCGTTTTCTGCCGCGGCCACCACCGCCGGTGGGTCTGTCTCGAGCCGGACGGCGACTTGCTTTCCCAGGTTCAGCGGAGCATTGATCAAGGTGAACTTCCATCTTGCTGCATCACTCGCTTGGGTGCCACTTCCGACCTGGACGACACTGAGGTCTTCGACACGCTGCTCTATACCGATGTCTTAGAGCACATCGAGGACGACCATGCCGAGTTAGCCCACGCCGCCCGTTTCGTTCGTCCGGGAGGATACATCGTCGTCCTATGCCCCGCCCATAATTGGCTGTTCAGCCCATTCGATCGCGCAATTGGTCATTACCGGCGCTATGACCGTCCAATGTACACGGCCCTCACCCCCCCCGGGTTCGAAGTTATTCTGCTCCGCTATCTCGATACCGTTGGTTTGATGGCGTCGATCAGCAATCGCCTGTTTCTGCGACAATCGATGCCGACTCCTGCCCAGATCCGGTTTTGGGACCGAGTCATGGTGCCTGCCTCTAAGCTAATTGACCCCATACTCAGCTACAACTTCGGTAAATCGATCCTTGGGGTCTGGCGGAAACGGACCGAGCCCTAAATACTCAACAACCAGGTTGGCTACATGAAAGTCAATAACGTGGAGTCTCCCCCCCTCGATCCGCCAAGCAGCGATGGTGACGCTGGCGTGTCTCCTGGCCGCGCTGGCTTTTGGCAGCGACCTGCTGGCCAGGCCCTTCGGCTGGGGACGGCACGATTGGGATTACTTCTTTTTCATGCACCTGGCGGCCTACCGTAGCCTCACCGAGTTCGCGGAGATGCCGCTGTGGAATCCCTGGTCGATGGGCGGCTGCCCCTACATGGGCAACCCCCAGGAACATTTCTTTAGCCCCTGGTTCCTGGTCCATCTGGCGATCGGCCCGGCGGACCGCGACTTGGCGGCCTGCAACGAGGTCTCAGGAGGCCCATCCGTTATCGTCATGGTTTCAGCAAATGAATGACCCCTCCGCTGCCTTCCGCTCAAAGCCGGTGGTTCGTTCCGCTCCTTTGGGCAAGACACCTTGAACAGAGTGCAGACTATCCTGCTCGTCCTCGACCACGACTTCTGCGCGATTCCGCCGTGCCATGGCCAGGCGCTTCACATCAGGTCGCGATGCCCCGGCCCGGTCGCACGACGACCCGCTCAAAACCAGTATGATCAAACGTACCTAACACGATTTCTTTTATCAAGGGGCCAGAGGAGATTCTGGGTGGCCCCAATATCCCCGTGGCATTATTGTCAACACCACCTAGATACGACTCCCAGGTTACGTCAGAGACGGTCACGTTGTTAGAACACGAATGGAAGGCAGTCACCATGAGATTTCCGATCCAGGATCTCTTATTGGAAGTGCCAACCGCAACTCCTTCGCTCACGGAGCTTTCTCATGACGGCCTCAAGCGCGAGCGTCGGCAACTTCGGATTGACGCGAGTCGCAAGTTCCAACCTAAATCGGCGATCGGTCCTCGCCGTCGGCGGGCTAGTGGTGCTTCTTCTGCTGCCTGTGTGGTGGTGGCCGCTCGTTGCCTCTCAGGACGGCCCATGCCACTTGTATAACGCTGCCGTCTTGAACGAGTCCCTGGCGGGCAATGGTCCCAGTACCAACGTCTACAGAGTCGACTGGAAGCTCATTCCAAATTGGGGCGGTCCACTGCTGCTGATGGGTCTCCTGAAGGTTTTTCCGCTTTCGCTCGTCCCCCGCATCATGCTGACGATCATGGCCGTCGCGCTCATACTGGCAATGCTTTTGTTGCGACGTCAAGTCGGCAGATCACGCGGGTTACTCTGGGTTGCGGCGTTTGGCTGCTGCTTGGCGACCGGTCGAGCTTGGGCCTTTGGTTTCGAGAGTTTCTCCCTCGGGAGCGCCGCCGCGATCGTGGTTATCAGCCTGTGGGAGCGCAATCGCGAGCGGCTCGATGCCCTCAAGTCCCTCGCAATTGCGGGACTGCTGACCCTTGCGTTTTTTTGCCACCTGGTCCCGTGGGCGTTTGCCACCGGAACGATCGGGGTGTTGGCGCTCACGGGGCCGGTGCAGGGGCGCGCACGCCGCGTCGCGTGGACTGCCGCGATTCTGATCACGGCTGCTCCGTGCTTCGTTAGTTATTGGAGCTTGAGCACTGGCCACGGAGGCTTGCTCATGCTCGATTGGGGTCATCTTCAAGGATTCCATCCGGCCCGGGTTGGCTCCTGGGCGACTTTGCTCGCTCGAGTTGACTGCATTGGATTGATGCGCGGTCTGATCCCATTCACCGGGCGTTCGTCTGCGAACCCCCAACCGTTGGAAGGTCTTTCCACGACGGAACGCGCACCCATGACGCTCGCTGGCACCATCTTCAGTCCCTTTATGATTTTGTCTACCGGTCTCGTTTTGCAGGCCCTGGGAACCTTGCTCGTGGACGTCAGAGCCAAAAAGTATCGGCACATCGGTTGGTTTGTTCTCGGATTCTGCGGCGTCATCTTGGCATTATTCATGCCCGACGGTACGGACAGCGTCGGGAACTACCTGCCTCTCCGCGTCATGTTGCTCTCTATCACCATGATCATCGCTTACGTCCGCTTCGACGTGGGTCGCGTGTTGACAGTCGGGACCAGTCTTCTCGTAGCCGTAGGATTTGCCATGCACACGGCCGCAATCTGGGACTACGCCGCGACCGCAAATCGCCAGTTGCTCGAGGTAAAGAGCGCAGCCGAGACCATCCCCCCGGGCCAGCGCATTTTCCAGATTCGAACGAAACAGAGCATACGGTTCCGAGCCGATTCAATGCGCCACTCCGATGGCTACGTTGCGTTATGGAGCCGCGGCATTCTACTAAGTAACTACGAGGCGAAACACTATTACTTCCCCGTAAAGTTGCAACCAGCATATCCCCCCATGCTGTGTTCACTCGCAACGGACCTGGAGAACCTGGACCCGGAGCGCGCCGGGGACGGCGTCCGAGACTTGCTTTCAAATTGTGACCAATTCATCGACGTCTTGGTTGTCCGGACGGTCGACGAGAAAATATTATCGCTTGCACGGGGCTCGTTTAGCGATGTCCTTTGGCATCGCGACGACCTGTGGGTGTTGAGTCGGAAGTAATTTGCAATGCTGTCGGTCCGAAACGGTTGCCGACGAGGGCTTCAAGGGCCGACGCTGAAGGAACTCTGACAAGTTCACACCCCGCGGCACAGACTGACAGAGTCTTTTCCTCACGCAACATGCCAACTTAAGACATCACCGACAAAATTGAACGCGTGTTCATTTTGATCGAGCGAAGTTGATGGATGTTTCGAAGATTTCTACGTCATAAAGTCATTAGAGACAAAGGTTTGCTTCCCATCTTTCCCAAGC
>JBEKTN010000437.1:0-6262 GCA_049516015.1 Isosphaeraceae bacterium | reverse complement strand
GATGAGCGGGGTGTGGAAACGGAGCATGGCGAAGCTAGTGAGGCACCGGCAACCGAAAGGGCCGGACACAGATATGCCGAGCCTAAAACCACCGCGCCACACCTCGACTCTACAACTCCGAGAATTAAGTATGGTGTCCCCGAACTGCGCTCAATGCAATCGCGATCGACGTGAGCGGCTTCTACCCCACGCCTATCCGATCGCGCCCGACGCCTGCGATCAGGGTGCTCCAGAGATCTGCTTGGCCTTGTGAACCAGCTCGACGAACTCTTTGCGGTAGCCGTGGGGATCGTGGGCGAGGGCTGGGGCGGCCAGCTCGACGACCGCGGAGTAGCCAAGGTTGCCTTTCGAGGGCGAGTTCCGCAGCAGCATGCCGAAGCCGGCGACCGCGCCGGCGAGCTTGAAGTCGAGGGAGGCTTGACTGTAGTCAAGCCCTTGATCGATCACTCCGCGCTCGATCAGGGTGCTCGTGTCACCTTCAGGCTGCTTGTACCGGAGCCGGACCATGAAGGAATCGGGGCTGTCACCTTTGGCCCGGGCAGGCTCAACGAACCGCGACGCCTCGACGTTGGCAATGGGGGGCTCCTTGCCGGCGGGGACCAGCTCGTAGAGCGCTGTGACGTGGTGCCCGGCGCCGATCTCGCCCGCATCCTTCGCGTCGTTGGCAAAATCTTGATTGGGCATGACCCGGTTCTCATAGCCGATCAGACGATAGGCGGCAACCTTGGCGGGGTTGAAATCGACCTGGATCTTCACGTCCTTGGCAATCGTCATCAGGGTCGAGCCCATCTGGCGGACCAGCACGCGGTAGGCCTCCTCGGCACTGTCGAGGTAGGCGTAATTGCCGTTGCCCTTGTCGGCCAGGGTTTCGAGCGTTCCATCCTTGAGGTTGCCCATGCCGAAGCCCAGAACGGTGAGAAAGACCTTGCTCTTGGCCTTGGCCTCGATCAGCTTGGTCAGCTCGTCGCGCTGGGTGATCCCGACGTTGAAATCGCCGTCGGTGGCCAGGATGACGCGGTTGATGCCGTCGGTCTTGAAGTTCTTGGCCGCGATCTCGTACGAGAGCTGGATGCCCGCCCCCGCATTGGTCGAGCCCTCGGCGTGCAACTGCTCGATCCGGGAGAAGATCTCGGCCTTGTGATTGCCATCGCAGCGAGTCGACGGGAGGTACAGGCCCGAGGCGCCGGCGTAGACGACGATCGCAACCTGGTCCTTGCCGTCGAGCTGCTCGACCAGCCTTTGCAGGGCCCACTTCACCAGCGGCAGCTTGTTGTGGTCGGCCATCGAGCCGGACACATCGATCAGGAAGACAAGGTTGCTGGGCGGGCGCTCGTTCTGATGGATGGGCTTGCCGGCGATCCCGATCCGGGCCAGGCGGTGGTCGGCGTTCCAGGGGCAGCGGGCGACTTCGAGGTGGACGGCAAACGGATCGCGGTTGCCCGGCGCGGGAGGCGCGTCCTGGTAGGAGAAATAGTTGAGCAATTCCTCGATGCGGACCGCGTCCGGGTGAGGAAGCTGGTTCAGTTGCAGCAGGTAGCGCCGGACGTTGGCATAGCTCGCCGTATCGACGTCGATCGAGAAGGTCGAGAGCGGCTCATCAATGGCCCGCACGAAGGGATTCTCCTGAATCCTGTCGAACGCCTCGGCGTTGCGGGCAAGCTCTTCGGGCACGAACGCATTAACCTCGCCGCCGGCAACAGGTGCCGGAACGGCCTGCTGCACTGGCTGAGCCTGGCCGTTCTGGCCGTCTGCTGCTGGGGCGGCCGAAGCGGCCGGAGCGACCTGCTGAGCCGGCTCGTTCTGAACGTTCTGGTTGAGTGCCGGTATGGCGGCCGGAGCAGGCGCAGCCGGAGCCGGCAAGGCCGGGGCATACGCGAGAGCACCGGCAGGCGGCATTCCGGGAGCCGTCGTGTTCTGTGCAACCTGGAATTGTTGCCCATTTCCACTGGGCGCCGAGCGGGTGTCGCCACGTTGCATCTGGTTCGAGGAGTTTTGCTGAGCATAAGGGCCCGAGGCGGGCGCATAGGAATTCCGGATCATCGCAGGCGCGGTCGTGTTCTGGGCCGTATTGGCAACCATCTGGTTTTGTGCCTTGGAGTCGAGATTTGTCTTCTTGGCGAGGGAATTCTGTTGCGCCGCGGAACCATCGCGGAAATAGGCCTGTGCATCGGGCTTCCTGGCGGCCATCGCTCTTCTGGCACTCGCCTGCGGCTGCCCACCGGCAGCGAGGCCGCCCGTCATGTCGCGGCTCTCCGACATCATGCCTGCGCCAATGCCGCTCCTGAAGCTCCCGATCGGAAGTTGAACCCCGGGGTCCGAGTCGGCCGGGCGTACAGATCTCACGATGATGTTCGTGTGTCCGAGAGCTTCCGTCCGCGGCTCGGCGGTTACGGTGGCGAACTCGACTTTCCCTCGAGGACTGTTACGGTAAAGAGTCAAGGAGACCAATCCAACCGTTCCGCCCATCAGGAGCGTGGCCGCCATCGACATGAGCCTGTAACGCCTGCGCCACCAGGGGCGGCTGTTCACGGTGGGGACCGCGGACTTGAGTGCCTGGTCGATCAGCCGGTGGTCAGCCATCGCCAGGTTCGATACGGTGGCCGGCTCTTTTTGCAGCTCTGCGGCGAGCCACTGTGCGGTCTGGCGGATCTCGGCGACGTAATTGCGGGCCTCCTCGCAGTCGGCCAGGAGCTGCTCGATCTGGGATCGCTCGGCGGGATCAATCTCGCCCAGGGCGTATGCGGTCAGCCGGGGGTCGTTGGCGTCGCAGATCATCTCTGGTTCTCCTTGGGCGGGTTCAGGCACGGGCCTCGACCGGCTGGCCGTCGAAAAGTTGTCCGCGAAGCGTCTTGATTCCAGCGTGGATCAGGCAGCCGACGTTCGAGACGCTGTGGCCGCTGATCCGGCTGATTTCCTGGTATGAGAACCCGTTCTGAAACTTGAGGCGGAGAACTTCGCGTTGATTGGGAGGGAGAGATTCGAGCAGAGACAGGACCCGTGCTCCCAGGTCGTGCTGTTCGGCGGCCTCGAGCGGGCCCGGGGCTGGACTCAAGCATCGATTCACCTGTTCGTCGCTCAAGCGAGTCATGCGATGCTCCTTACGCAAGACATCCAGAGCCCGGTTGCGGCAGACCGTGAAGAGCCACTCGGCCAGATGATCCCCGACCGAGGCAGGGTCCTGGCCGCAGAGGCGCATGAACGTGTCCTGCACCACGTCGCGAGCCGTCTCTGCATCGCCCACCAGGCGCGTGGCATAGATCGCCAGCGGCCGCTCGAACTGGGCAACCGCTTCGCGAACCCACGAACCGCGCTCGGTATCCGGACTGATTGCCATCACCACCCTCGCCAGGCGATGCGATCCCCTTCGTCCTTACTACGAGCGGACCGTCATTTTCTTAGAGCCGAAAGAAAAAAATCCGGCGGGGCTCCCGCTCTCGGCACCCGCCATGCCCCGGGATGTGCTCGTCGCTGCGTTGCTCGCTTTCCCCGAAATGATCTTATCTTACTCGGATCCGCCCGAGCTTCGCCCCGGTCCCGAACCAAACGGCTTGTCAAGGCACCCTTGCAAAAGCCAGGATAGCCGGCGGGGAGCGATGCGCGGACCAGTCCTCCTTTGTGATCAGGAACCATCTTGTGAATATTTGTATAGTTGGGGCTGGCGCGATCGGAGGAATGATCGGCATTCAGCTTGCTCTGGCCGGAGAGCAGGTGACTTTCATCTGCCGGGGAGCAAACCTGAAGGCGGCACGGGAAAATGGGATCAAGCTGATCCTGGAGAATGGCACCGAGCGGCATGCGTGCCCGGTCACGGCCACCGACCACATTGCCGAGGCCGGCGTGCAGGATGTTGTCATCCTGGCGCTGAAAGCCCACCATGTCGCTGGGGTGGCCAGTGAGGTGCCGGCGCTCTGCGGTCGCGACACGGTCGTGGTGACCATGCAGAACGGCATCCCCTGGTGGTATTTTCTCGGGCTGCCCGGGCCGCACCAGGGGACGAGGATCGAGGCCGTCGATCCTGGCGGAGTGATCGCTTCCCATATCGAGGTGAATCGCGTGATCGGCTGCGTGGTCTACCCTGCCGCCGAGATCGTCGCGCCGGGCTTGATTCGCCAGATCGAGGGCAACCGGTTCTCGGTTGGCGAACTGGACGGCGCGGAGACGCCGCGAGTGAAGATGATCGCGGAGCTATTCCGCAAGGCGGGATTCAAGTCGCCGGTGGTCAGCGACATCCGCTCCGAGATCTGGCTCAAGCTCTGGGGCAACGTCAGCTTCAATCCGATCAGTGCGCTTTGCCACTCGACCCTGGTCGACATTTGCCAGTTCCCGCCGAGCCGGGAACTGGCGGCCCGGATGATGAAGGAAACGCAGATGATCGGCGAGAAGCTCGGCGTCCACTTCCGGGTATCTCTGGAGCGGCGGATCGCCGGCGCAGAGGGGGTTGGCAAGCACAAGACTTCCATGCTTCAAGACGTCGAGCACGGCCGCGCCCTCGAGCTCGACGCGCTCGTCGGCGCCGTCGTGGAGCTGGGCCGGATCACGTCGACTCCCACGCCCAACATCGACGCCGTCTACGCCTGTGCGAGCCTGCTGGCAAAGACGCTGCAAGACGAAAAGGGCCGGTTGAAAATCGAAAAGTTGAGCTGAACTTGAAGCTGACCGCGGGAGGCCGGATTCACGCGACCCGGCATTGACACATTATCGAGGTAATTCATGTCCACGGATTCGACGATCCTGCAACTGCTCGGCGCTGGCAGTGCCGCCGCGACGGCCATCGCCGCGCCTTCGGTTCGCCCGCTGACTTACGGTGAGCTCCGCGATCAGGTCAAGTACACCGTCGAGACTCTCAACGGTTTCGGTGTGGGCCGCAATGACCGCGTGGCCATCGTGTTGCCGAACGGACCTGAGATGGCGACGGCGTTTGTCGGGATCGCCGCCGGGGCCTCGGCCGCTCCGCTCAACCCGGCTTACAGGCTCGAGGAATTCGAATTCTACCTCTCCGACCTGGGCGCGCAGGCCCTGGTCCTGGAGCAAGGCAGTCAATCGCCAGCCCGACAGGTCGCTGAGCGTCTGGGCATCATGGTGCTCGAGCTGAAAACCGATTCCGATCCCGGGCGAGGAGCGGGGGCGTTCACTCTCTGCCCAGTGTCCGCCGCGCCCGAGACAACCGGCTCGGGAGGTTTCGCGCGGGCCGGTGATGTCGCGCTCTTGCTGCACACCTCCGGCACCACGTCCCGGCCGAAGCTGGTGCCGCTAACCCAGCGCAATGTCGTCGCCTCGGCCCGGAGCATCCGGGCCACACTCGATCTGGTTGCGGGGGACCGCGGGCTCAACATCATGCCTCTCTTTCACATTCACGGGCTGATGGCCGGCCTGCTGGCCCCGCTTGCGGCTGGCAGCCAGGTCTTCTGCACGCCGGGATTCAACGCCTTGAAGTTCTTCGGCTGGATGAACGAGGCAAGGCCCACCTGGTACACGGCGGTGCCGACCATGCACCAGACCATTCTCGCCCGGGCCGCGCACAATCGAGAGGTTATCGGCGCCAATCCGTTGCGGTTCGTCCGCTCGTCCTCGTCGTCGATGCCGCCCCAGATCATTGCGGGGCTCGAGGCGACTTTTCATGCCCCGCTGATCGAGGCCTACGGTATGACGGAAGCATCGCACCAGATGGCCAGCAATCCCCTGCCTCCAGGCAAGCGCATCCCGGGCACGGTGGGGCTCGCCGCGGGCCCCGAGGTGGCCATCATGAACGAGCAGGGCGATCTCCTTCCGCCTGGCCAGACGGGTGAGATCGTCATTCGCGGTGAGAACGTGACACCGGGCTATGAGAAGAATCCCGCGGCCAACGCCGAGGCGTTCAGCAACGGCTGGTTCCGGACCGGCGATCAAGGGATCATGAGCCCCCTTGGGTATATCACCATCACCGGGCGACTCAAGGAGATCATCAACCGGGGCGGCGAAAAGATCTCCCCACGGGAGGTGGACGAGGTGCTGATGGACCACCCGGCGATCTTGCAGGTGGTCACTTTCGCGGTCCCACACGAGAGGCTTGGCGAGGACGTTGCCGCCGCGATCGTCCTGCGCGATGGAGCCAGCCTCACGGCAAAGGAAGTTCGCGAATTTGCGGCCCGGCGGCTGGCCGACTTCAAGGTTCCCCGCAAGGTGCGGTTTGTCGCGGAAATACCCAAGGGAGCGACCGGCAAACTCCAGCGCATCGGCCTGGCCGCCAAGCTGGGACTGGGATGAGCTGGGGCGAGTCAGTCGC
>JBEKTN010000436.1:0-6339 GCA_049516015.1 Isosphaeraceae bacterium | reverse complement strand
AGAGCAGGCCTCGGTCCTGGCATGGCGGCATCCTTTCCTAGCCGGGATTTTTTGGGAGTCCACCTCCCTCTACCAAAAGTCCGTCGAATCCGCGACGTTATTTGTGAAACGGACCACTTAGCCCGCGTAGCGCCGAGCGGCAAGGCGAAACGCCGGCCATCGGGCCGCACCCAAACCAGCAGGGTTAGACAACCGCCATGATCGATTCATGAAATCAGGTATGGCGCGTTGATTGCTTGTGCCTTATAGTTCTGCCTGGCATGCACTTCGGTTCAGCCTTGACCTCCATCTCGCTGGCGCTATCATTTGGTAACTCAATGAGTAACGACGCGACCGCTGATTCGAAATGCTGACGCATAAGTTAGCTGCTGCGCGTGGGCCCACCTGCTTTATTTCATGATTGTGTGGTATCTTTTGGCCCAGGAACACGGTGTTGATGTTTCGGGTTCTGGTAAGACAGAGCAAATTTGCGAGGGAGACAAGTCTTGTCTCGCGGCAGGTGGGATGGCCCAATCCGAAAATGCCTGGGATTGGAAACGGTCGCCTGATGGGACGATGAGATTGGTTTTGCGTCTTTCGGAACTGCGATGATGGAAGTTCCTCGTCTGGCACTTGCGACCGCGGCGACTGGACCAGAACCTTCCGTGATGGCGCTGGCCATGCTGGCAGGGCTGACAGAGAAGCGCTGGCGGGTTCAGCACTTTCGCACCCGGGCCTGTCCCACGGCCACGGAGCTGGTGGGCCGGGTCACGGGCTTGCCCGGCCGGCACCTCGATTCTTGGTTGATGCCTGAATCCGTTTGCCGCTCTTTGTTTGTCCGCGGCACCCAGGCCGCCGAGCTAGCCGTCGTTGAGGGAACACTTGCGACTCCGCTGGAGGTCCGGTCCTGCACTCAGAGCGACCTGCCCGGCGACTTGAGGTCCATCGCGCAGACCCTTGATCTCCCAGTTCTTGCGGTCGTCTCTGTGCCGGATCAACCGGGAGCCGTCTTTCATTTGCCCCGATTACCCGATGGCGTTGACGGCGTGCTCATCGATCGGCTTGCCGACCCCGCGGATCTGCCCCGGCTGAGTCGACTGATTCGCCTGGCCTTTTCAGTTCCGGTACTTGGGGCCCTGGAGGCGATGCCTGCAATTCGTAAAGGGCTGGAGGGAGCAAACCGCGACGAGATGCTTTCCGAGGAACTGCTTGCCGGCCTTGCGGCCAATTTTCTTCGCCACTGCGACCTGGACGCCATCGGCAACTTGGCCCGGAGCCGCTCGTTCCCCGCGTCCATCGGCGCTTCGTGTGCCTGCGGCCTCTCGGAATGCTGCCGGTGCTTCCGGGTCGCCTATGCGCAGGATGAAGCATTTGGCCGTTATTTTCCTGACACTCTCGAAGCGCTCGAGGCCCTCGGGGCCGAACTTGTCGAGTTCTCGCCGTTGCGTGACGAGGCCTTGCCTGAAGGCGTGGACCTGGTCATGATTGGCTGCGGCACGCCCGATCTCCATGCTGACAAGCTGGCATCCAACCTGAGCATGACGGCCGCCCTCCGTCAGCACGTTTGCCGGGGCCGGCGAATCTACTCCGAAGGCGGAGGAACCGCCTACCTGGGTCGCTGGATGATCATCGACGGGCAACCTGTTCGGGGGGCCGGAATCCTGCCATTTAGCGCCGAGCTGCTGGCTCGTCCCGTGCCTCCGGTTCCGGTCACGAGGACGCTCCTGCATGACTGCTGGCTGGGCGCAAAGGGAACGGTCGTCCGGGGTTACAGAAGCTGCCGCTGGCGTCTCCATGCCAGCTTCGAGCCGCTCGAGTGTCCGGCTTGCTTCGGGTCACTCACCGTCGACGGCGATCTCTTCTATCATCATCATGCCGTCGGCAGCATGATTCATCTTCATCTCGGCGCACTGCCCGAGTTTGTTGCTGCCTTCGCCGGCCCCCATCGGCCCTCGCTCAAGCGACCATCCGTGCACGGTCTGGCGGACCCGTCCTGAGACCCGCCGCGGCCGACACGCATCAAGACGACGATCAAGTCACGTGACCTACCGCGCTTCGTCCGATTCGATCTGTGCTTCCAGAACCTGAATATTCTCGCGAATCGACTGGCTGTGCGGTTGCAGCTTCGCGGCACGGCGCAGCGTTCGCAGTGCCTCGTGGAGTTGATTGAGCTGGATCTGGCATTGGGCCAGTCCCGAGATTGCGCCGACGTGGTATGGGTTGAGCTTGAGCACGCGCTGGCAATCCTCGGCGCTCTCGGCGAACCGGCCCTGAATGAACAGGGCGATCGCCCGCTGGTTGTAGGCTTCCGCATACTTCGGAGCCCGGGCGATCAAGCGGGAGGCCGAGTTCACGGCCGCGTCCACGCGGTGATGGCCGATGAGCAGCCGAACCTCGTCCAGATTCTGATTATTCTCCGGCGAGTCGGCACGGAACCAGATGGCCCACAAAGCGCTTTCCGCCATGGTTCGCACGACCGGGTCATTGTCGCGTAGGGCCCTACCCAGGGCCGTGTTGCTCTGCTTGAAGCTGCCGGTGACCCCCCCAGGGCCAGAACCGCGGCTCTGCGCGCCGCAACGCTGGGGGACGAGGTCAGGACACGTCCCAGTGTCCCTTCCGTGTAACGCGCCGTGACCTGCGCGCGGAAATGATCCAGATCCCGCTCACGGAGAAAGGCCTCGTAGTAATCCAACAACAACGATCCGGTCTGAGATTCCCACATGCTGGAGCCTCCCATTCCTTGTCGCTGCATCTCGGCCAGGGCCGAGGCGCCAGCGCGGATTTCAGACGGTAAGAGCGCGCCCAGCAGCACACCGGCCGCGAACACCAGCAACACCGGGAAGGACGGCGGAAGACCGTCCGAGCCTCGCAACCGCGCTCTCGAGGAAGCCGACATCGCTCGATCTCCTCTCGACGTTGCCTCGGAATGACGTCGGGCCTCGCGGGCTCGAGCCGCCAGCCTACGGCCGGATTGCCAGTGTGGTCCAAGCAAGCAGGAGCGCATCTCTGGTGGGACAGGGCGGTGGGTACAGGACTGTCTTACACGTCTTTGCCGATCCGGCGGCAGAGTGCCACAAGGGTGAGGCGGCCGCCGCCGCTCGGCATGTGGGGGTCGGTAGGCCTGGGGTGCAGGCAACTGCGGAGGGAAACCGGTTCGCAACAGCCGACAGCCGGGCCCATCGCCAAGTCTCCCTGTTGGCTCAGTCTATCATCCGCCAGAATCAAGATCCAAGATATCGCCGCCAGAATCGTCAATCCTGGTTGGCTCACGCATCAGGGCCGTTTCATTCTTGGAGTGGGATTGGCGATATGTTGTGCGACCTTGCGTGCTGACGCAGCAGGCGTCGGTTTGCCGCTGACGGGCGGGAAGCTCCCCGATTCGCCGCTACGCTTCCCCGCGCGACGCGCAAGGCCGTCGCCGCCGGGCGAGAGGGGTCAGGGACCTCGGCCGGCGACGGCGAGGCCGATGCTGGCAAGGCGATGACCCTGCTCCGCAAGGCTGTTGCCCAGGACTATCGAAACGCCGTCGCCATGGCGAAAGAGGTCGCGCTCGACCCGCTTCGCGACCGCGCAGACTTCCGCCTTGTCTCTGTTTCGCTCCACTACCCTGCTTGACGGATGCGGAGATCGACGCACGCCGCGGAGTGGCTGGCTTCCAGGTCCAGCCGCACCGCCAGGTCCGCCCCGAGCCACAGCGGCACCGTCGGCAGGGGTCGGCCAAGCTCCAGCGCGGCCGGCCACGCGAGGAGCTGGCCGTCGCCATCCCGGAGGACCGGCCGATACGACACGGCGGACAATGCCCCCGACGCCTCGACGGCCGGATCGGCCGGATCGGCCCCCAGCATGGCGAGCAGGTCGGCCTTGAGGTCCGCCCGCCAGGTCGTGACCACGTCGACCACCACCACGCCGCACCCACGCCCCAGGTAGTCAGCGCACTTGGCCGCGAAGGCCTCCCTCGCCCTCGGCCGGTCCTTGTTTCGCGAGCTGACCAGCTCGATCGCCGCAGAGGAGTGTGGGGTCAGGCTTTGTTTTTGGTTTCGAGGCCAGCGCGAAAGAACCAAGAACAAAGTCTGACACCATCCCTCTCAAAGTCTGACACCATCCCTCTCCTGAATAGAAACGCCGGGGAGATAGCCCCGGCGTGGTTGGCGTCAGGTTCCGGAATCGAAAGGGATCACCGTCCGTTGGCGCTCACGTAGAGCAGCCTTCTTGCTTGTCTCAACGAATCCTCGATCTGGGTCAGATCACCGATTCCCATCACCTTGAAAATCAGCCGATCGATGTCGGCTTCGAGTTCATTCAGGGCCAAGGAACGGTTGCTCTTCCTGCCTCGTGGTTGCCCTTTGCCGGCAGCCGTGGTCTCCTTACGAGGTCTTCCCAGTTTCTTGCCGGTGGAGGTTGTCTTCGCCTCCTTCTTGGTCTTTCCATGAAGGTTGCCCGTCAGACCCAAGGATGCTCTCGCCTTGTAGACAAGGGCTTCGCTGATGGTCCCGTCGAATCCGGCAGCCGTCCACGCCTCATTCACGGCTTTGACGTTGCCTTGGGGATTGTCGTGGAGGAACTCTTTCAAGAAGCTCGTTTTGCCTGGTGTGGCGGTTGCTGTTTTGGGCATTCTGGGGGCTGACTTCCCCTTGGTGGCTGTTTTGGAGTTCCCACGCAGATTGCCGGTCAGATTCATCTTTACTTTTGTCTTGTTGACCAACGTAGGGCTAATTGTGCCCTCGTATCCGGCAGCCTGCCACGCCTCGTTCACGGCTTTGGTGTTGGCTTGGGGATTGCCTTGGAGAAACTCCTTGACGAAGCTGGTCTTACCTGGAGTAACGGTTGCCGTCTTGGGCATGTTGGGGGCTGCCTTTCCCTTGGCGGCTTTCCTGGTCTTCCCAGGCAGATTGCCGGTCAGCCCCAGTTGCTTCCGCACCTCGCTGATGACGGGGTGACTGATCGTCCCGTCGAACCCGGCCGCCTGCCAAGCCTCGTTCACGGTTTTGGTGTTAGCTTGGGGATTGGCGTTGAGGAAGTCCTTCACGAAGCTGGTTTTGCCCTGACTCTTGGTTGCTGTTGCCATGCTGTAGTCTCCCTGGTTACAGAATCTTAACGACACGCTCACAGTAGACCAGAAGAAGAACTTGATTTGAATACACAAGCGAGTCTATCGGTCAGGGAAAATGGGCTATGATACAGGGATTCGTGCCTCTCCTCTCGCTTGGATACTGCGTTGACCACGAGACCTCTCACCATGCCCGGATACCACTGCCACCGCTGCGGTCAGCATCACGGCGATCTGCCGCTTCATTATGGCTTTCACGCACCTGCCTACTGGTACGGCGTACCGGAGGACGAACGCTCCCGCCGCTGCCTCCTCTCTTCCAACCAGTGCGTCATCGACGAGGAGCACTTCTTCATCGTCGGCAACCTGGAGTTACCGATCATCGGTTCCGAGGATCGCTTCTCATGGGACTTGTGGGTCTCCCTGAGCGCCGACAATTTCGCCCGAGCCTTCAAGCTCTGGGTACAGCCGGGGCGGGAGTCGGAGCCGCCCTACTTCGGCTGGCTCAGCAGCAGCGTGCCGGGGTATCCCGAGACGCTAAGCCTCAAGACAATGATCCACACCCGCCCGGTCGGTGTCCGACCACTCATCGAACTCGAACCGACCGACCATCCGCTCGCTGTTGAACAGCGAGCTGGGATCACGTGGGAGCGGGTTCAGCAGATCGCCGAGACGATCCTACACGATGAGCACTAAGGGACCGGGTGATCGGGGATGAAAAGGCTCTTCCGAAAACCAAGATCAAGGATATGCATAGCAGTATTGACTCAGCGGGTTGGATTCAGTGGTTTGTGCGGATCATCCCAGGAGATCCGCCCATGACGATTGCGCGTGCCCATCTGGTTGATCCTGCCGTGACCCGCTGGTATCACTGTGTGACGCGCTGCGTGCGGCGGGCCTTCCTGCTCGGGGAAGGGATGCACGACCGCAAAAGCTGGATCGAACATCGGCTCGAGGAACTTGCTGATATCTTCTCGGTGGCCGTCGCGGGGTTTGCGATCCTGGACAACCATTTGCACCTGCTGGTGCGGCTGGATCCGGACGTGGCCAGGGGCTGGTCGGATGAGGACGTCGTGCGACGCTGGGGACGCCTCTTTCCGCCACGCGACAAGGCGCGACAGGTGGCCCCGGTCTCGGAGGAGTGGGTCCAGGCACGGCTGAAGGACGCCAGGTGGGTCGCGACTGCGCGCCAGCGGTTGCAAAGCCTGAGCTGGTTCATGAAGTGCTTGAAGGAGCCGCTCTCACGGCTGGCCAACCGCGAGGAGCAGACCCGCGGCGCGTTCTTCGAGGGCCGGTTCAAGAGCGTGGCGATC
>JBEKTN010000435.1:0-6350 GCA_049516015.1 Isosphaeraceae bacterium | reverse complement strand
GGGCCCCTGCAGCCCATACCTCAAGTCCTTCTCCACGTCCGGATGGTGACGATTCAGGCTGTCACTGTCAAAATGGGCGAACCAGGATGAGTGACACTCAAGTGACCGGGAATTGCTGATGGAACCATAAGCCCATGCCGACCGTCGCCGACGTGCTGCGGCGGTACGGCGGGCAATATCTCGAGCGGTTCGGCGCCACCATGCCCGGGGAGCACAAGAAGGTGCTGCACGCGATCACCGCGTGCCGCACAGGCGAACTCGGGACCGTGCTCTACGCCTGCCAATCCTGCGGGGAGATCCACGCGATCGGCCGATCGTGCGGCAATCGGCATTGCCCGACCTGCCAGCACGAGAAGACGAAAGGCTGGCTCGAGAAGCAGACCGACCGCCTGCTGCCGTGCCCCTACTTCCTGGTCACCTTCACGCTGCCGGCCGAGCTGCGCACTGGCCCGAAGCCATCAGCGCGTGATGTACGCCGCGCTGTTTGAGGCTTCCAGCGAGGCGCTGCGCGCCTTGGCCGCGAACCCGAGATTTGTTGGCACCGATCGCCTCGGCTTCTTCGGCGTACTGCACACGTGGGGCCGGACACTGGAGTACCACCCGCACGTGCACTACGTCGTGCCGGGGGGTGGGATCGACGAGGGTGCCATCCTCTGGATAGGCATAGAAACGGTGGTCTTCGGAAGCTCGATCCGTTTTCTCCAGAGCCGAGGATGGTGGCAGATTGACATCACGGCAGAAGAGGTCATTCGCCGCTCGCCATTCCTTCGATGCACCTTGATTGGCGGTGTCATGGAGTCGGAGTGCAATGCCCTTTTTGAAATGACCGCAGGTCTGGGCAACGAACAGACGGAGGGTATACCAGGATGATCTTCGACCGGCACGTCGGGATCGAGCATTCGGGGCCGTTGCCCGAGGTCGGATTGGTATGTCGCAGCCGCCGCTTCTTTACGGCTTGACGAAATTGGCGGTATAGAACCACCAGCCGCCCTGAATCGACTCAAACTGAAATCCCGCTGTTTCGGCGAACCTCCACACCGTGGACCGGGACTGGTAATGGGGATCGAGCACGATTTCCGTGATGGATAGTCGTCCTCCCGACTTCAACGCCCGATAGCACAGAGTTAGAGCGGCAGCACGGTCGGGGATTTCCCCGAGGACCGTACACAGGAAAGTGAGATCGAACGTCGCCTCGGGAACAAGGGGTTGAGTCGCATCGCCGAGGATGGTGCTCAGGTTTGTGATCCCTGTTGCCTTTACTCTGGCTTCCAGCCGTTCGATCATCTTTGGCTGAATGTCGATGCCGACGACCTCGCCACCGGGCATGACCCGTCGTGCCGCAGGAATCAAGAGCTTGCCTGGTCCCGGTCCAATCTCCAGCACCTTGTCACCGGGGCGAAAGCCAATCCGGTCCAGGGTCTTCAACGTCAGCGGTGATTGTTCGACGAGGGAATTGTCCAGAGTCCACGCCAGGAGTGACGGGCACGGCAAAGACCACCTGCGACTCGCCCACCGCCATCCCAGTGTGAATGCCCCGACCACGACCAGGGCTCCGACCACGATCCCGAGGGTGTTCAACTCCGGCCCTTTCCTCGGACGATTCCGCCGATGATCTCGATCAACACGCCCAAACCCACTCCCAGAGCGTAGCAGGCAAGGTCGCTCAGAGGAACCCGAAGCCCAGAATCAGCCCGCCCAGCGTCGTCTGCCGGATCGAGTCGATCCAAGGGGCATGGTACAACTGGCTGAGTTCAACGGCGACTGAGAAAGCCAACGCCAGCATTGCGATTGTTCGAGTCGAAACTCGGGGCAGGATCAGTCCGAAGCCGAGAAATGCCGCCAATGCCCAGAGGGTGTCCCCGGCGTAGGCGGCGATGAACCCTGGCAAAGCATGGGCGTAACGTCGGGAACCGATCCCCAGGATAGAGGCTAGGGCGATCAGAATGATTTGAACCAGGGGATTACGTCGTCGAATCATGATCACCAGGGGTCGATCGAACCTCGATATGGTAACCTGGCTCACGAGGGATTGCCAGGAGGGGAGGAGTCGAACCCCAGACTGTCACTCGTCGGTGAGTCGATACTCCCGGCGATCGCCAAGTAGGTCCCTGGGTGGGCCTAAGTCGGGATTGGCCACCAAGAGGGATTCGGGCTTGTGGTGCGGGCACTAGGCCACGGCGGACTCTACTTCGAGGACGAAGGAAAGGAGACCTTGGCTAAGGTGATGATCGGCTTGGAGACAGGGCTGACACGTTGGCCCAAACACGAAGGCGTTGAACCCGACTAACCTTCGGCTCGGAGACAAACCATGGCCAGCAAGAGAGAACCCGAGCGGCCAACTTCGATTGGGATCGACGAACCGGATCACTCCCAGAAACCTGACCTCCTGGAAGTTACCGTCACACCAGGATCGGCACCGGATATTGCCGGGTCCGATGAGAATCAGTCACCAATCACCACAGAGATCGTTGAAAACTTCCTGGCCTGCAAGACCAAGGCTTATCTTAAACTTCACGGGAAGCTGGGCACCAAGTCGGATTACGAGGCACTGTCCACCGAGACGAGGGCCGAACTGCGAAACCGGGCTGCTCAGATGCTCGTCTCCAGGCTCAAGCCCGAAGACGTGATTCGAGGTGTGAAAATCACCGAAACAGTCCTCGGTAAGGGTGCGGCGCTCATCTTCGACGTAACTATCGGGTTCGGTGATCTCTCGCTCTGCTGCGATGCTCTCAAGAGGGTCGAGGGTGATTCCCATCTGGGCGGATTTCATTACGCACCCTTGATGGTGTATGAGGGCGGGAAGATACGCCCTGAGCACAAGAGGGGCCTTGAGATCTTCGGGTTGGCGTTGGGGGAGGTCCAAGGCAAGTGCCCGGATTTCGGCTTCATCGTCCATGGGGAGGAGCCGAAGCTCCACCGGGTCCGTCTTCGTCCGGGGCTCGGCGAGGCGAAGCGTATTCTCGAAGAACTCAGGCTCTTCCGACGCAATGGACAACTGCCACGTCTCACTCTCAACGATCACTGCCAGGTCTGCGAGTTTAGCCAGCTTTGCAGATCGGAGGCGAGTGCGGCCGACGATATCAGCCTGCTCAAGGGAATGAGCGAGAAGGCCATAAAGAAATGCAGGAAGAGGGGAATCGAGACCCTCGTTCAACTCTCCCGCACCTTTCGCCCCCGAAGAAAGAGCAAGAGGGAAGTCAAGAACAGGAGACCTCATTCCTTCGGTCTTCAGGCCCAGGCGGTACGTGACGGGAGAACCTACATCCACGGTACCCCGAGCTTGCCATCTGGCACGGGAGCCATTTTCCTGGACATCGAGGGCGATCCGGAACGAGAGTTCGTCTACTTGATCGGGATGATCGTCGTCGAACAGGGGAATGAAAAGCAGTTCTCATTCTGGGCCGATAAGAAAGAGCAAGAGAATCAGATATTTGAACGCTTCATGGCGATAGCCGAGGAGTATCAAGACCATACGATTTATCACTATGGTGGCTATGAGGCGACCTTCCTGAAGAGGATGAGGCGAGAAGCAACTGCCAAGAAGCGAATCGACCGTCTACTTGACAGGTCGGTGAACGTTCTCGCCTTGATCTATGGGACGATTTACTTCCCGGCCTTTTCCAACGGGCTGAAAGACGTTGCCTCGACGCTCGGTTTCAGTTGGACGGAGAAGAACGCTTCAGGAATCCAAAGTCTGGTGTGGAGACGCCGCTGGGAGCGAGGCGAGGGGGACGAGTTCAAGGACAAGCTCTTGGTCTACAACCTGGAAGATTGCTCTGCATTGAAGGTCGTTACCGAGAGAATCCGTCAGATTGTGGATGCATGCAAGGCGGTTCCTGGGGAATCGTCAGGCGGGGCAGATTCGTCGAACCAACAATGGGCGAAGGTAATTGACGCCCTCGTCCATCATCAAAAGTGGTCCACGGTCCGCTTCGCTTGTGAGGATTTTGATTTCATCAATAAATGCAGCTACTTCGACTATCAGCAGCAGAGGGTGCATATACGGACGGGGACTGCATCGAGGCGATCAGTGGGCGGCATGAAACGGAAACTGGGGAAGCCTCGGATCTCACAGAGAGTCCGCCTGACTGCGAGAAAATGCCCCGAATGCGGCAGCACATCGATCTTCGAGTCTGGTCCATTCACTCAGAAGAAACTTGTCTATGATCTTCGGTTCACAGTGGGCGGGGTCAGACGTAGAGTCGTCGAGTGCCAGGCGAAAACGCACCGGTGTCGGGATTGCGGAAAGGGTTTCCAACCCCGGAGATTCAAGCGGCTCGATCGGTTTTCCCACAATCTCAAGAGTTGGGCAATGTACATGCACATTGCCCATGAGGTCAGCTTCCCGAAGCTCGAGACGATGTTCGGCGATCTCTTCGGACTCAAGATAGACTACCCGAGGATTTATCGATTCAAACTGATGATGGCCAGCTATTATTCCGTGACCGTCAAGGGGATTCTTAAGAATCTCGTCGCAGGAAGCGTGATCTATGCGGATGAGACAGAGGTGAAATTGAAGAAGACCAAAGGTTATGTCGTAGTCTTGTCAAATACGGAAGAAGTCCTCTACCTCTATAGGTCGTCGAGGGAGGTCGATTTCCTGTCGGAACTGCTGGAGGGCTTCTCGGGCGTCCTGGTGACGGACTTCTATCCGGCTTACGACTCGCTCCGCTTCCTCCAACAGAAATGCCTTATCCACCTGATTAGAGATCTGAACGGAGCCCTCTTGGATAATCCATTCGATGAGGAGTTCAAGCATCTCGCCTTCGAGTTCGGGAAGCTGCTCAAGTCAATTGTCTTGACGATCGACGAGCATGGACTGAAGAAGAAGCGTTTGTCCGGATACCGGCGTGACGTTGATCGCTTCTATAAAGAGATCATCGAGCCTGACAAGAGATCCGAAGCGGCGAACGGGTTCAAGGAAAGGTTCCTGAAGTATCGAGAGAAGTTGTTTGAATTCCTGGATCACGACGGAGTTGCCTGGAACAACAACTACGCCGAGCATGCGATCAAGCAGTTCGCTCACTACCGGGTTCGGTCGGACGGGAACGTGAACGAAACGGGCCTTGACGCATACCTGATCCTGCTCAGCGTCTACCAGACCTGCAAGAATAAGGGGGTCGGACTACTGGGCTTTCTCTGTTCTGGTGGGCGGGACATCGACAAGTACAGGAAGCTGGGAAGGAAGATTAGGAAGCCATTCTCACTTGGTGTCTACCCGAGCCGTTTCTACATATCCTGGCCGAATAATTTCTATACAACCAAGCCAAGTCGGTCAGGTTTTGAAGACCGAACCGACCAATGATCCCTCATTGAACTTTGTGAGGGACGAGCATGCTGCTTCGATTGTTCACCGGGTTACGGCTATGTTGAGATTGGAGACCAGGCGATCTTCGGGTTCGTAGTGGCGGCTCTTGGGTACAGCGGGCTAGACTTTGAGGAAGATAAAGCAGTCACTCTCGCCAAGGCAATGGCGGTCCTGGAGGCGGGATTGTCCAAGTGGTTTGAGAAGCAGGGCATCGAACTCGATTAGACCGCCGTCAGCGTACCCGCAAACGGGGGAGACAATGATCGATCACCAATCCCGCTGGACTGAGATAGAGGGTGGGAAGGTCCACTACCTGATTAAGGGGCCCGAGGATGGCCGCCCGGTCATCTTGCTTCACGGGGCGAGTTTCTCGTCGGCAACCTGGAAGCAGATCGGCACGATGACGGTGCTCGCCAATGCGGGATACATCGTCTACGCCGTGGACTTGCCCGGCTACGGTCAGTCGTCGCCATCGTTCGGGTCACCTCAGACCTGGCTGCGGGTCCTGCTCGACCTGCTGAAAATCGAAAAGCCGGTTGTCGTTTCACCGTCGATGAGTGGTCGGTACTCGCTGCCGCTGGTGACCGAGATTCTTGAGAAGGTCGCCGGGTTCGTCGCCGTGGCTCCGGTGGCGATCATGGACTACAAGGACCGCTTGGGTCAGATCACGGCACCGGTGCTGGCAGTCTGGGGTGAGAACGACACGCTTATCCCTCAGACGCAGGCCGACCTGCTCATCCGCTCCGTGAAGACGGGCCGGAAGGTCGTCATCCCGAACGGCAGCCATGCCCCGTGCATGAGCGACCCGGCGGCGTACCACACCGAAATGTTGGCGTTTCTCTCGGAGTTGTTTCGATGATACTGGAGTCGTCGTCATGAGGCTCGTGGCCTCCACGCCCAACTCGAAGCCGGTGCCCGAGGCTGGGCTGATGAAAAAGGGCCGGCGAATTATGAGCGGACTTCTGCCAGTTTTTGTTGCGCCGTTCCGGCGATGGCGAAGGCCTCCTTTCTCTGTGAGAAGAGAGTTGGTCCGATGTGTTCC
>JBEKTN010000434.1:0-6360 GCA_049516015.1 Isosphaeraceae bacterium | reverse complement strand
ACGCGACAAGATCCTCCCCAAGTATGAAATCCTCATCCAACCTCAATCGATCTAACGGACCTCGGATCACGGAGAACCAAGATCGCGAATCAAGATGAAATTATTATCGGGGATTTCCCTCACTCTAACGAAGGCGGCTACGGTGGGTCAGTTTTGCGCGCTCAAATCGCCCCAGAGTGGGTCAATCTTGCGCGCTCAGTACCAGTTCTGCCAAAGTACGTCGTTTTGCCTCCAGCGTCCGTCGCCCAATACTCACCTTTCCGCCTCAACTTTGCCTGCCGGCCCATCGCCTTTTTCCCCCGATATGGGGGACGAAACCGGTAAAAAAACCGGTAGGACCGACGCATCGGATTTGGTATCTTCGCCGCAAGCCCTTTTCGGGCAACGCTCGGGAGCGTGTCAGTAGCTGGTGCTCTGCCCGGTCTTCAAAACCGGTGAGGGGTTTGGAAACAGGCTCCTGGTGGGTTCGATTCCCATACGCTCCCGCCATGAAACAAGCTGGGGAAGATAAGGGCCCGGGAGTTTTTGTTCGGCTCAACGAACGGGCTGGGGATAGCGACAGTCGCTCCGACATTGAAGAAAACGATTCCCGGCCTCTTATCTCCGTCGCGCCGTTTCTATTGATCATCCTCGAGTCGAAAAAAGTCCCCGCCTCTGCGGATAATATGCAACCGATGCCGCCTGAGCGGGCAAGGAGGCTTATAGTGCAGGCTAAGAGTTCCAGGCTGCCGCCTCACGTACGGCAGATCATCCTCGATCCAAGGGGAATTCTCATGACTCACCCGCCTGGATCCTCGTCGTTGCTGCAACGGGAAATCGCTCGGCATCGCGCCCTCTTGGTCGTGTTCCTTGTCTCCGCGGGAGTTTGCCTTTCCTTTGATCAACTGGGCAAGTGGTGGGCCTTTTCGTCGTGGAGAGAGCCTGCCAGAATCAGTCAGGTCATCCCGGGCCTTTATGCAGGCGCCCAGGCTCGGAATTACGGTGGAATCTACAGCCTGGAAGGCCATGGCACTCCATTCCTCCGAGGTGGCCTGGCGATCGTCGGGTTCGTCGTCCTGGGTATGGTTTTTCGCTGGGCGATCGTGCTGGACCGTGATCGCTGGTGTAAGTTCGATGCCGCGGCGGCAGGATTGCTGCTGGCAGGCGCCCTGGGCAACCAGGTGGATCGGCTCGCCCTGGGCTATGTCCGTGACTACGTGATCCTTGCAATCCGGCCCACGGACATCTTCAACACCGCCGACGTGTTCATGGTCCTGGGCGCGCTTTTGCTTCTTGGTTCGTTGATGATCCATCATCGAACCAAGATCGCCCGTGCCTGACCTGCTGCTCGCGACAGTACAGGCCGCCGCGAATGGACAGTCAGTCGGCATCGGACCGCGTCGAGTGATTCACGAACCAGAAACGGGCCAACACTGGCGAAATGTCTGGACAATCACGCGGAGGAGGATGATCGGTAGAGGTACCCGGATGGACCTTCGGTGCTCGCGGATCGCTGTCGGAGCGCAGCGACGCGTGGGCTGTGCGGGAAGATTGCCTCCGCCCAAGGAGCCGCAGGCTTGCGGATGTGCTTCCCTTGGGGAGGTCTTCCATGGTAAAGTCTTCCAGGAAAGAGTGCTTCGTCCAAAGGACCGTGTATGCACCGGACCGAGCTACCCTACCATGAGGCGGCCATCCTGACCCGGATCGCAGGACCAGACGAACCTGCGTTGTCCGCGGCGGCAGCCAAGGGCATTTTGACGCTGGGTTTCAGCCCCGCCGACAAGGACCGCATGCACACGCTCGCCGCCAAGGCGCGCGCAGGCACGCTCACCTCCGATGAGCAGGCCGAGGTCGAGGCGTACAGCCGCATCGGCAGCCTCCTTGGCATCCTCAAGTCCAAGGCTCGTCGCGTCCTCAAGCGCCGCACGAGTAACGGCAAGGCGAAAACACACTGAGCATGCATGGATCGCGCGCTGCGAGAACTGGTTTGGCGACGGGCCGGGAACTGCTGCGAATACTGCCGCATGCCCCGGGAGTACGACGACACCACTTTCGAGATTGACCACGTTATCGCCACCAGCCACGGCGGGCCGACGCGGGCCGCGAACCTGTGCCTGGCGTGCTTCGCGTGCAACGGTTTCAAAGGGACAAATCTGAGCAACCGAGATGTGAAGACACAAAAGACTGTTTCACTATTCAATCCCCGCCGCCACAAGTGGCACCGTCACTTCCGCTGGGACGGCCCGCGCCTTGTGGGCCGCACTGCGATGGGCCAGGCAACCGTCGCGACCTTGCGCATCAATCTCGACCACCGCGTAGCCTACCGCCAGGAGCTGATCGACGAGGGAGTGTTCCCGCGCGATTAGCCCGAATTCTTGACCGGGACACCCCGTCTGACCCCGGCACCCCGTCGAAAACGCAGGCTCATCGCCGGGCCGTGGGCGCACGGGAGGCGGCGCAAGCGGGGCAGGCGAGCCCACCTTGGCGGGTGAGGCCAAGTTCGAACGTGGGATGATGGCACTGGGGACAGGCGGTGGCTTCCACGTTCTCGACCAGAGGATCCCACACCCACTCCAGCTCAGTGGCTCCCGAGTTCGGTTTCCTGGCCGGGTTGCTCGCACTTGTGCCAACGAGCAGCTTGGGCTGATAGATCTCCACCAGGTTAAGGAGCCGCAAGTGGACTCTCAACTGGCTCTTCTGGCGCAGCTCGGCAGTGCGGATCTGCTCCTCGCGGTCGAGTGCTTCGAGCCGGCCCTTGAAACGGGCAGAGTCCTCGCCTCGGCTCTGCGCGCGACGGTCCTGCTCCTCCACCTCGGCTCGCAGGTCGCTGTAGTAGCGGCCGATGCGGTCGAGCTGCCGGGCCAGCCGGTCCCCTAGCTCGCGCTGCCGGGTGTTGGCCAGAGCCGCGAGAGTTCGGAAAACGCGGTCCCGCGCGATCGGATAGGCGGACGCCAGGCCCGGATGCCGGGTCTCAGCCAGGGGCAGAGCAGGCGTCTCGGCCAGTCGAGAGCGATCGAGCAGGCGATCGAGGTGCCGGACCTGGCGGCCATGATGCAAGTCGATCGCCACCGGCAGGATCTCTTGCTCCTTCTGGTCGCTGATAAAGGTCGCCTCGAACCAGAAAGCGGCCTGGGGAAAGAACAGCGGCCGCACAGACTCGACCTCGAGGGTAAATCCCGGAGGGAGCGACACCGCCCGGCGTACCCGGTCCTCCAAACCCGAGGAAGCCAGGTTCAGGCCGACCACGTAGAGAATGACGCGGCGGGCGTGCTCCACGGCATCCGCCAGGAGCCGGTCGACCAGCGGAGTACCGTGGCTGGCAAGCTGGGCCTCGGGATGCTCGGGGATCGCCTCGGGATCAAAGGCGACCCGCACGACCTTGGGCTCTCCAGCACCGTCCCGAGCCGGCAACATCAGGTCGTAGACCTGAGGCTCAATCTCGTCCCACATGCCGCCGGATGCCTCCGCGTAATCGCGGAGGAACTGCTCCAGTGGGGGAAGTGCTCCTCCGTCGGTGATGCCGTGGCTCGGGTTCATTGCTGGCGGATTCCTGGATCGCGAACTAGCTCATTGATCGGGCGCGAAGCGGTTGCCGAAAAGCTGGTCGTCCAGCGCGCGCTGTTCAAAGTAGGCGCGCTTGGCTGCCAGCAGTCGGTCACCCAGGTCGTCGATGCGTCGCGTGAAGTCCTCGGTGTCGGCCGATTCGGCCCAGAGGTCGGCCACGACGTCCTGGAATTCGCGTTCCTCCTCGAGGTTGCCCAGGATCATATCGACCTCGCCGATCACGAGCTCGAACATGTTGAGCTTGGCCTCCAGAAGGTGCAGCACGGCCGCCTCGACCGTGCCCGCGGCCACCAGGTTGAAGACGTGGACGTCGTGGGTCTGGCCGATCCGGCTGAGCCGGCCGATCCGCTGCTCGATCTTCATCGGGTTCCACGGCAGGTCGAAGTTGCAGACGGCATGGGCGAACTGGAGATTGCGTCCCTCGCTGCCAGCCTCGGTGCAGAGCAGGAGCCGCGCCGGCCCTCGGAACTGCTCGATGGCGGACTCCTTTTCCAGCCGCGTTAACCCCCCGTGAAACACCGCGATGTCGAGACCCGCCCCCGCCAGCCGCACACGCAGCATCTCCTGGGTAGCACGGAACTGCGTGAAGATCACCATCTTGTCGCGGTACTCGCCAACCAGGTCAATCAGACGTTGGGCTTTGGTGTTCTCGCGCTGAGCCGAAGCCCGGGCAGCCAGATCAAGAAGCCGCTGACGTTCCCCTGTCCCCAGCTTCGGATGCTCGGCCATCTTCCCCAGGGTACCGGCTGCCGCCTGGCTCGAGCTGCCCATCGCCATTTGCAACATCACCAGGGCCATCCGGGTCAGAGCCGCCGTCTCCTTGCTCGCCCGGAGATGCCCCCGCACGAACTCGGTCACGTCCTGGTAGAGAGACTGCTCGGGTGGCGATAGCGGAATCCGCTCGGTCTTCGCCCACCGTCGAGTGAACTGCAAACCCACCGTGCTCCGCCGATTCCGGATCATCACCTCGGCCAGCAGACCGTGGAGCTCAGGCACGTTACGCGGGGTCAGCTTGTCACGCTTATCGACGAAATGGCGGAGGAATTGCCGCGACGTGCTCAGCAGTCCTGGCTCCAGCAGGGTGACCAGGTTGTACAACTCCTCGAGATTGTTCTGTACCGGAGTCGCCGTGAGCAGCAGGATGAACTGCTTCTGAACCTCGCTGGCGAACTTCCATGCCTGGGTATTGCGATTGCGCAAGTGGTGCGCCTCGTCCACGATCACCATGTCCCACTTGCGGGCCTGTATCGCCGACCGGTGCGGTTCGCGCTTGGCCGTGTGGATCGAAGCAATCACGCGGTCGAACTCGGTCCAGGCTTTGGTCCCCCGCACTCGAAACGACGGGCTATCATGGCTGATCAGCTCGATTGCGAACTTCCGGCGCATTTCTCCTTGCCACTGCTCGATGAGCGACGGAGGCGCCAGGATCAGGACCGACCGGACCAGGCCGCGGATCATCAGCTCGGAGAGAACCAGGCCAGCCTCGATTGTCTTGCCCAGGCCAACCTCATCGCACAGCATGGCCCGGCCGCGAAAACGGCGCAAGACGGTCTTGACGGTGCGGATCTGATGCTCTAGCAGTTCGAGCTCGCGGACCAAGGGCAGCGCGATCAGCCGGTCGAACCCTGCGTGAGTCGCCAGCCGGGCGGCTTCCAGCGCCAGTTCAAAGTCCCGCAGTCCAGCCGAAAAGCTCGACTCGGACAGGACGACAGACCTGTCTTGTGAGTCGAACTCGACGCGCACTCCCTGCTCTGTTGTCTGCTCGCCGTTGCCCGGCGGGACCACTACCGGTTCGACGATCAAGCGGAAGCGCCCCGAGCCCTGGTATTCCAGCCAAAATGTGGAGGCCGGATTGGTGGCGCCGCGGCCCAGGCCGGGAACGACGGCCGAATGCTCCACCGGGTCCAGCTCCACCTCCAGCAGCCTTCCCGTCGGATCCTCGATCCTCTCGATCGGAAACCCATCGGGACCAAGAACCCTGGGGAGCTTGAGCCGTTCCGTCGAATCGACCGGGAAGACCTCGAATCGATCACCGAGCTCCAGGGTGTCCGAGGCGGGAGAATGAGCCATGGCAACGTGACGCGAGTGATGGAACCTGATGAGTCCTCGACCCTCCTGGTCAAACACGAACAAGTATTCTAACACAGTCGGGCAACTCATGCTTGAAGCCCGAGCCCCGGGCGGCGGCGAGTGGCGAGAGAACCGTGGCCAGTGACCAGTGGCCAGTGAATCCGAAGGGAGGGAGATGACGGTCCTTCGTTCGGCGAGGGTCTCCCGACCCCGCCGTTCGGCCGAGCGTAGGTCTCCATTTGGCGCGCCAATTGTTCGGGCGCCGCGAAGCGGACTTACCTAGGGCACTTGAATGCCAAAACTCATAGCGTTTGAGTCAAGTTTTGGGTTTCAGCTGTAGCAAGGCTCGTCGGTCTGAGGCGGAGCCTCGTTAGACAATGCGGAATGCGGAATTCGGAACGGGGAATGGGGAAGGAGAAAAGGCAGATGACAAATGGCGGATGGCAGATGACAAATGGCGGATGACACACGGCGGATGGCAAATGACAAATGGCGGATGGCAAATGACAAATGGCGGATGGCAGATGACAAATGGCGGATGGCAAATGGCGGATGGCAGATGACACATGGCGGATGGGGATGACAAATGCCGCGACGAAGCGGGCCACCCACGTTTCCCGGGTGCCAGAAAGTGGGTGGCACCCAACGCCGATCGCGAATATGGGTGGCTTGTGCTTATAGTTGTTGTCTGGTAAGGGCTTGGAGTCGGCCTTCCGTGAGGGAATTGGCCTAAAACATGAGACCGTC
>JBEKTN010000433.1:0-6361 GCA_049516015.1 Isosphaeraceae bacterium | reverse complement strand
CGGCAGGAAAAAAGCAAAAAAAGTCATCCCGAGTGAAATCGGGGCGGCGCGAGAGGGGATGACCTCGCAGGGCGCCTCAGGTCGTGCGGAGTGAGAAAACGACGGGAAACACGCGGGCCTGGTCTGCGACGCGTTCGGCGGCGCCTTGCGCGGTCCCGCCGCCCCGGCCGCTTACGTCTGAATCACAGTTCAGGGTCAGGGTCAGGGCCGTTCGGCCGTTCGCCGTTCGCCGTTCGGCCGTTCGCCGTTCGGCCGTTCGCCGTTCGGCCGTTCGCCGTTCGGCCGTTCGGCCGTTCGGTTCTCTTTGACACGCGCCATGGGCGTTGATTATGCGATGAAACGTTCTTTAAAACACACGACGTTTCTCGCATGGATGCGTCACCACGTCTGCTCGATCTCCTGAGACAAGTTCTTGATGCGTCGCGCCGAGGGGAAGCGATATCCGCTGCCAGCGGTACTGTCGTTGCTCGTCTTGGCGGTTGCCCTCTCGATCCCCATTTCGAAAGCGGAGCACGCTTGCTGGGAACCGAGGGAGCGACCTGTGCGGTCAATGCAATGGCTTGATTGCGATGTTGCGGAACTCGACCGGGTCGTTGTGGCCGGCGAGACCAAAGAAGCCGGAGGCCCGGTCCTTGCCGGGGTGGGCGGAGTTGGCCATGAAATCCTTGACGGTGCTCAGGTCGGCGTCGAGAATCACGGTGCCGTTGAGCTCGACCTTGATCTTCGAACCCTTCACGGTCACCTCCTGGAAGTTCCAGAGGCCAACCGGGCGCTGGTAGCCGACCTTGGCGGGAACCATGCCGTAGGCCGAACCGTGGTACTGGCGTGGGTCGAGCTTGCCGTACTTCGTGGTTGAGTCGTCAAGGATCTGGAGTTCGCACATGCCGACGTAGGCGGTGTCGCCCTCGCCCGGGTAGCGGATCGCCAGGCCGTTGTTGCCGCCGGGCGGAAGTCGAAACTCGAGGCGGGCTGCGAAGTCGGTCAGTTCCTTGTTGTAATAGATCGTACCCCCCTGTTCGGGCTTGCACATCAGGACCCCATCCTTCACTTGGTACTGGTCGATCGGGCCGGCCCAGCCAGTCAGGTCCTGGCCGCTGAAAATCGTACTGAACCCCTCGGCGCCATGCTTGGCCAGGATCGCGTTGGCCTCTTCCGCAGGGATCTCCCGGACCTTGATGTTCCGCCAGCGGATTTCGCTGCCGTGAGTCTGTAGCTGGATCGGGCCCTTGGCCGGGATGGGGCTGGCGCGATCCCAGTAGTTCTCCAGGATTGCATGGTCCACGACGAGCTTGCCGTTGAGGTAGACCGTGGTCCGCGCCCCGGTCTGGATGATCCGGAAGGTGTTCCACTGGCCGATCGGGTTGTCCGCCAGGGTCAGGGGGTCCTTGCCGGCGTTCCCGGGGCTGTTGTTCCAGAGTCCGCCAGAGCCCTTGTCGGCACCGAGGTTGGCATAGCTGGGTTCGGTGAAATCCCAGATCTGGACCTGCGGTGTGCCGCGGAGATAAACGCCGCTGTCGCCCTTGGGGCCGATCTTGAAATCGACGAGGAGCTCGATGTCGCCGTAATCCTTGTCGGTGGTCAGGTAGACGCCCTGGCCGTCGTTGACGATCTCGCTGTTTTCGACACGCCAATGCTCCTTCAAGTCCTCCGCATCCCTGGCAAGCTGCTTGGCCTTCTCGTCGCCACTGAGGGCAGTGAACTTCCGCGGATCGGCGGTCTCCTGACCGTGCCAGCCGGCCAGGTCCTTACCGTTGAAGAGAGTGATGAAACTGGCCCCCTTCTCGTCGGTCCGCGTCGACGCCGCTGCGGCCCGTATTGGCGACGGGCAGAGAACGAATGAAACAAGGCACAGGATCAGGATCGTGGCAAGGCGATGTCGCATGGATTGCATTCCTCTCACTTGGTTTTTGTGACGAAGGTGTAGCGGTCAGAACCGACCTTGAGCACGGTTCGGCCGCCCGCGCTGCTCTCGACCTTCACGCCTTCGGACTGATCCAAGGGACGGCCGTTCTCGGTGATGGCTTCCGGTCCAGAGGCTGGCAGGATCACCGTGGCTGTTGAGTTGGCGGGGATGGTCGCGTTCAGGGAAAGCGTCTGGCCCTCTTTGATCCAGGAGGTAGCAATCTGGCCGCGGATGCTCTGGTAGGACGTCTCGGCATGGGTGAGGCGGCCGCCGGGGTGGGGCTCGATGAGAATCTGCTTGTACGCCGGACCGTCGCTCTTGATGCCGCCGATGTTCTCGACCATCCACTGATACACGGCGCCGAAGGAATAGTGGGCGAACGAGTTCATACCCGGGTCCTGGAGGCCCTTTTCGGGGGTCCAGCCGTCCCACCGCTCCCAGATGCTGTTGGCTCCGTGCTTGATCGAGAAGCCCCAGGAGGGAAAGGTGTCGTTGAAGAGGAGACGATAGGCCACGTCTTGGCGGCCGATCTTGGAGAGTACCAGCATCAGGTCTTTGGTGCCGATGAAACCCGTCGAGAGATGGTTGCTGCGCTTCTCGATATCCTCGACAAGATGGCGTGCGGCCTGGCGCGCCATCTCGCCGTCAACAAGACCGACCGCAAGGGCCAGAACGCAGCAAGCCTGGGTATCTCCCTTGATCCGGCCATCGCCCCTGACGTAGGCATTGTTGAATGCGGCCTTGATCTTCTGGTAAAGGCTGTGGAGATGGGAGGCTTCCTCGGTCTTGCCGAGGACCTCGGCGGCCGCCGCCGTGAGCTTGGTACTGAGGGCGAAGTAGGCGGTGAATATGACGTCTTTCGGAGTGTCGGCGCCGATGCTCAGCCAGTCTCCAAAACAGTGGTACTGTGTCGGTGGGAGCAATTCGGGCGTGCATCGCTTGCGGCAGAACTCGACGAACTTCAGCATCGAGTGATACTGCCGCTCGAGCAAGCGGCGGTCGCCGTAGACCTGGTAAATCGTCCACGGGCAGATCACGCCCGCGTCGGCCCAGGCGGGGCCGCCGTCGTCGCCGGCCACCTTCACAGGAGCGACCATGGGAAACTGGCCGTCGGGCCGCTGGCCGTCGACCAGGTCGACCAGCCACTTGGTGAAGAATCCCTGGATGTCGCAGTTGAGCGTGGCCGTGCGGATGTAAACCTGGGCGTCGCCGGTCCACCCCAATCGCTCGTCGCGCTGGGGGCAGTCGGTGGGGATGTCGATGAAGTTGGCTCGCTGGGTCCAGTAGCTGTTGTTATGGAGCTTGTTGAGCATCGGGTCGGAGCACTCGAACCGGCCCACGACGGGCGTGTCGCTGGAAAGGGCAACCCCGGTTACCGTGCCATCCGTGGGTGGTGACTTCAGCCCGGTGATCTCGACGTACTGGAAGCTGTGAAATGTAAATCGTGGCGACCAGGTCTCCTCGCCCTTGCCATCGCAGATGGTTGAGCCGTTCGGCGAACCGGAGGGTGACCCTATGGCCGGGCTCTCCATGAATCTTGAGCCGCGGTACGCCGGCAAAGTTTTGGCCCAGGTCGAGCACGTACACGCCGGGCTTCGGCTCCGTTATCGCTTTGGGCCTGAGCTCCGCAAAGGGACGAACGGGCGGTCCCGGGTGCGCCCCGACCAGGGGTTTGACCTCGGAGCCCGTGATGACTGGCGTCCACCGGGAATCGTCGAACCCAGGGCCGTCCCAGCCATGAACGGCCGCTCGCGCGTCATAGGTTTCGCCCATGAGGAAATCGGCCTCGACGATCGGGCCGGGCACCGCCTTCCAGTTTGTCCCGGTCGCCACGATTTCGATGCTGCCGTCGGCGTACTCGAGGTGGAGTTGACCTTTGAACCGCGTGTGCTTGCCGTAATGGTCGCGCAGCTTGCCGTAGCCGACGTAGCCGCTGTACCAGCCATCGGCCAGGATCGCGCCCAGAGCGTTATCCCCAGCATGAAGCCGGTTGGTCACATCATAGGCGCGGTAATAGACCCGCCTGGTGTAGTCAGTCCAGCCGGGGTTGAAATATTCGTCGCTGATGCGCTTGCCGTTGAGGTGGAGGTCATAAATTCCCAGCGCGGTGGAGTAGACCGTGGCCTGCTTCACGAGCTTTCTCACCTGGAAGGTAAGTCGAAGGTAAGAGGGCGGGGGAAGAACCAGCTTGGCGGATTCCGGTATTGCACCCCCGGAGGCAGGATCGGATGTGGTCGTTTCGCGGGGCCTGTCGTGCCCGATCCACTCTCCCTTCCAGTCCGATGGCTCGAGCAGTCCCATCGACCAGATCGCCGGAGAACTCCAGGTCGAGGGCTTGCCATCCTTGTCCCAAACCTTGACCTTCCAGTAGCAAGGCTGATTGGACGAGAGCGGTTTTCCGCCGTAGACGATGGCCGTAGTATCGTCGCTCTTCACCTGGCCGCTGTCCCAGAGGTCGCCTTGGTCAAGCATCAGATCGGCGTTGCTGCTGGCTACCAGAACCTGGTACTCGGTCTGTCGCTGACCGCGCTCGGCCGAGGTGACGATCCAGCTTAACCGAGGCCGGGAAACGTCGATGCCGAGGGGATTGGCCCGGTACTCGCACCGCAACTCGGCGGGACTGAGCCCCGGCCCGGATTCCCGCAACGGCTCGGTGAGAAGCGACGGCGTGGCCGCGGCTGCGGCGACCAGGCAGATCAGGGGGATGCCGAAATGCTGGAATCCAATAGGAAAGTGGCGAGTGGCGAGGTTAGTGGTTAGTGGCAAGTGCTGAGCGGGTTGTCCCTGATGATTCTCCAATCAACTCCGCTCGCAACTCGCAACTCGTCACCCGCCACTCGCAACTCATTCAAGACCGCTTCGCCAACACCTCGGCCTCGTAGCGTTTGACTGCGTCGATCCAGGCAGGGCCGACGGGTACTTCCCTGGACTGGCAGTAATGATCCCAGATCGCGCCGAAGGGTAGGGTCTTGAGCTCTTCCAGAAGCGCCAGCCGCGCCGTGTAGTTCCCCTCGGCCTCGAGTTGACGCAGAGTCGGCGTTGGCTCCAGAAGCGCGATCAACAGGGCCTTGATCATGCAACGAGCGCCGATGACCCAGGCGGCCACGCGGTTGATGCTGGCGTCGAAGAAATCAAGGCCGATGTGGACGCGGCCGAGGAAATCGCCCCGCACCAGCTCTTGCGCGATGGCTTCGAGCTCGTCGCTGAGGATGACCACGTGGTCGCTGTCCCAGCGCACGCCCCGGCTGACGTGCAGGAGGA
Source organism: Isosphaeraceae bacterium (assembly GCA_049516015.1). Classification (GTDB taxonomy): domain Bacteria; phylum Planctomycetota; class Planctomycetia; order Isosphaerales; family Isosphaeraceae; genus Aquisphaera. The sequence goes on along the minus strand of JBEKTN010000433.1, from coordinate 1,197 downwards.
TCTCGTCGAGCACGCTCAGGACGGCCGAGATCTTGTCGGAGAGCACCTCGGTGGGATGATAGTGGCCCGCGTCGAGGCAAAGCAGCGTCTTCCGCGAGACCGCGTAGCCGTAGTGGAACTCGTGCGAGCCGACGACGTAGCTCTCGGAACCGAGGCCGAAGAGCTTGCCCTCGACGGCGTCGAGATTGAACTTATGGTCGATAGGCTCGGCAAAGATCGCATCGAGCGACTCGGCGAGCCGCTGCCGCGGGCTCTTGCGGTCGATGGGCGAGTCTTTCATGCCGTCGGGAATCCACACGTTGGTCACGCAAGCCGTGCCGAGCGCCTTGCCGAAAGCGGCCCCAATCTTTCGACAGACGATGCCGTGGTCGATCCAGAACCTGCGGATGGCTGGATCCGGGTGGGCCAACGTCAGGCCGTCAGCCGCTCTGGGGTGGGCGAAGTAGGTGGGGTTGAAGTCCATTCCCATGCCCTTCGCCTTGGCCCAGTCGATCCACCGCTGGAAGTGCGCCGGCTCGAGGGCGTCGCGCTCGACCTTCTTTCCCCCGGTCTCGGCATAGCTGGCATGGAGGTTGAACCGGTGAGTGCCGGGAATCAGAGCCAGAGCCTTGTCCACGTCGGCTCGGAGCTCGGCGGGCGTACGGGCCCTGCCCGGATAGTTGCCGGTAACCGCCAGGCCCCCGCCCAGCTCGGAGCCGGTGTTCTCGAAGCCGCCGACATCATCGCCCTGCCAGCAGTGCAGTGAGATCGGAATGCTGCCCAGACGCTGCAGGGCCCGATCGACGTCCATGCCCAATGCCGCATAGCGTTCCTTCGCCAAGGCGAACGACTGTTCCACGTTCTTGTAGGGAGAGGTCATGTCGGAGCCCTCAGGGAAAACGTGGATCGCGGGTTTTACCAAGCACAGATTTTCCCACCGCAGCGAGGCGTGATCCAGTAGCCGCTGCCCCGCTTTTGTCGAACAATTTCTCTACGTATAGTAAGAGGGAACGAAGTCTTCAGGGCGAACCCCAGGCTGAACGAAGCTCGTTGACCACGAGCGCATGCACCTTGGCCGGAGCGCCCCGATGGAATATCAGACCTCCTGATCTGGGACCAGGGTAGGTTGCGGGTCGTAGGAGTTATCTGCTTACGCAGATGGTGTTTGGGAGATCTTCGTCTGAGTGGATAAGATGGCACGATGGGAAATAGAAATGG
>JBEKTN010000432.1:0-6362 GCA_049516015.1 Isosphaeraceae bacterium | reverse complement strand
GAAAGACGGGAAAAGCAGCCTATTTTCGAAGATCCTCGCGTCTCCTAATGAATTCGCGATGCTGATTGCTTGTTGCAGTTGACCTTGGAGTTACGTCAAGCATAGCGCTGTAGTACTAGGTGCCCGACGGCCATTGTCTTCATCTTGCGTGCGTCGATCTGATCGACCGCGGTGTGTCGGACCGACGCGCGCACGCTCTCTCGCCAAGCACGGCCGGAAGTACTGCGTGTACCCCATCCGCCACTCTTGGGCGACGCGATCGCTGCAGCGCAGCCTCGACCCGCTGACGGTGGCGATCCTGATGGGCCACTCTGAACCGTCGATGCTGGCTAAGGTCTACCAGCACGTCGCCCACGATCCCGAGTACATGCGTGCGGCCGTGGAGCGGGCGACGGGAAGCGGTGCGTAGACGAAAGATCGACGACAACGGACAATACACTTCCCGGAGCGGTACTTGTACTCCCGGAGGCGATTCGACGTTTCCCGGTTCCTTGTCCAGAAAGGACCGGCCGGGAACGCGTGTGCGGAAGGCAAACTCCTGGCCGGCGAAGACTATGGAGGGCGACACTTGCGTCGGACGAGCCAGCTCTCGTCGTGTTCTAGACTTCGACGCGACCTGCGAGGAAAACCACCATGTCCGACGACCGGACCCAAGCTGCCGTGAAGGCGACCGCCCAGGTGATCACCGACGACGACGCGTGGGCCGTCGTGACGGGGTCGGACTCGATCCCGGCCGACGAGGTGATCGCCGAGCCGAACCCGGCCGAGTACGTCGCCCCGCACTACCTCCAGAAGACGGCACCGCACCTCGCCCCCGCGTTCGGGGAGCTCCTCGGCATGCTATGCAACTTGAACGCTCGGTTCGCCGGGGAGCGCACGGTGGAGGCGCAGGCGACCCTGAGCCTGGCCGGGGAGCACGAGTGGCTCGAAGAGAAGTTCCTCGGCTGGTGCCAGATGTACTTCGAGATCCGGGGGAGCCTCGACCGACTGAGCCCGCGGAACGGGAACGACCCGTGGCGGCTGTACCAGGACTGCTACGAGGAGTTCTACCAACTCTTCGAAAAGCGGATCGTGCAGCCCGGGACGATCAACTCGAGCGTGCTCAACCTGAGCCAGCGGTTCATGCTATCGGGGTTCGCGGAGCAGGTGATGGGTCCCGACCTGAAGTGCTACGCCGAGACCGGCCGGGACCGCTATGCGAGCGCGGCCAGCCGGTACTACGCGAACCACCTCGTAGACGGCTACGGTCGCAAGGTCAAGGCGTTCACCGCGTTCCTCCAGCGGATCGCCCAACACCTCCCGGCGGATTACGCACAGCACGACGGCCCGGAGTGGCTCACCGACATTCAGACCAAAGTAACCCGGCGGGCCGAAGACCTCACCTTCCTGCGCTACGTCCTCTGCGTGCTGAGCGTCAACGACGCCGAAAAGCGGCGACTTGCCCCCGACCTCTGGGCTCGGTTCACGTGGGACGTGTACCACGGCGGATCGGTCGGCATGGTGGTCACCTCGTCGTCGCCGGAACCGTCGGGCGAACGCACCACAAGGCACCAACTAGCCTTCCGCCGCGACGGTTGGCTTTGTCACCGCGAGTATCCGTGGCTCCGAGTGCAGCCCGATTACCTGCCCGACGAACGCCGGTCGGAACTCGCCGTCAGTTGGTACGTCCTCGACACGCTTACCTCGCAGCTGTACGAGGCCTGGGGCCGACTCGACCCCGGTCCGGTGGTCAGCCGGGGTCTGGAGTCTGACGCAACCGAGGAAGAACAGACTGCGGCCCTTGTCGTCGCTCTGGCCGAGCCCGACGTGGCCGAAGTCGAGACGCCGGTTGCGAAACGGCCGCGGCTGCCGCAGCTCCGGCTGAAGCGGATCAGGGCGATCCTGACGAGGCACTTTGGGTGCGAGTGGTCGATGGCGAAAGGGAGTGAGCAGAAGGTGTATCGGCAGGGCGGCAAGCAGTTCACATTCGGCTGCCACGGCATCGACCGCAAGGTGCATCCGGTGCAGATCAAGAACTGCCTGGGAAAGCTCGGGATTCCGCTCGGGGAATTCATCGCCGCGTGCGGGTGACCGGTCTTCGTCTTCGCCGTCGGCATGCCATCACGCGAGTAGGTGGCAAAGCAGCAGGTTCAAGAGCGACGGGTACCAGCAGGAATGGTGATCTTTCACCAGGGATCAGTCAATTATCCCTCACGAAATTTGCACGGAGATTGCGCGTCGGTCTGATCGACCGAGATGTGTCGGACCGAAGCGTACGAGCAACGGAGTCGTTCTTTGTCTTGGTATGCAAGCCGCATGTCCGGCAACGGGCCAGCCGCTGAGCTTAATGGTACCGATCGTCGAAGCATGGCCCGAGATTCTCTTCAAAGGACTTTGCCACGGACGCAGGCACCAGCGTCTCGTGCGTATTCAAGTCTGCGATTAGGTCGGGCAACCCGGACAGCGTCACAATCTCCAGGTGGCTGACCATGTAATCGGGGCCAAGGAACATCATTTCCTGATAGCTGGACTGCTTTCCCACAAAGAGCTGCACACGCTTGGTCAGCTCGGGCTCAATCGTCCGATTGCCGTCGAGGTCAAAGGCACAGCGCCACAACGTCCCGTCCGGGACGACCAAGACCGGAATAACAGAAGAGAAACAATAGTCGCACTCTTTCAATTTCCCGTCATCTGGGCACATGGCGACAAGATCATCGGCAGAGGACAACGCTTGCGACCATTTACCGTAGATTTCAGCGTCGCTGACGTTGAACACGTTGTTGGAATCACGACTGACCTGCGCGAGCATCTTGCCCACCGGTTCGCCAGTCTTGTACATGCAATTTGCGCTTGCCATACTGAGAGTTCGAACGAACGGCTCATTCGCAAGGAACGCCGTTTCGCCCTGATCCGTATCGGAGAGTGTGTAGTAACCGAGATCGACCGATGCCGCGATGTGCTGAAACGCTTCATCGTCGCGTCGCGGCAGACAGGATACGAGCAGCGGAAAGGTCGTCTTGAGGTTCTTGCATTCGACCGCCAAGCGAATCACGCACCGGTCCTTGGAGATCGTCACACGGATGTCAAATTGGCGAGGCTTTCCGGTAATCGCGTCCATATACGTTCCCCCATGGAGAACGTCTCCCGCCTTCTGAAGCTCCTTGATTGCACGAATCTCGAAAGCAAAGTCCGATTCGGAATTGAGGTAGTCCGTGAGATCGGCGGCAGTGATTTCTTTCTGAGACGGCTTAGCCACGATTTTCTCCACTCATCGAAGCTGGCGAGACGCACCATTGTACCGAGCTGCGAAATCCAGAGTGGCATCAACTTGCGTCGGTCTGATCGACCGAGGTGTGAAACTAAGTAGGAAGCCTCTGTCAGTCGAGTAACGTGGAACAGAGTAGTGGAGGTTCTGACGCACCCTGACTTGAGGAGGTACTTATGCTTTACGTCGGGCTCGATATCCACAGCAAACGGATTTCCGTGTGTGTGCTCAGCGGGACAGGGCAAGTCGTCCGCCGCTGCCAGGTACGAACCATCGAGGAGATGATGCGAATCCTCGAAAGCCTGCCTGATCGCTTCGAGGTCTGCTACGAGGCGAGCTGCGGGTATGGCCACTACCACGACTTGCTGCGGCCGCTGGCCGCGCGGGTCCTGGTCGCACATCCAGGTCAATTGCGGTTGATCTTCCGATCGAAGAACAAGAACGATCGCAACGACGCGGAGCGGCTGGCGAAGTTACTGTACCTGGGGGAGACGCCGACGGTGCATGTGCCCTCGACAGAGGTACGAGCCTGGCGTGAGTTGATCAACTGCCGCAACCAGGTGATTGCCAAGCGGACACGGGCCAAGAATTCGGTTCGCGCGCTGTTGCGCAGCGCAGGCATCGTGCCCGCGAGGCAACCCGGTCTGTGGACGAAAAAGGGTTTGGCCTGGCTCCGCCAGCTGGCCCTGCCTACGGCTTCGCAGCAATTGCGGCGGGACCTTCTGCTCGAAGAGATCGAGACGCTCATCCGCCAGGTGCAACGTATCGAGCAACAGTTGAACCATCAGGCGCAGCACTTTCCTGCCGTCGCTTGCCTGCGAAGCATCCCTGGAGTTGGCGTTCGCACGGCAGAGGCTGTGGCCGCCTTCGTCGATGATCCGCATCGCTTCCCACACTCCAAGACCGTAGGCCGGTATTTCGGACTGGTTCCCTCTCAGGACCAGTCGGGCGACAGGAATCGGCTCGTACACGAGAGTGACGAGATCGGAGGGCGCCGAGAACCGAGGCAGCCCGAGTGCGGGCACGACCGTGTCGTATGCACGTCCGCGGCCGTCTGCCGCTCGACTACGGCCGCGAGTCTCGCCAACTCGCCGATTGCCATGTCCATTCTTCGCCCTTGGGTGGGCCCTCCTGACATTTACTTTACAACGACCCGAAATACGGCTAGAAACGCGAAGATTCCTGGGCAGAAGGCCCGAATTCTTAGCTGTGTGTCGGGTCGTTGTTACTTTAACGTAAGGTCTTCTTTCTCGACCCGATTGATAGTACCCTCTGCGACCGCAAGTGACAGCAACGGTGCCATACCCCCGTGCTCGGTGCAGCAGAAGATCTCCAGTCGCCGCTCCGCGCGGCTTGCGCCGAGATACACTTGGGAAACAAACTTGCGCAGCGCCGCGGCCGAATACGGTCCCTCCGGGACCTCGCCGCGGCTCACATCGATAAGCAGCACGGTATGGTATTGAAGTCCTGCCACGTACTCGGGCATACTGAAGACGAACTTTCTGGCGCTGTGGGGGATCGCCAAGGCCTCGTCGCGAGACGTTATCGCATAAAAGTCGCCCCGCAATTCCGGACGATCTAAGTACCATTTGAACGCGTCGTAGCTACAACAGAGTACCGCCACGCGGTTCTTGATGCCCAGCCGGCTTTGCAGCGACGACGCCCACTTAAACACGACGCCATACGTGGCGAGCCGCGACTGAAGCTCACACACGATCGGCACCGGGCCGTCCCCCGTCTTGGCGATCCCGCTGTACGCCGGCCAATCGGAATCCAAGTCCTCTCCCGGAAATCCCTTGTCAATCGACGACAGGGCTCGCGCAATTTGCGGAGTATACCGAAACACATCGACCAACTCGATCTTTTCCGTCTTGCCCAGCCGCGCGTCCTGCCACAGGTCATACCTCTGGACCTCCTTGCTGGGTATTCCGAGAAACGTATCGCGCGGGGACTGCTTCGCATCGTACGCCATGAAAACGGTCGGCGGGCGATCCGGGTCGCGAAGCAGGTGGCGAAACAGCATCCTTTCCTGACGGTTGAACAAGTGAAGCTCATCTACAAACACCACGTCGAAACCTTCCTTCTTCCGCGTGGCTTCCCAGCGGTAGCTGTCCACGTAGTTTAAGAAATCCGCTATCATTTGATCGGTGCCGATTGCCCTGTCATCTCGTAACCACTTCCGGAAGCCATCGTACAGGCGCAGCACAACCTCGCGATCCTCCCGCGAATGCAAGGGCATCATCCAGCTCTTCCGTTTTTCGGTGAGGTACTTTTCCCGTCGTTCGGTCCCGCTGCGGACGCCCTCGGCATCCAGCACGCAGGCAAACTCGTTTAACAACTCCCAAAGAAAAAACCGCCGCTCCGTTGAGGTGCTCGACGATTCCATGTATGCAACAAAGGGCGGAGAGCAACTGGATCGGAACGCAATCCAGTTTGTCTTGGACTCGCTGTCGATCACATTGTTAAGGACCTCCGCTTGGTATGTGCGACCCTCGTGCCCGTCCAAAGACACCGGTGACAGCCCGCTCAAGTCGTATCGCATGTGGTCATCGGCGAGGGCGTAAACCGTTGAGATCACCAACCGCTGAGGATCACTCGTAAGGGCCTCGAGTGGGATTTTCGGGTCCATTTCAAGGGCAAGTTCTTCGACGGCGGAGACGGTGGAAGAGGCATGGGTCAGGAAGAGAAACCGCCTCGCGGCATCCACGTTGGCCACGTGTCGCAACTCGCGCAAGCACTTTACGACCAGCGCAACGGTCTTGCCACTTCCCGCCGGGCCTACCAGCCGGACACTTGCCGAAAGCGGGTGGTCAACAAACTTTCTTTGGGCGACCGTCAAGCGCGAACTATACCAGTCATCGAGGGTGAAATGTTGCCAGCTGGCAATCGACTCGCTCGGATCTAGCATTATCTCGTTGGCCAAGTGTTCAGGCGCGTGGGCGTTCAGAGCCGGTGGGAGAGTTTTCGCGGCCTCGCCAACATGGCTGTAGACCGAGTTTAGGAAACGAAATTTATTAACTGTCGCATTTGGCCTTTTTGGCGCGCGGTTTGGTTGGTAATCTGGGCGGTCCAGAAAAGGATTTTTCAGCTTTTGGCAGGAAGCCGTGATGATTACCAA